>MGSU01000342.1:6219-23896 GCA_001799195.1 Deltaproteobacteria bacterium RIFOXYA12_FULL_61_11 | reverse complement strand
CCCACTGCTGCGGGACCTCGACATCCGTCGCGACGAGTTGGCCCGGGTAGAACTGGAGTTTAGGACCCCAGGACGACTGACCCTGCGCAGCACCCCAGCCCAGGCCTCGGTCTACCTCGGCGAACGCTTGCTCGGCACCACCCCCCTGGAGAACTTCCAGCTCGAACCCGGCGTTCACGAACTGCGGCTCGCCCGCACCGGTTGCTTCGACCTCGTGAGGACCGTGACCCTCGAAGAGGACAAAGAGGCGGTCCTCGATCTCACCCTCGCCCATCGCACCGGAACCATCACCGTGGCGACCATACCCCCGGGCGAAGTCTGGATCGACGGCGAGCGTATGCCCACCGAACGCTGCGCGGATCTGACCTTGGCCGAGGGCGAGCACCTCCTCCTAGTGCAACACCTGGACTATCGTCCGCTCAAGCGTACCATCGAGATTCGTTCCGACGAGCACCTCGTGATCACCGATCCCCTGATCCCCCTGCCGGCCATACTGCACCTCTCCTCCACACCCTCGAGAGCCTCGGTGAGTCTTGACGGTACCTATCTGGGTACCACCCCCCTGACCCGCTCGAACCTGCCTGCCGGGCGGCACCAACTCACCGTGTACCGCAAGAACTTCGAAGAGTTACGCCAATCCGTACTCCTCGCTCCCAACGAAGAGCGTCGACTTGACTTGCGTTTATTGCCCGATAGTCGCCATCTTCGCTCCAGGCTCGAGACCAGCAAGACCATGGCAATACTCGCCGGCAGCGTCGGCGGCGCCGTCCTCGCCTACGCCGGCATTGCCCTCTATCGGCGGGATCAAGCTGCTGGAGAAGCCGGGGAAGCCTATACCGACTATTCCTTCGCGGTGGTCCAACAAGACATGGACCAAGCCTTCGAAACCTATCGCAACCGCCGCCACACGGCAGAACGCCAACTCCTCCAGGCCATCATCGCCGCTACCACGGGGACCATTCTCGGCTCGGTGGCTTTTTACTACTATCTCGATGTCCGAGAGACCCGGACCTTGCTGCAAGGCCCTGGCGGAACCGGCGCCGAGCTGGGGAGCACCGGTCTGACCTTCACCCTGGGAGGCTGGTGATGCGCCTCCTCGCCTGGCTGTTGCTTTTCACCGCTTGTACGTCGGTCGAGGAACACACCCGGGACAATCCTCTCGACTTCTGGAATCCGAACGCCGAGGTCCCTCCCCCGGCCGAGGCTTGTGCCAACCCCGCGGCCTGCTCCTCGCTCGTGCGCACCACCGACTCCTTCCAGCTCCGCTTCGCCGCCTTCGGCCCTTACGACGACCAGGACGAGCTCACCGTCCAATGGAACCGCCTCGACCATCCCGCCATCGACGCCTACCTCCTCCAGTACGGACCGGACGACAACGACCTGATCGAACTCGAGGTCAGCGCCGATAGCACCTCGGCCGTCCTGCCCGGCATGACCCGCCGCAGCCCCCCCTTCTTGGTCCAGATCCAGGTCGTTTCCGGAGCCCAGCACTCCCGCCCCTCCTCGGCCATCTATACGTATGGTCTGGACTACGACGCCGACGGATCGATCAACCTCGAGGAGAGCAATCTCGGCACCGATCCTCTCAAGGAAGACAGCGATGGCGACGGCCTACTCGACGGCCAGGAGAGGAACACCGGCGTCTACAACGGGCTGCACGATGCAGGGACCGACCCCTTGACCCCCGATACCGACAAGGACGGGCTACCCGATCATTTCGAAGCCACGGTTACCGGGACCGATCCGACGAAGCAGGACACCGATGGCGATGGCATCATCGACGTCCAGGATTTGATCGCCACCGTGGCGCTCGATAGCCCCACGGCCGACCTCGAACTCCTCGACCTCGACACCGACGGCACTGCCGAGCTGTTGCTGCTCTCCGCCGAGACGGGCTGGTTCAAGGCGCTCAGTTTGCAGGATGATGGGAATTTCAGTAAAATCATGGAATTCGACCTCGCTCTGCCCGAGGCAACAGGTCTGGCCACCGCGCTCGACAATGCGGGAAAACCGGTGGTCCTCGCCTGGCGAGAAGCCGATGGTCAAGCCGTCCTACTGAGGGACGAGGGCGAGGGTTTCGATGCTGTCGCCCGCCCCTTCGTACCGATCCGACCTGACCACGTCGCGCTCAACGCAGGGGTATCCGGCCGCATTACCCTTGCAGCTACGTCGGCAGCCGAAGCCCTCCTGACCGTACTCGAGTTCGACCTCGAGGGGAAGGAACTGGGTCGGCAACTCCTACCGCTGGAGCAGGGGGGACGAAGTCTGCACTGGCTCGACCTCGATCTCGACACGCGCCGGGATCTGCTCGTGCTCAACGAACAAACCCCTTCCTTGAGTATCTTCTACCTCCAGGCAGACGGAACCTACCGCGGCTCCGGGCAAGCCCTCGCGAAGAAACCCTACCTGGGTTTCGGCCTGACGACCGTGGATGCCGACCGTCTCCCGGACCTCGTCCTGCTCGACGAGCGGGGTTTTTCCATCTCTCGCCACGAGCACGGCTTGTTCTCCGCGCTCCTCGAGGTGCACAGCAGCGTTCGGCCCACGGCTCTCGAGGTCCTCCGCGACGGGGAGCATCGGCTGGTCGCCGTCCTCTCCGGCACTGAGAGTACCTTGGAACTCTTCGCCTTCACCGTAATGCCCACCGATACTCCCCTCGCCGCCGAGGATTTTTCCTCCGTCGAAGCCGATCGCTATCGCGAGCTCCTGCGGGTCAACAATGGTCCGGAACTCCTGCGCACGGGCTTCGTCGACGACGACCAGAAACCGGACTTTCTCACTCTCAGCAATCGCAGCCGCTCGGTGTCCATCCTCTTCGGCAAGTATTTGAGGTACCATGCGGACCAAGCTTTTTAAACTCGGCGTCGTGCTCATGGCTCTCCTTCTTTGGAGCTGTATGCCCATCGACTACGACGAGCCCTTCTTCGAGGCCGAGGCCAAGATCACCATCCACCTCTTCGAGAAAGACCAACGCATCGTCATCTCGGCTCCGCCCCTCGAGGTTCACAGTCATTACTTCAGCAGCGACTACACCCTCTCCGTCAACGGCGAAGCAATCCCCTTCGACGAGCATCGCGGCTATCGTCTCGAACGGACCGACGGCCCTCTGCCCAAAGCGCAATCCTTCCAGGTGCAGATCCTCTATCAACCCACCGGTGAAACCATTGCACTGCAGGCCGACCCCCCAGCTGCTTTCTCCATCGATTACCCCCAATCACTCAAACGTCTTCCCTTGGGTGGCCAACTCACACCCGAGTGGTCTCCCTTTGCAACGCTCGATACCGTGACCGTCTGGATCGACGATCGCGCCCTGGCGCTCAACCTCCCGGACACGGGCCGGTACGAGCTCGCCACCCCTCCGACGGAACCGGGCAGCCACCTGCTGCACCTGCAGAAACAGCGCATCACCCGTTCGGGAGAACTCGAGCCCCATGCACTCGAGGTGATCACCCTCAGCAGCCGTACCCGCGAGTTCACCCTCACCAACGACCTGATCGTCGAACACCTCGAAGCCGATTTCTCGGTCGTGCTCCCCGACTGCGATGCCACCCCCCGGCCGAGTGCCGAGGTGAGTTTCCGTTTGGCCGAGGGGATCCTCACGTCCGGACTGAACGGCACCATCTTCAAGCTCGCGCTCAACGGTACCGTACTCATGGGCAGTCAACGCCTCGAAGACCCCAAGGCCAGAACCTACCGTACGAACTTCGACGTCCTCGCCCCGGGCCGCCGCTATTCCGTGGACCTGCTCGACCCTGACGACCGGCGGCTCTTCGCTCACCACCAAACCATCCCCGAGTGTTTCTCTTCCATAGAACACGAACTCGTAGGCAACCTCTTGACCGTTTCCTGGTTACCCAGGGACACCGAATACCGGACGACCCTGGTCGTCCGGTCGAACCAGGAGGAGGTCGACCCGATCCTACGGCTGCCCGTCGAAGACCTGGGCAAGGCCGAACTCGACCTCTCCGCCCTGCCCGCGGGCGCCGTGTTCTACCACCTCGAGCGAACCAGCCAGAGCGAGCTCTCCGACACCTTGCAGAGCGGGGGCTTCCGCATCGTCCAACAATCCAGTCTCCGACAGGTGCCACGGTGAAAACCCTCTCGGTCCTCCTCCTCTCCTGGCTCGTCAGTTGCGTCACTCCGGTCGGGGAAGATTCTTCCCAAGAGACCCCCGACGATCCGACCTGGACCACCGATGACGAACGTCGCCCCTTGCCGCTCGAGCTCGGGGCCGAACTCAACGCCTGGGGCGTTCCGGGACTGCGCCATGCCGAGGTGCTACTCACCCGCCGCGCGGTCATTCCCCCCCCTGAGACCTTCGCCACCAGGTCTTTCCTGGAGGGTCTGCTCCCCGCCTTCACCGCCTCCAACCCCGACCCCTCCCTCGATCTCTCCATCGTCCCCCTCGAGAGCGGCAACGGCCTGCATCTCCTGGTGGCCCGCCTTGCGCTCCCCCCCTCGGTGACACCTCAAAAGGCCCTGCATTTCCAAGCCATTGTCGACAGCTCGCCCTCGATGGCCTCGAACGACCTCCCCTCCAGGGTCACCGCCTTCCTGACCGGCTTTCGCGCTCAGCTCACGGAGGGGGAAACCCTCACCTTCGCCACCCTCGATACCGCGCTCGTCCCGGTGGCGGCAGAAGCCAGCGACGACGCGGCGCTCACCGAACTGGCCGCGAGGTTGACCGATGCTTCCTCCGATGCTCGCTTCTCTCCCGACGCCCTCATCGACGAGGTCCTCGAGCCCCGAGCGACGGCGACCCAGGAGTTCGCTACCTCCCGGATCCTCCTGCTCACCGACGGCGGCTTCTCCCTGCCGTCCACCGAAGCGGCCAGGCTGCAACGGCTGCTCGACATCACCACGGCCAAGGGACTGTACCTGCTGGTAATCGACCTCGGCGATGACGGTTCGAGCGCTGCTCTTGCCACGCTGGCCCGCGGTTCCGACGCCTTGGTCTACCCCTTCCCGGCACTCCCCTCGACCGGGGACTTCGAACACCTCCATCACCTCCTCTCCGCACCCGGTCAGAGG
Source organism: Deltaproteobacteria bacterium RIFOXYA12_FULL_61_11 (assembly GCA_001799195.1). Lineage (GTDB taxonomy): Bacteria > Bdellovibrionota_F > JAHFAK01 > YA12-FULL-61-11 > YA12-FULL-61-11 > YA12-FULL-61-11. The sequence goes on along the minus strand of MGSU01000342.1, from coordinate 18,865 downwards.
GTTGGCTTAACCGTGCACTACCCGGCCGGGGTTTCCCTCGACCGGCCCGAATTCACCCCGGGCCGCACCTATCAACCCAGTTCGACCCTGCTCGCCGGACGACCTCTCCCGAGCGGTTCCTCGGTGACCGTGTGCCAAGAGTTCCGCCAGGCCGAACTGGGGAGTTTGAGTCTGCACACCAGCTTCGAAGGCTGGGAGGACAGCTCCTCGGATCGATCCTACGATGGTCCTGCCCTGGTCCCGGCCCAAGGCAGTACGACCTTCAAGACCGTGCGCCTCGCCGATCAACTGGGGCGCTCCCTGCGCGCTCTGGCCGAAGCCTACGACCGGTCGGACCTCACCAAGGCCAGAGAACACCTGCAGGCTTTCGAGAAATCGCTCGCCGCAGCGAAAACAAAGTACGCCGGCCCCTTCCTGACGAGACTCGAAGCCCTCTCCGGCCACCTCGACGCGGCCCTGCTCGCGGCCGAGGCAACTCCCGATCTCTCCGTGCCCGAGAATACGGCCAGCGCCGATAGCTCCGTACCCGAAGATGCCAGCGAGGATGAGGGGGAGTTGTAGATCAGATCCTTTCGAAGACCGTCGCGATCTCGGCCAGGACGTCGGCGACGTTCTGGTAGCGTTTGGAGATGTGGATCGGGACCAGCCGGTGCACCCCGGCCTCGGCAGCCAGGAACCCGGCCTGTTCCGTGGTCAGGTGGAAGGCGTTGCGGGCACGTTCCTCGTCCTCTTTGCGAAAATAGGCCTCGCAGAAGAAGAGCTCGGCATCGCGGGCGAGTTCCACGATCTTGGCCCGGTTCTCGGGTGCATAGATCACGTCGGTGACATAGACGATCTTGAACCGTTGTTTGGGCAGCAACAGCTCTCGCTTGAGCTCGCCCAGCGTGAAGGTGCGCTCGTGGACCTGCAGCGTTCCCGAGAGGTCCTCGCCACTACCGACGCGGCGTTTGAGTTCGCCGAGCCACGGTCCGGGACCGAACCCGAGCCGTTCGAGGCTGTCCTTGCGCACGTTGTAGAATTGTTTTTCCAGAAGGCAGTAAGCGATACTCGGGATCTTGTGATCCAGCGCGGCGGTGGTGATGGTCAGGTCATCGTCCTCGAGCGGTTGCCGGGAATCGATGAGGCGGTCGGTCGGATGGCGCACGAAACCTTCGACACTGTCGAAACGGTAGACCCGACTGTCCTCGTGGTACAAGGCGGCCACGAAGAGGCGCAGGTGCAGCTTCTCGGTGATGTTCCAGGTGTAGCCGCGCAACTTGCCTTCGACGTTCTCGACGATCCCCGGAGGCCCGAGCACGAGGATGTCCTTCGCGTCGGTGAGGTTGACCCGCAGTAAGCGGTCGAAGCCGATGAAATGATCGACATGGGCATGGGAGATCAAGACCACGTCGACCTGTTTGAGCTGCGAAGCCGTGAAATTGCTCTCGCCGCAGTCGAAGAGGAAGACCCGCTTCTTGTTGCACAGTTTGATCAGCAGGGAGGGGTCGCCTCGTTTGCTCGATCCCAATTGGGTCACGACTGCCATCGTCCGTCGCTCGTCTAGGTTGTTCCGGGTCGGCTCTGCCGTTCGCTCCGCCAAGGGTCGAGCCGCCCTCCCCGCAAAACCACCCCTCCTAGCACGCACCGCTCGGATTGTCGAGGAAGTCGCGGAAGTTTCGGCCGGCCCACTGATCTCGATCACTCACTCGCAGTGCTCAAGGGCAAGTCTCCGCACCGTGCGACAACTCGGCGTAACAGGCGCCGACCTCGGTGGGCGCTCCTCCCGCGACGAGCGTGGTGTCCGGATGCCACACCCACCAGAACCAGCGGGTCACGTCGGGTTGGGTGCGCAAGTAGGAGAACCAGTTGGTCATGAAGGCCTTCATCTCGGTCTCGCCGATCCGGCGCTGGTCGTTGCCGCTCCAAGCCGTCTCGGTAATCCACGTTTCTGCGGTGCCGCCGACCAGCCCTCGGGCGCGCCAGTCGGCCAACAGTTGCCGGTGACACTCCAAGGCGCCCCGGCACGCGGTGATGTCGGAGGACCAGGTGTAGATGTGCAGGGTCCAATAGTCCGGGGTCATCGGTCCGAAGTGTTGGAAATGGCTCTCTACCGCGGCCACGACGTAGTCCCTCAAACCGGTTTCGCAGAGCGAACCGGCCCAGCCGGCCACGCCGATCTTCGCCCCTTGATCCGTGGCGCGCAGGAACTGCTCGACCTGGTGGTACATCCCGGCGTATTCCTCAGGGGTCAGCCCGTTCCCGCCGATCGAGTACGGTCCGTTCGGCTCGTTGCCGATCAACCAGACCTTGCCGGGATTGGCCCCTAGCCACGCGGCGCAGCCGCTGCGATCGACCAGGCCGTCGCCGCCGGCGCGGTACTGCTCGATCGACCATGTGCAACTGTTCGGTGCGATGTCCGGATCGTGCCCTGCGTTGAACCAGTCGTACCATTCGGCCACCTGGAAGCTCTGTACCAGGTTCCAGGACAAAAGCTCGTGCTGGTTGCCGCCGACATGGGGCACGAGACCGAGCACCGTTTCCTCGTACTGACAGCAGTCGCTCCCCCAACCGTTGTTCACGGCGAACCGGGCATCGTTGCCGTAGCGGTTGAGGACCAGGGGGAGGTAGACCTGATAGCTGTCTTCGTCAGCGCTGCCGGGTTTGACGGCGGCGACCGGCACGGGGTTCAACCGAAACACGGTCGTTCCGCGAAGGTCCCGGTCCACGCCGAGACAACTCGGCAGCGAGGAGCCTAACCCGATCAGGAGGATCGCTTGGCAACAAATCGAGAGCATACGAAGGGCATTCATCGTCGAACTCCATGAGCATGGCCACCGGCATTACGCGCTGCGCAATGACGAATTGGTTTCATGTCATTGAATTACACGATTGTCAAGCAATAATGCCCGTCGAATTCGTCCTGCGGGTCCTACAGCCGGTACCGACCGCACCACCACGAACTACCCAGGAACAATGCGAGCAGAAGGCTTTGGTGCCCGTTCCTCATGGCGTGCTGTTTTCATACGCGCCGCTGAATCGACCTTACGAAAGGTTCATCACCGGCTGGGTCGGCTTTGACGAGTGAACTCGACCTCTGCCCTTGTGCCCAGCGCAGAGGAGTCTATCGTCAAGGTCGCCTCGAGTTGCTCCACCAACGCGTTGATCAGCCGCATGCCGAGAGAGTTGCCGGTCGCGCCTCGGTCGAAGCCGATGCCGTCATCCATCACGATGAGACGCAACCGAACGGCGGTCTCGACGATGGTGATGACCACCGTTCCGGTTTTCCTGCCGACAAAGGCATGTTGGAAGGAGTTCGACAGGAGTTCGTTGAGCAGCATACCGCACGGTATTGCCTGGTCGAGCTCCAAGCGGACCCGGTCCGGCGCGACGACTTGGGGAAGGATGCTAGGGTCGGAGCCGACCTTGGTCTGGGTCATCGCGTGGGCAAGCGATCGAGCAAGCCGGGCGATGTCGATGCTGTCGAACGTGTCGTTTGCGTAGAGCGTTTCGTGAATCAAGGCCATCGCCGTGATGCGTTCCTTGGCTTCGAGCAGGGTCTCCCGCGCCTGACCGAGATGCTGCCGAGCTTGTTGCGACAGGATCGAAGCGACGATCGCCAGGTTGTTCTTGACCCGATGATGCACCTCGGCCAGCAAGAGGTCTTTCTGTTTGAGAGAATCGGTCAGACTTTTTTCGAGCTGCTTCCGTCGACTGATGTCGACGGAGTATTCGACCATTTTCCCGATGCTGCCGTCTTCGTCGAAGACCGGATACGCATGAACTTCATAGTAGCGGGGTTGATCATCGTCGCCGTAGTGGACGTGCTCGACGGTGACCGAGGAGCGGGTTTTCATCACCTCCACGAGCGGACAGTAATGATTGGCTCCACCACAGGGTTCGGGCGACCGGTGGGTGAGCTGGTGGCAGCGCATCGGTTTCGGGTGGGCGTGAAAGCCGGACGCACGGTTCCCCGTGATGATCTCATAGGTGTTGACATCGATGATGTAGAGCGGGTCGGTGATGGCATCGAGCACCCCGTTGAGAAGGTTTTGGTAGATGCTTCGCTCGCGGGTGGCCTGCATCTGCTCGGTGATGTCCCGCACCGCGTGGAGGAACAGCCGATGGGAGAGCCCGGGGAAGGTCGGCAGTGGCCACAGCGAGACCGCGAACCAGCGATCCGTATCAGGGTCATAGACTTCGCGCTCCACCGGTCCGTTCGTCGCCAAGGCTTCGGGCATGGGGCAGTGCGGGTACTCGTCGAGACCGTGGATAACCCTCGGACAGTATGCTCCCTGGAGTTCGGCCGGAGTGCGGCCCGCCTGTTCCGCGACGACCTTGTTGACGAGGTAGATGGTGTGCTGTTCGTCCACGATGAGGACGGGAAAGGGGAAGGCATCGAGCAGCCAGCCCAGCTCGAGGATGGCGCGCGGAATCTCCTGCATGTCAAGGTGATGCGGACGCTTGGAGGAGTCGATCATACCTGCAGCTCCCTTGATGGTTGCAGTCGTGGAGGAGAGTACTCGGGCGGCGATGAGTCCATCCTAACCCGATCGAACCGGGCCTGTCCACGGTATTAAGGTCTCAGGCCTCCGCGCTGGCGTCGAGATGCTCGAGGCCATGGAGATCCTTGGCATCCTCGCCGAGGTACCAGACCTCGCCGCTCTCGTCCTGCTAAGGCTGGATCACTATCGAACCGACGAGACACGGTTCTTTTCGATTGCAGCCCTACCGGACGAGTCGTAAGATACCGTTCTGGCGCCATTGCGGAGCGAGCCCGTGGCCGACTACCTGGACGACAACCTGCGCCTCCTGAGCAGCCACCATCCCGAACTCTCGGCCCGGCTGGACGCTGCCGAGGACACCGGGGTCACGGCCAAGCTCATGGACACCTCCTCCGGGTACCCGACCCTCCTGGTGCGGACCGAACAGGGGAACGAAGAGTACCTCCACAGTTGTTACAACCCGCTCTACGAGGCCAAAGACCTCGTCACCTTCACGACCTTCAAACGGGTGCCGCGCATCCTCGTCTTCTACGGCCTCGGTCTCGGCTATCATCTGCTCGAATACTTCAAGCGGCCCCACCCCGAGAACAGCTACCTCATCGTGATCGAGAAAGAACCGGCGATCTTCCGCGCTGCCCTCAGGGTCAACGATCTGCGGCCGCTCCTGACCCACCCTCGCGTGACCTTCCTGGTCGGCGAGCCGCTCGAGCGACTCGCTCCCCGGTTCATCGATTACTTCCTCAAAGATGGTCTCTATTATTACGGCGACTGCATCGAACACCTCAACCTCGAACCCGCGGTCAACCTCTTCCCCACCTATTACATCGAGGTCTCGCGCATCCTCCGCGACGCGCTGGACAACGTGATCCTGGGCATCGGCAATTCCGCGGAAGACGCCTTCATCGGCATCGGCAACATCATCGCCAACCGCCGGGAAATCTGTGCTTCGGCCCAACTCTCCTGTCTGTCCGGCGCTTTCCGCGGCCTGCCCGGGATCGTCCTGGCCTCCGGCCCTTCCTTGGCCCTCTCCCTCGACCTGTTGCGCGAGCTCGTGCCCAAGGCCCTCTCGGTCGCCTGCGACTCGGCCCTCGACCTGCTCCTCGGCCACGGCGTGGTGCCGAACTTCGTCTCGACCATCGAGCGAGTTCCCCTGGTCCGGAAGTTTTTCGAACACCACCGCGCTCCCTCGTCTCTCCTGACCTTGACCATCCCCGTCCTCCTGCCCGAAATCTTGGCCATGACGCCCCAACCACGGGTCATGGCCTTCCAGGCGAACAGCAGCTTCGCCTGGTTGCCCATCCCCCACGAACGCCAGTTCCTTGGGCCTTCCTGCGCCACCCTAGCCTTCCAGGCCTTGCGCCTGGCCGGTTGCGACCCGATCTACCTCTTCGGGCAAGACTTCGCCTACGACCAGACCTCGGGCGCTACCCACGCGAGCGGTATCGACTACCAACTCAATCTTCCCCTGGCCGAGGAACGTCGCGACAAGGTGCTCGAGATCCCCGGTAATTCGGGTTCCCCCATTCCCACGACCCTGATCTGGGACTTCATGCGCCGGGTCCTGGAATACATGATCCAGAAGGGCGGTCCCACGGTCTACAACGCCATCCCGAATACCCACGGAGCAGCCATTCACGGTACCGTGCGATTGGACCCGGCCGTGGCCGCGACTCATTTCTCGGCACTCCCGAAGCTCGACACCGCTGCGCCTCTTCAGCAGTTGGCGGCTCCGGCGACTCCCGAACAGCAAGCCGACAACCTCACGGCGTTCGAGGAATTCTTGACCGCCTTCAGGAAGGCACTCCTCGAGAGGATCGAGCACGCCGAGCAGGCCTTGCGCTTCATCGAACGCACCCGTACCCCCCAGAAATTCGTGTTCCTCGACCGCGGCACCGAACGCAAACTGCTGCTCGAACAACTGCAGGCCTTACAGAAAGAAGCCCTCGGCACGACCTCGGCCACCCAGGCCATTGTCCTGGACCTCTTCCACCGCACGCACTTAGAATTGATGGCTCCGTATTTCAAGATCAGCCTGGCCGAGCCCGGAGCGGTCGAACGCAAGCTCGACCTCCTCGGCACGTGGTTCGAGACCTTCAGAGCTACCTGTAAGCGCTGCCTGCAACTGGTCGAGGGAGAGGAGGAACCATGAGCTTCCTGAACGACAAGACCATTCTCATCACCGGGGGTACCGGCTCGCTGGGCCAACACCTGATCAAGACCATCCTGCGGGAGCACACCCCCCGCAAGATCCTGGTTTTCAGCAGAGACGAGTTCAAGCAGCACCAACTCCGCGCGACCTTCGCGGACTATCCCTCGCTGCGCTATTTCCTGGGCTGCGTGCGGGATCGCGATCGCCTCGAACGGGCCTTCTACAAAGTCGACTATATTATTCACACCGCGGCTCTCAAACAGGTGCCGGCCTCGGAATACAACCCCTTCGAGGCGGTCAAAACCAATATCCTGGGCGCCGAGAACATCATCAACGCGGCCATCGACCAGGGGGTGACCAAGGTCATCGCTCTGTCCACGGACAAGGCCTGCAACCCGATCAACCTCTACGGCGCGACCAAGCTCTGCTCGGACAAGTTGTTCATCGCCGGCAACAGCTATGCGGGAGGGAACGGCTGCCGTTTCTCGGTTGTCCGTTACGGCAACGTCATCGGCAGCAAAGGCAGCGTGGTGCCCACGTTCCTGCAACTCGCCCGCAGCGGGAAATTTCCGATTACCGATCGCCGGATGACCAGGTTCTGGATAACCATGGAGCAGGCCTGCTCCTTCATCCTCCGTTGTCTCGAGGATATGGAGGGCGGTGAGATCTTCGTACCGAAAATTCCCAGCATGCGCATTGTCGACATGGCCCTGGCAATCAACCCCCAGGCCATAATCGAGGAGATCGGCAAGCGACCGGGCGAGAAACTCCACGAGGTGCTCATCTCCGAGGACGACGCGGATCGCACCCTCGAGCTCGGCGACCACTACCTCCTCGAACCCCAGTTCCCCTGGTGGGGATCCAGGGCAAGCCGTCGCGGGACCCGCGTGGACGAACACTTCAGCTATACCAGCGATCGAAACGACCAATGGCTCGATGCCGCCGCCTTCCAGCACATTCTCTCCACCCTGTGAGGCCGTGGCAAGCCCCTGTCCCGAGGAGGCACCCCTGACCAAGACCATGATTTCCTACGGACGACAGAGCATCGGCGACGAGGATGTCCAGGCGTTGCTGGAGGCTATCAGAGCCCCGCTGCTCACGCAGGGGCCTACCATCGAACGCTTCGAAGAAGCCCTTGCGGGGCTGGTCGGGGCACGGTACGCCGTGGCCGTCGCCAACGGCACCGCGGCTTTGATCCTTGCCGTCCGGGCCCTCGACCTTCCCCCGGGTTCGGCCGTGGTCACCACCTCCAATACCTTCATCGCCACGGTCAACGCGATCATCCTGAATGGGTTGCGCCCGGTCTTGTGCGACCTCGACCCGGCGACCGCCAACCTCGACCTCGCGCACCTGGCAGCGCTCCTCGAGGGCGACCCGACCATCAAGGCCATCCTGCCGGTTCACTTCGCCGGCCATCCTTGTCCCATGGCCGAAATCGCCGCGCTGGCGGCCCGCCACGACTGCCTGGTGCTCGAGGACGCCTGTCACGCCCTGGCCTCGAGCTACGGCGGCATTCCGGTCGGGAGTTGTCGGCACTCGGCCCTGACCGTGTTCAGCTTCCATCCGGTCAAGCACATCACTACGGGCGAGGGCGGAGCCATCACCACCAACGACCGCGGCCTGCGCGACCGCCTCGCAAGGCTCCGCAACCACGGCATCGTCCGAGACCTGCCCAGCGCCCCCCCCTGGTTCTATGACGTGGTCGAGGTGGGCTACAACTTCCGCCTGACCGACCTGCAAGCAGCCCTGGGCCTTGCGCAACTCGGTCGCAGCGACCACTTCCTGCAACGCCGGCGCGACTTGGTCCGGATCTACCAAGACCTGCTCGCCGGGGACCGCGACCTGACCCTGACCCTGGCCAGACTCGGCACCGAGCCCTCCTGGCACCTCCTGGTCGCCAGGCTCACGGACCCCTTCCTGCGAGAACACAAGGCCGAGCTCTTCGCCCTCTGCGCCACCGCGGGAGTACGCCTGCAGGTCCACTATGTCCCGATCCACTATCATACGTGCTTCGTGGAACGTTTCGGCCGCCCGAGCCTCCCCGCTTGCGAGGACTACTACCGGGCGGCGCTCAGCTTGCCCATCTTTCCCGAGCTCGAGGATGGCCAGGTCGCCGAAGTGGTGGCCGTCGTGCGCGGCGCCATCGCCGAGCTCCGCGAGGAGCAGGCGTGATCAGGTTAGCGGTCGTCGGATACGGCTCCATGGGCCGCAAGCACGTCACCTCGTTCACGGCCCTCGGTTGCGAGCTCTTCATCCATGATCCGGCCCTCACCCGCCTCGAACCAGGCTCCCCCCTCACCCTCGTACCCACCGATCGAGCCTTGCCGGACCTGCCGGTCGACGGCTACGTCCTCGCTGCACCCAACGCGCTCCACGCCCACTACCTCCATTTGCTCCTACCCACCGGCAAGCCGATCCTGGTCGAGAAACCCATCCTCTGCGACCTCACCGATCCCGAACTCGTAAGGGACCTGCACCGCGCCGCGAACCGAGTCCTGGTCGGCTACAACCTGGTGTTCAGACCCGAGTTCGAAGCCTTGGAACAGATCCTGGAGACCGAACTGGGTCAGGTCTTCCATGCCCGGGCGGTCTGCTCTTCCTGGCTCCCGGCCTGGCGCGAAGTCGACTACCGCCGCACCTACAGCGCCCAGAAAGCCCTGGGCGGGGGTATCCTGCTCGACGCCAGCCACGAGCTGGACTATCTGCGCCGCCTCTTCGGTCGCGCCGAAACGGTGTATTGCTCAGCCGGTCGCCTTGGCAGGCTCGAACTCGATGTCGAGGACAGCGCGGACCTGGTCATCGATTTTCCCGGCCCTGTGCGGGCCAATGTCCACCTCGATTATCTCCAGCCGTTGCCCATCCGCCACCTCCAACTCTGCGGCGAGCGCGCGGGCCTCACTTGGGACCTCGTCGGCCGGACGCTCACCGTGGCGTCCTCCACCGGCACCACCCCCCGGTGCCTCGATTTCTCCGGGCATCCTCCCCTGACCATGTACCGGCGCGAGGCCGAGCATTTTCTGGCCATGATCACGAAGGGAGCCTCCCCCCGCGTGGATGCGACGGCTGGGCTCGAGGACGTGGCTCTGGTCGAGGCCGCGAAACGTTCCGCGGCGCTCGGAAGGCCCCTGACGAGGCAGGACTGGGAACATGACTGAGGAACTCCGTACCCCTCTACGGCTCGGCGCCGTGGTCGCCTTCGACCGCGGCAGCTTGACCTTGTTCGAGTGCCTGCGCAGCCTTGGCGAGCAAGAAGGTCCCCCTTTCGACTCGATCCTCGCCGTGCCGGTCGGTGAGGTTGCTCCGCGACCCGAACACCTTCCCGCCCAGATCCTCCTGCTCGAGGGGAACTTTCCCACGTTGGGGGCTGCTCTGAATGCCGGTCTGGAGAAGCTCGAGGTCGATCTGTGCTGTTTGATTTCTCAAGATTGTCTGGTCAGCACGGGCTTCACCCGGGACCTCCTGGCTCTCCCGCCCCTCAATGACGACACCGTGGCCACCTGTTCGATCAGCCCGCACTTCGCCGACGATCTACCCTCGCTCCTTTGGTTCGAGGATATCTTCGCCGATCAGCGTCTCGGAACCGCCGACCTGCCGCGGCTCTCCACCGAACTGCTCCTTGCGGAACCCCGGACCTTGCAACGCTGCGGCGCACTCGACCCGCTCCTTTCCGAGCGTTCTGCCCTGGCCACCGAATTCTCTCTCCGCGCCAGACAACGCGGCCTCTCCCTGCGCCGGCTCAGTACGGTCCGGGTAACCTGGAAACGCCACCTCGATCGGGCCGCACTCCTTGCCGCCCACCGCAGCGCCGGCCAAGCTATTGCCCTGTTGGCCCTCCGCTCGCCGAGTCTCTTCCTCCTCGGAGGCGGCTGGTTCTCGCCCCCCTTCCTCCGTTTTCTCGGCACCAGCGGCCTGCTCCTCGCCCTGTTGCTTTTACCCTGGAGTCTGGCCCCGCTCGGCTGGGCCCTCCTGGCCATGTCCTTCGTGGCCCTGTCCCTCTTGCCGCAGGCCGCAAGGCTCGCCAGGCACCTACCCGGCACGACCGGTCAAGCGCTGCGGCTGCTCCTCACCTCCACCCTGCACAACGCTCTCGGCCGTTGGCTGGGCTTCGGCACTTACTCGCTCGGGTTGGCCAAAGCGCGATGGAAGTCCGCGATATCCGGGCATCCTGGGACCTGATCGAGACGCGGCGCCACGCCGAGGCGGTGAATTACCGTTTTTTTGATCCGGCATGCTGGTACTCAGAAAGAGCTACAGAAGCATAGCATTTTTGCTGATATTCCCCCGGAAAAAAATCGCACATACCAAGAGTATCCGTGTGTTTGACAGTTTTGAACATATCAAGTTGATTGATCAACCCATAATAGCATTCGAACTCGCAAATGCCAGCATGGGAACATGTAGTTATTGCATCCATTAGCTTGAATTTTGATGACAGTAACAAGCCGATTCCAAATTGGTAACAGAACGTTGGTTGCCATGATCGTGGCAGAGGTTGGAGCTTCAGTGAGAGTTCCCGGTTTGCTTGACCTTCGATAAGACCAAACATGGATATACAAGTATCTTTTTTATTACCGTTCATAGTATTGCATGCCTGATGAAACAGCCTTCTACGCTTTCCTTGATTCTCGAATTCGTTCAGACGCCAAAAACAACCTTGAATACAAGCTCGAACTGCGGTTTCATGGTTCAATTGCTTACAATAACGTACTACCTGCAAGAGCCCCTTCATTTGGTCAGCCTGACTTTGTGTATCTTCAAACACATGCGTTGTTGAAAGCATGCGGCCATAGCCGGAATAGCACTGTTCAATCATACATTCCTTAAAGACTTGGGTATCATTGTGCAACATGGTATTACATAGAACAAGAGCTTGCCCAAGGGATACATTGATGATGGTGTGACTGAAACAACCAAAATCTTTGAATTGAATCGATTGTATACATGATTCAACTACTGCCTCTGAATACTGCTCAAAAAGTCCCTGTAAAACAATTTCATCTGCAAGATGAAAATAGCATTCTGACTTCCAATTGAGATCTTCTATCTCATCGCATATAAGACGCATGCTGTGAATTTTCCTTCGTGGATCGCTCTGGAGATTGACTATGGTACGATAGGTTGCATAGAAAATGCACTCGCCGATATCGTTTATCAGGTTCAATTGATTGCATCTTTTCATACTTGGTATTGGCTCCGGTATTCGCATTGCCTTTCGAAAGATGATTAATTTTTTTCCCAGCGCTCCTGTTTTATCTGCATGATCATCCTCACTGAATAACGGAGCTTCTGAGCTTTTCGAAATAAAAGCGAGCATATGGGGGCGGAGGATTAATCGATAGCAAATGAGCTGATACATCGGATCGGTGATTTCATCACATCGGCGTTGTTCGAATTTCCAATAATTTTCAAGTTCATATAGAATATCGACAGCCTCGTTCTCCATGGCTCCATCATTGTGAATGTTCTTTGGTCGCAACTCGAAGACATCACCTGTCCCAATTCGTTCAAGAAGAAGATTCCTGAACCAGGCTTGTCGCGACGCATTTCCGACCAGAAGTATACTGATAATACTCGTGATTATCGTTGCAACACCACAGTATGCCAACAACTTACGCTGATACCAGCGAACTCGTAGTCCAAGCTGGCCGGCTTTTTCTTTTTCCTTACCGAAGAGGATCCTTTCCTGCCCTTGTTTCAAGGCCCCCCCTTCCGATCTGTTACCTCGAAGCTCTAAATAATTCCACGCATTGGTATGATAGTCAACGGGCGTTCACACATGGGGGAACGTCTTCAATCCCGTTCGTTGCCGCCGGGTTTGTAGGCCTCTTCGTGCGGCAGGTCGAGCTGGTTGCGCGGCAGGCCGGTGAAGTAGGTCAGCTCCAGGCCGAGGAAGAGCGAGAGGCTCTGGATGGCGTCCCCGGGGAAGGCGTCCAGGCGCAGGACCGGGGTCAGGCCCAGCCCCCCGCTCGTGCCCTCCCAACCGGGGAAACAATCGCGGGCCAGGGCGAGGTAGTAC
>MGSU01000342.1:0-6204 GCA_001799195.1 Deltaproteobacteria bacterium RIFOXYA12_FULL_61_11 | reverse complement strand
CCGCGTAAGAGCCGCTTGCCGTCCTCGTCGGTATCGGCCACCGCGAGCACGCCCAAGCCGAACCCGCCGCGTGCGATCAAGCGGGGTAGGAACTCCCATTGGCCCTCGAGACCCAGGCTGAACCCACTGCCCGAGAGGTCGGGGCCGGACAATGGGCCGCCCTCGAGGACCAGCCCGAGGCCCAGAGCGGGGGTGAGCAGCTCTCCCATACGCAGGCCGAAGAAACCACCGCTCCAGGGGAATTGCCAGTCGCCCTCGTCGCGGACGAGCGCTGCCGCGCCGTGCAGGCCGACGGAGAGGAAATACCCCTGGCGGGGCAACGGCTTGGGGAGCTCCTGGGCCTGGACCGAGAAACCCACCAGGAGCAAGAGGACGAGAAGCGGGGGACGGTGCATCGGCGCCTCCTCAGAACTCGGCCTGCAGGCCGAGGATGGTCAACAGGGGAAGCCCACCACCGTCTTTGGACCGACTGTAGTCGAAGTTGTACTCGCGCTGCCCACCGCTCTGGTGACTGTAGACGTTCTGCACGTCCAGGTACAAGGCGAGCAGGAAACGATCGTACACCCAACGTTTGTCCAGCCGCAGGTCGAGTTGGTGGAAGATCGGGTCGCGGTCGGAATTCACGTCCCCGAAGATCGGGGAATAGCGATCGGTATCGCCGTTCCAGAGCGCACCGGTGACCGGCGTGGTCGGATTGCCGCTGACCAGGCGGAAGCGGGTGCCGACCTGCCAGTTGCGGGGCAGCGCATAACTGGCGACCGCGGTCAGGATATGGGTCTGGTCGTAGTCAAAGAGTCGGAAGCCCGCGCGATCGGAGTCGTGCCGCTCCGCCCGCGAGAGGGTATAGGCGATCCAGCCCGAGAGCCCGGAGGAGAGATCGTGTCGGGTGACCAGTTCCAGACCGTAGACCCGACCCTCGCCCCGGTTGTCATAGACCAGGGGTCTGGGCTGACCGTCCTCGGTCACGAAACGGTCGGTCGGGCTGACCAGGCTCCAGAGGTTTTTGTAGAAACCCGTGACATCGAAGGTCAGGTAGGGCCGAGGGCGATACTCGAGCCCGGCCGACCAGTGCAACGCCCGTTCGTAGTCGAGGTCCGGGTTGCCGAACCCCTCGTCGCTCTCGTCGACCCCGGCATCCTGAGCGTACAGACCGACTCCGGCCTTGGGGGTCAATACAGGTCCGAGGGCGTAGCGGGCGGTAAGGTGCGGCAGGGGAACTACGGTATCCAAACGATCGAAGTAATCCAGGCGCAACCCCGGGATCAGGAGCAGTCCCTCCAACGGCTGGTACTCCAACTCGGCAAAGAGGGCCGGGTTCACCTCGAGATAATCCTCGATCTGGCGGGAGATCATCTGATCGAGATCCACGTCGCCGCCCCCCTGCTCCAGGGTCGATTGTCCTTCCTTGGGAGGGTGCGGCATGCGCACGTCGATATCGCCGGTATAGGTCAAGAGGTCCAGGCCGAGCACCAGGTCGAGAGTAGGATCGAGTCGGGTCCTCGTCGTGTCTCGGAGCTGGAACGAGCCGATGTCGAAATCCATCAGGAACTGGGCCAGGTTCATCTTCATATGATCGCGGCCCACGGCAAGCTGGAAATTGTTCTCGAAACCCGCGTTCGGGATGTATCGGTAGCCGGCCGTGGCTCGGTAGAAGGTGGTGGAGAAGCCGAGATCATTGGAGGTGAGCGACATATCGAGCGCCGCCGGATCTTCGAAGAGCACCTCAAAACGATCGTCGGAGCCGAAGATCATGGTCTGGAAATCGTGCGCCGGCGAGGGCCGGTACCGTCCGAGGATCTGCCAGTCGTAGTAACGCGGCGCCACGGTGAGGGACACGCCGGCATCGTCGGGGACCACGGCTTCGATCAGGAAGTCGATATAGCTGCGGCGACCTCCCAAGGCGATCGAGGCCTTCTCTCCAAGTGGGGCTTCGACGAAGACCGCGGTGTCGAGCAGACTCACGTCCACGCTGCCGCCGACTTTCTGCGGTTCGAGGCGTTTCGTCCTGACGTCGACGATGCCGCCCGTGGCCCGGCCATACCGCGAGGAGAAATTGCCGGGATAGAAGTCGATGCCCTCCAGCACGCCGATCGGCAGCACGCTGCGCAAACCTCCGAAATGGTAGACGGTGGGCACCTCGATACCGTCGATGAAGATCTTGCTGTCCTCGGGCGCCGAGCCGCGAATGATGATCCCGCCCCCCTCCATGCCACCTCCGCCGCGAGCCACGCCGGCAAGGTTCTGGATCACCCGCAACGGGTCGCCCATGGTCCCGGGGACCTTTTCGATCTCCTCGACCTCGAGCACGGTCCGGCTGACCTCCTTCTTGGGCCGCGGCGCGGTCACGCGCACGTCGAAGGGGTTGTACGAGGCCTTCTCCACGAAATAGGAAGCGTCCACCCTCTCTCCGGCCACAATCTCTTCGGTAGTGCGGAAGGGGTAGTAGCCCGGCACCTCGACCAGGATCCGCCACTCACCCGGGGGTAGGTCGTAGAACTGGAAGGACCCGGTCTTGTCCGAAACCGCCTCGAAGCCGACCGGACCACCATCTTGTTCGCGAAACACGGTGATGAGGACGCCGCCGAGCGGGTTGCGGGTGCCGCGCTCGAGCAGGAGACCCTGCAGATTGACGATCTGGGGAGCGGCCGGTGCCGGGACGTCGGCGCTGGTATCCTCCGGCACCAACGGTGCTTTCGGCTTGAGGACGAAGCGATAACTATAAGAGATTTGCACGGCTAGGGGCTGTCCGTCCAGCTCGGCGGGTTCGAACTCGAACTGTTGGGCCGCGGCCATGGCCGCTTCTTCGAAGCCGAGGTCCGGGTAGGCAGAGGGTTCGAGTACCCCTACGGCTTCAACCTTACCGTCGGCGCCGATATCGAGCAACAGGATGACCTCGGCTTGGAGCCCCTGCTCCTGAGCCTTTGCCGGATACTCAGCTTCGATGAAGGTTTTCTGTACCGGCAGTTTGCTGAGCTGCCCCGCCTCTAACGCCGCGGGGTCGGGTTCCAGGGGCGCAGCTTCCTGAGGCCGGGCCAGCCCGCAGAGGGAGAGGAGCAGGACGAGGACGAGCTTCTGCATCACTCGGCCTCCTTCAGGAACACCCGACCAAGAGCCCAGTCGATGCCGCCGCGATTGTCCCGCAAGATGACGTACAGGGTCGCGCTGGTGCGGTCGTAGTCCTTGACCGGTCCGGGAAGCCAGGTGTTGGTCGCGGCTCGCTTGAGCGGGGCGATGCCTTCGACGAAGCTGGTCCGCTCGTGCTTGGTATGGCCGCTCTCCACGAACCAGGACAGGATCAACCGCTCTCGTTGCAGGCGCGCCACACCGAGGGAGTCTTTGCCGGTGTACTGTTCGGCCTCGTTCTCGTCGAACAGCGCCTTGATCTCATTCTTTTTTTCGCGCTCGAGTGTGGAGGAAGGATCGGCACTGAGCTCGTACTCACCTTCGTCCTGCACCGCGACCAAGCCGTTCAGGACCGGGTTGGCGTTGGCCTCGAGGCCGGCCTCATGGCGCAGACGCAAGCTTTGGACCGCGCTGACCTCCTCCTCGCCGCTCGTGATGGTCAGGCGGACCTGGACGGCAAAACCGCCCTCACAGTCGAATTCCTGTTCGATGGGCAGCAGACCGTTGCACAACGCGGCCAGGGCCGGAGCGAGCGTATTGGAGAAATCCACGGTCGCATCCGTGCCCAGGGCATAGGCAGGGACCTCGACCCCTGCTTGGCTGAGCATACCGAGGAAGTCCGTTTCCTCCATCAGGCAGGGATACCCTTGGCTGGACGGACCGGCGAAAGGGCACCAGGACCAAGCATAGGTCACGGGAGGAGCCTCGGGTGGTGTATACACCAGGGCCGAGAGCACGGCCTTCTCGCCGGGACCCGGGCTGGGTGGTTCGGCCTTGATGGCGAGCAGCCGGAGGCCGGTGAGGCGTCCATAGGGATCGAACTCGTCACCGCCGCACGCGGCGAACGAGCAGAGCATCGGGAGCATGAGGATCAGGTTGGTTCTTCTCATTGGTCTTCCAGGCGAAAACGATAGGTAAAACTGAGGGTATAGGGTACGGCTGCGCCGTCGCGCAGGGCTGGTTCGAACTCCTCGGCCAAAGCGGCCAGGCGGGCGGCCTCATTGAACTCGGGATAGGGCGCTTCTTTGATCAACTTGACGGAGAGGACCCTGCCGGAGGCATCGAGGCTGACCAGGACCGTGACGTCGGCTTCAAATCCTTGACGTTTCAAGAGTTCCGGGTAGGCGGGGAGGCTGGGTCTCTTGCGCTTCGGCAGGGTGTACTTGACCCCGGCGAGGGGTAGCCTGCTGGCCACCCGGTTGACCTTTTCCGGGGGCGGTGGCTCCTTGGCCGCAAGCTCAGGGGAAGCCGCGATGTCCGGGGTCGTCCCCAGCCGGGTGTTACCGACGGTAAAGGTCGGTCCGCTGCCGTCGGCCGCGGTGGAAGAGAGGCTGAGGCCGACGATGCGCCTGGGTCTGACGCTGGGGGGAGGCAGGGGCTCCACCGAGGGCGGGGGTGCTACCGGCGTCGGCGCAGGGGCGTCCGGACGGACTGTTCGAGGCCGCGGATCCTTCGGCGGTGGTGGCGGCGGCGGCAGCGGTTCGGGCACGCGCATGTCGATGCGGACGTCGCGATCGGTTGCAAGCTCGACGGTTCGAAACTTCCCGGCCACGAGCCCTAGACCAACGATGGCGCCGTGGGTGAGCAAGGAAGCGAGGAGAGCCGCGCCTGCCACGGCTAATCGGCTCCGGGTCGAGGCGGGCGGTGCCAGGGGTAGGAGCGCTTGCTGCTCAGGGGTCAACCCGACGCTGGTCCTGGCCGCGACGGCTACGCGAGCACGCTCCCGCGCCGCGCTGCGGCGTTGGACGTAGAACGAGGTGCGGGGTAGGTCGGTTTGGTGGAGTCCGTTCATGAACCCGGGGTCGAGGTTGAGGCCGGAGCCCGGCGTTCGATATCCAAGGCAAAGGTCGAGATGCCATTCTGTTTGACTAGGTCGATGAGTTCGACCACCTTGCCGTACGGCACCCCTTCGTCCGCGGCGATGACCGCTTGGGTGGTCGGGCTCTCGGCGACCGCGGCCCGCACGAGCGCAGCTCCCGCTTCGAGGTCGGCCACCTGTTCGCCGTTGACGAAAAGGTGACCGCGAAGGTCATAGAGCAGATTGAGGGTCGATTCCACCTTAGTGCCACCGCTGGCCGCCTTGGGTAGCTCGACCTTCAAGCTGGCCTTGACGATGGCCGCAGAGGTCAGCATGAAAATGATCAACAGCACCAGGACGATGTCCACGAAGGGCACGATGTTGATCGAGGCCAAAGGTCCTTCGTCGTCGAGTTCGCTCTGCACCGCCATGTTCAGTCCCTCTTCGCCGCAGAAGAAGCCGGCAGGTCGGCAGCCTTGAGCTGGGCGAGCAGGGTCCGGCTCAACAGTTGGCAATCCGTGGCCGCATCTTTGACGATGGCCTTGAAGTAGTTGAAGGCGACGACCGCGGGGATGGCCACCAGGAGACCGACTGCCGTCGCGATGAGGGCCTCGGCGATACCGGCCATGACCGCCGAGCTGGCCTCGGCCATATTGGTGGAGAGGTCGCGGAAGGACCGGATGATTCCCAGGACCGTGCCGAACAAACCGATGTAGGGGGCATTGCTGGCCAGGGTTGCCAGGAAGTTCAACCGGCGCTCGTAGCGGGCTCTTTCCCGGCCGAGCGCGCCGGCGAGTAGGTCCTCGACCGATTCCGGTCCTTTGGCATAGGCTTGCAACCCGAGCAGGACGACGTTGGTCTCCAGGGCATCATGGCGGCGCAATCCCTCGGCCGCGGCCGCGAAATCGCCTCTGTCGAGAGCTGCGCCGAAATCTTTGCGCAGGGCCTCGACATCGACGCGGTGCCGTCGATAGAAGACCAAGCGTTCGAGGATCACCCCGATGGAGGCCACCGAGAGCCCGAGCAGGAGCCAGAGGACCCACTCTGTCTGGAAGACCGGGAGTTCGAGCAGGGTTTTGACCAGGGTGCCGCTGTCGTTCATCGTCCCTCTTGTTCCCAAGGTCCGTCAGGACCGGTGCGACCATAGCAAATACTCTGACCCGAGGTCGACGAAAAAGCACAGGTCAGGAGGACGTTCTGCTCAACACCGCGGAGGATCGGTTCCGTCACCTCCTCAAACGGAATTTCAGGAAGGGTAACCATTCAGTAAATGGGGGATTTCA
>MGSU01000341.1:7140-24103 GCA_001799195.1 Deltaproteobacteria bacterium RIFOXYA12_FULL_61_11 | reverse complement strand
AAATTCGGTCCCGGGCAACTCTGGACCGCCGCGGCGGCACTCCTCCTCGAGGGCGGGGGGGCCTTGCTCACGGGCCGCCGGGTGATCCGGCTCCAGTGCTCGGGTCGGCGCATCGTCACCGTCACCTGTCTCGACCTCCACAGCGGTAGGGAAGAGACCTACGAGCCGGAGCTGGTCCTCTCAACCATGCCGTTGCGCGACCTCGTCGCCAGCCTGGGAGACGCCGCGCCGAGGCGAATAGCCGCCCTCGCCGCCGGCTTGGTCTATCGCGATTTCCTCACCGTGGGCCTGGAGCTCCGCTCCGAGGAGCTCTTGAAACTCCAGGATAACTGGATCTACGTGCAGGAACCCCGGGTCAAGGTCGGGCGGCTGCAGCTCTTCCACAACTGGAGCCCCTACCTGGTCGCCGATACGAGCAAGGCCTGGGTCGGTCTGGAATACTTCTGCAATGCCGGCGACGAATTGTGGCGCAGCAAGGACAGCGCTCTGCTCGAATTAGCGGCAAGAGAACTCGGCACGCTGGGCCTCGGCGACCCCACGACCGTGGCCGGAGGGACCGTGGTCCGGGTCCGCGACGCCTATCCCTCCTATCTCGGCACGTACGAACACCTCGGGGAGTTGCGCGCCTTCCTCGACGGTCTCTGCAATCTATACTCGATCGGCCGCAACGGCTTGCACCGCTATAACAACATGGACCATTCGGTCCTCACCGCCCACGCCGCGGTCGGAGCGATCTTGGCCGACGACGGCGACCGCTCGGCCATCTGGGCGGTCAACGCCGAACAGGCCTACCACGAGAGCACCAATCCCTCTCCGAGGAGTTGAACGGTTCTACTCCCCGGTTACGACCACGGTGCGGGTCGCGGTACAGGTGCTTCCGCCGGCATCGTCAGAGGCGCAAGCCCGGTATTCATACGACCCCGGAGCAAGGTCGACGAGCCTGCGCTCGAGTTCGAGGACACGCCCCCCGGCCAGCGCTCGGACCTCGGAGGCGGAGAGAGCTCGTCGAAAGATGCGGAGTTCATCCAGGTCGCCTTGGTAGTACTGGCCAGGCCCCCCGTGACAGTTGCCGTCATTGCCCCGGCCAACCTGGGTGCACCCGTTCGAGGCGAGCTCTCCGCTTTGGCCGATGGAGAGATCTGCCTGCCCATCCAGGTACAGAGTGATGGCGCTGCCGTCATACACTAGCGCCACATGCTGCCACACTCCTTCCACTAGCGGGCGCTCTCCCGTCACGTAGACCCACCCCCGGTCCTCGGTATAGATCGCTCCCTGGAGCCGGTTCTCGACGAGGGTCAGGAGCAGAGGTCCGTTCTTCGTGAGGACGGCCTGCATGCCTCTCAGGAGACGGGGCCGGAGCCAGACCTCGACCGTGAGAGCCTGGCCGGCGAGCCCGGAGAGGTCCGGGCAACCGTGACCGAGGTCGAGGTAATCGTCCTGCCCATCGAGGTGCACCGCGCGGCCAAACTTTCCTGAAACCCGCAAGGGCGTCTCGTCGTTCTCGGTCAATCGGAAGGTATCTCCGGGTCCAAAGCCCTCGAGGGGAGCGGCGAGGTGGAGTTCCTTGTCATCCACGATCGAGCGGACGAGGTAGTCGGTGACCGTGGTGCTCGCTCCGCTCGCCGGACCGCTTTCCACGGTCAGCGTCCAGTCGCGGTAGTAGGCATTGTAATAACTGAGCCGGTAGGCTTCGGTGACGTAGACCAGGTCGGGAGTGCTGCCTTCGGCCGCGCTCCCGAGGTCGCCGGAAGCCAGAGAGCCGTCATTGCCGTGTCCGCTGACGTCCCGCACAAGGTCCCCCTCGAACTCATCCAAGGTCCAGTGAGCGACCGGGGTATCGTCTTGCCCGAACTCGAGGTAGACCCGGACCGGTTCCACGCTCTCGGACCGCACGGCCAGACCCAACGCTCCGTCACGGACTTCGGCCCCATCCGCCGGGGTTGGTGCGAGGAAGGTCAGGGAGGAGCTCTTCGGGAGACAGGTCGAGCGATCGTACCGGCAACGGACGCACCCTAGAGTCCCTCCGTAGCCATAGGTCGCGCACGTCACTCCACCGAAATCCCCGTTGTCGCACTCCTCGTCGTCCTCGAGGAGCCCGTTGCCGCAGCTCGTTTCGGTCGCCGGTGCCGGACCCTTGCCCGAGAGATGGAGCAGGTGGGCGATAGCCACGCTGCGCATGGCATCGAGGTCGAGAGTCGCGCTCCCGACGGTCTTGAGGTTCGCGAGGAAGTTGTGGGCGGAGAGCACGCCCTTGGGGCAACAGCCCGTACCAGGCTCGGTAGCGCAGCACGACCGCTTGCGCTCGAGCAGTTCCTCGAGGGTCGCCAGGTAGCGAACATCGTCGAGGCCCTCGCGAAAACCCTCCCACTGCAACGTATCGATGACCCCGTCGGCCGTGGGATAGGTGAAACAGAGGTCCCTGCTGTCCGGAACGTCCCAGTCGTTCCAGATGTTCCCGAACGAGTGCTGATAGGCGTAGTCCATGACTCCGTCATAGTCCTGTTGCCACACCAGAAACCCGAAGTTGCGGCGGTAGGTGTCCGGCGCAACCTCTCCGGCTTGGGGATTGGCATAGGAAAAGAGGCGGTGGCCATGCTCGTGATAGGACCGGGCCAAGGTACGGCTCGGAGTCTCGGCCACGACGGCCACGTCCAGGAGGTCCTCGACTTTCCAAGCCAGATCGAGGGACTGGGCGTTGAAAGCCTTGACCCCGGCCTTGTGCACTGCCGCGATCTGGGCCCGCCGCAGGGGACTGTCCAGGGATTGCTCGTCGGGTGCGTAGATGAAGAGCTCCTTGGTACCGTAGGGAGCGAAAAAGTTGAGCTGGGCACGCAGTTCCGTGTCGAGCAACTCGTAGTTCTCCTCATAGCTGGTGATGCCCAGTCCGAGGTACAGGAGGGGATCGTTGCTCACTCCTACCTCCGTGCGCAGCGCCATCACCGTGCGCAACGAGTCGGCGTCGAGTTGCGGGTACAGCGTTGGGTGGGTGACCCCATGGCTCAGCAGGTTGAGGAACTCAGCTCTGAGTTGGGTGAGATTCTTGCCCTCCGAAGAAAGGGTACCCTTTTCATCCAGGAAGGAGCGGTAGTAGATGCTGGGGATGAACGGCGAGGGAGCCAGCCGGAAGGGGAGGAGCTCCACGAGGAGGTCGAACGAGCCGAGGACTTCCGTGCCTTGCCGGAGGCGCACCGTGCCGCGATAGCCTCCTGCCGGACCGGGATCATCCGGGAGGGCCACGGTGAGGAGTACCTGCTTGTTGCGGTTCGGTTCCAGGTCGAAGGGCTGCAGCGTGACGGCGTCGGCCACCGGGAATTGCTCGATCGTAGGATAGGGGAAGGCCGGAATGCCGGGAATACCCTCGGGATCGCTAATGTGCACCTGCTTCCCAGTGGTGAGGCGCAGGTAATTGTCCTCCCCGCGCACCTCGACGAGGGCATCGTCCTTGAGCAGCAGTTCCGGGGTGAGGTGGCGCTGCCCCGTCTCGTAGAAATGCTGCCCGGCCTGGTACCAGACCTTGACCAGGCGGAGGTCCACCACCGTGGCCGGAAGACGGCCCTGGTCTCCGATGAGATCCCCGACCTCGAGTTCCAGCCCGGCAAGAGCGGCCGTGGACCTGAGTACTACACTGGCAACCTCGTATTCCCCGGCGCAGGCCCTGATCGTCAGGCTGTAGCCCGGGGTGTCGAGCGAGGTATCGGGCACGATCAGCTCATTGGAGAGCGGATCGACGGGATACAGGGTCAGGAGAGTACCCTCGTCGCTGCTGCCGTCGCAATCGTTGTCGCGTCCGTCCGCGAGCTCCTCGGCCCCGGGGTACACCACGGCCCGCCGGTCGTCGCAATCGCCTTCGGCCAGGGTATGCCCGTCCCCATCGGCATCGGGAGGTTGTGGAGTCCCCTCGGCGGTGACGTCGGTGCCCGGGTCGGACGGGTCGGGCGAGACCTCGCTCCCGGCGCCGTCCACCGAGGTGTCAGTGACCACCAGCACCTGGCTTTTCTCCCCGCCGCTACAACCTTGCAGGAGGCAACCGAGGAGAACGCTAGCAAGCAGGATCATCCGAGTGGGTAGCATGGTCTCTACTCTCCAATCTTTTCATCTGTGCGCATTCGGGGTGGGTTTGCCCATGCGACTCTAAGACGGCGGCTCGGAGAATAGCAAGGTCCAGGAAGGCCTTGACCTAAGCGCAGAATCTTGCACCTAGCCTTGCTATCCAGTACAGTCATGCCCTACAGAATTGGCACTGGGCGGCGGAGCGGATGCCGAGACGGAAGAAGGGAACAACGTGGCAGACCTGGATCCTTATCGGGGCGATCGCCTTCGTCCTCGCGACCGCGGGGGCGCTCCTCGGAGGGGCGGTGGGGTACTGGTGGCTCGTGGTGAAGAACCCCGGACCGCACATCGATCGCGAGTACATCCGAGCGGCCATCACCCCCGAAACCTCGGTCTACTTCGCCGACGGCAGCACCAAGCTCGGCACGTTCTTCAGCCAAGATCACCGCAGCTATGTGTTGTATGACCGCATCCCGCAGGTGCTGATCGACTCGATCCTCGCCGCCGAGGATGCTACTTTCTACCAGCACGGCGGCATCAACTACTGGGCGCTGACGCGCGCCATGGTCGCCAACCTCTTGGCCGGGCGCGTCGTCCAGGGCGGCAGCACTATCACCATGCAGACCGCCGAGAACCTCTTCCAGCGCGAACGTCCGGCCAACCGTTGGCTGGCTAAAGTCGAGGAGTACCTCAACACCTTCCGCTTGGAATACCACTTCACCAAACAGGATATCCTCGAGTTCTACCTCAACCAGTTCCATGTCAGCGGCAACGGTCGCGGCGCGGGCATTGCCGCCCAGTTCTTTTTCTCCAAACCCTTGGCCGACCTCGACCTGGTCGAGGCCGCGTTCATTGCTTGCTCGCTCAAGGGTCCCTTCCGCTACACCCCGTTCCTGCATCGGGACAAGGAGACGAAAGAACGCGTAGCGGCGAGGGCCGAGGAGCGCAAAGACTATGTCATCAACAACCTCTTCCGCCTGGGTAAAATCACGGCCCAACAGCGCGATAAGGCCCTGGCCGCGGCCATCCCCTTTCGCATGGGCGAGTTCCGCTTCCAGTCCAACGTCATCCTCGACCAGGTCCGCGAGGAACTCGAGGGCGAAGAATTCTCGGCCCTGCTTGAGGCCTCGGGTATCAACAACATCACCACGGCCGGCCTCTCCATCGTGACCACGATCGAGAAGGAGCTCCAGGCCACCGCGCTCTACGCCATGCGCAAACACCTCTCGCAGCTCGACATCCGTCTCAACGGTCTTCGCGCCTTGCAAGGAGATCAGAGCAGTGATGTTCCCTCGGCCGGCCCCTTCGAGCAGTGGAGCTTCCATCAGGGTACGGTCAAGACCGTCGAGGCCGGCAAGGATCCGAAACGGCACAAGATCCTGGTCGAGTTCCAGGGCCGTAGCGGCACCATCGACGAGGTGGGGCTGCACGAAACCCTGGCCTCCGCTTTCCTGCACGAGGACCAAGGTTGGCCCAAGGACACCGTCGAACGCAGGATCAAAGCCCTGCAAGCCTTGAAACCCGGCACCCCGGTCCTGGTCAGCGTGAGGGAGCTCCGACCGGAGAAGGATCCGAACCGATCGGGGGAGGATCAAACCTCCCTCATCCTCGATCTGGAACAACTACCGCGCGTGGAGGGCGGTTTCCTGGTCCTGGACCACGGCCGCATCCTGGCCATGGTCGGGGGCTTCCAGAACCGCGATTTCAATCGCGCCCTGGACAGCTTCCGCCAGGTCGGTTCGGTCTTCAAGCCGGTACTCATGTACGCGGCGCTCCAACTCGGATGGCATCCGCTCGACCGGGTGGACAACCTGCGCAAGATCTACACCTATGCGGGGAGCTACTACTTCCCGAGGCCCGACCACCAGCCGACCGCGACCGAGATGTC
This sequence comes from Deltaproteobacteria bacterium RIFOXYA12_FULL_61_11, assembly GCA_001799195.1. Lineage (GTDB taxonomy): Bacteria > Bdellovibrionota_F > JAHFAK01 > YA12-FULL-61-11 > YA12-FULL-61-11 > YA12-FULL-61-11. The sequence goes on along the minus strand of MGSU01000341.1, from coordinate 18,165 downwards.
CCTGGCGTGGGTCAACGCCTATTCCGAGAACCTCGCCAGCATCGAACTGCTCTACCACCTCTGTGACCTGCTCGGGGAGCATCAATTCCTCGATCTGGTCGAGAAAGTCGGTCTGGCGCCTCGACCCAACGAGGGCGCCGGCGACTATACCCGCCGCATCCGCGATCACGGTATCGTCCTCGACAACTCGGCCCTGCTGAGCCTCCGCTTCGAGAAGATCCAGGCCGAGGTCCAGCTCGACAAAGTCTTCGGTGAACGCTCCCCCGAACACCTCCGACGGCTCAGGAGCTTGCGCTACGGCGAAGGTTTCGAACGCCAGAGGAACGTCGTGCTGCAGGAGTTGACGGACCGGATCGGACAGTTGCGTACCGCTCGGGATCGGAAAGTCGCGGCGGAGTTGGAAGACGACCTCGAGGAGCGGTACCGTCGCCTCGAGCTGCTCGACCTTTCGTTCGTGCGCCTGGAGGCTTCACGGACGACGCTTCTCGAAACCATGACCTTCCTGGCCGAGCTGCGCCAACGGGGCGAGGGAATGACGGAAGACGACACCTCTCTGGCCGAGTTGGTCGAGGGCATGCTCCTCGGGGATGAACGCTCGCGCCTCGACACCGCCCTCGCCGCCTTCAGAAAAGACCCTGACACCCAGGAGTTGCTCTTCTTCAAACCGGAGTTCCGCCTCGACCGCGAGGCCGTGCCCAAGGCCCCGGGCCTTGCCGACGAGCATCCCACCAAGCGCTATGCCAAAGCCCTAGCCGTACCTTTGGCCGAATTGCTCGGGCTCGCGGGAAAGGCTTCGCCCCCCGAGGCTGTCTTGTTGGAAGGGCTCTTGCCGCTGGAGCTGGTCGAGGAACTCTCAGAAGGGCTCGAGAAAGCCAAGGCCGAACTGCCGGGGAACCTGGTCTACCAACCTCGGGTGCTGCACGGTCTGAGGGATTTCAGGGTCTTGGTCGGCTTGCGCTACCTGCGGTTCATGCTCGAACGCATGGGCGTGCGTTCCCGCATCGAAGAAGTCCTCTCCTTCCCCCTCGGCTCCAATGCCCTCTCGCTGGAAGAAGTGGCCTTGATCTACGAAACCATGGCGCATGGCCTGGTCTACCAGGACAAGGGCAACCGGCTCGCCCTGGTGGAGAAAGTCTGTTTTCCGCCACCGGCTGGAGGCGCCGCGGCGATCGCCTGCGATCCCGACCGCGAACCCATCTACCAGAGGATTCCCTTTGAGCGGCGTTTGACCGACCCCTCGCTGCCGCCGATGCTGCTCTCGCTCCTGCGCAAGGTCTTCGAGGTCGGTACGGCCAGGGATTACAAACGCCGCGCAGCCTTCCAGGTAGAGGACGGCCGAATCGAATTACCGCTGTTCGGGAAGACGGGTACCACCAACGACTATACCAATGCGCTCTTCGCCGGGTACCAACCCTATTTCCAGGGCACAACGCCCCACCTCTCGGTCCGCGACCTCTACACCGTGGTCGCCTACACCGGGTACGATGACAACACCCGGATGCGCCGGGGCGGTTACCGCGTGACCGGCTCCAACGGTGCGGCTCCTCCCTGGGTGCATTTCGCTCGCTTGGTCGGCGAACTACACCACTACCGGGACAGGATCACGCGCGACCAGCAAGACGATGTCACCATGAGCGACAAGCACACCAGCGAGTTCGCCATGGACTACGGCGAGGCCATGATCGACTTCGTGCCCGTGGACTGTCGTACCGGCTTACCCGAGAACGATGCCAAGAGCCGGGACTGCGAGGGTTGCGCCCGGGGCGAACGCTGTCCGGAGAGCGGCGAGGGCTGCGCGTGCGTCGAGGTTTTGATGGATCGCGACAATTGGCATCGCCTGGTGGATTTCTTCACCGAATGACGGGAACTCCAACCGCCGTCCGCTCGACCTCCTCCAACCGCAGACGCAACAAGACCTCGGCAAGGAGGAAATCCACGCGGTCGTCGATGTCCACGGAATCCTCGCGCCGCATCAGATAAGCGGTCGGCGCCGGGTCATGGAATGACTGGGCACGTCGGAGGTTCTCGACCTCGGCCACGAAGACCGCTCCGTTGGGCCGGAAGGCCGGGGGGTGATCCTGGCTGCGCGCGTTGAGCAGCTCGGGATCGAGCAGCGGATGCAAGGCCCCGGACTGATCGAGGCGCAGCATCCAGGCCGGAGGATGGTCGGCCGGACAGACACTGACCAGGTTGGGCCGGCCTGCGGCGGCGTGCAGTTCGAGCGCCTTCTCGATGTGATGCGAGGTGGTCAGGGGAGAGGTGCACTGCAACAGGACGAGGCGGTCGTATCGGTCGCCCGAGCGTTCGAGGGTATCTACAGCATGCAGGAGGACGTCGATCGTGGTCGCGGTATCGGAGGCCAACTCCGCCGGCCTCTTGAACGGCACCTCGCAACCGTGAGCGCGCGCGGCCTCGGCGATCTCGTCGTCATCCGTGGAACAGATCACCCGGTCGAGGCTCCCACAGCGTGCTGCCGCCTCCACCACCCAAGCGAGAAGGGGTTTCCCATGGAGGGGGAGCACGGTCTTGCGCGGCAAGCGTTTGGAACCGCCGCGAGCGGGAATCACGGCCAACGTGCGGAGACGGGGAAGAGTCATCGGCAGGACCTCCTGGCATTCGTCCGTCGGGTTAGTATCGAGCGCAAGTGTACTCCCCCGGGACGATCTTGACCATCACCAACCGAGGCAATGCTCGACCGCGGCCACCACGGCCCCCCCTCCGGGCGACAGGTGCAGGGCCTCCAGGCGGGGGAGCAATCCGGACCATGCCGGACCGAGCAGCTCGGCACACCCCCTCTCGAGGTGCGCGTCAACCTCCGGCTGCTCCACCACCACCGCCAGACCCTTGGCGTCGAGATAGGCGGTGTTGAGGGCCTGGTTCTCGGCCAGCCGCACCACCAACAAGGGCACCCCGAGGGCAACGGCCTCGATCGCGCTGACGCCCCCTCCGGTCACCGCAATATCGGCCTCGTGGAAAAGGGGAAGAAGGGAGGGTTGGGGAGGCAGGAGACGTACGTTCCGGCCTTCTTCCTGCAGCCTCGAGAGGAGGAGCAGGGGGACCTCGTCCGAGGAAGGCACGGCAACCAGAGTCAGGGTCGCGTCGAGAGGCAAGAGCTTGTGCAGCAGCGGCAGCACGCGGCCCAGGAGGTCTCTCTGCACGGACCCTCCCAGGGAAACGAGGACCTTCGGTGCGGCACAGGGGCTCCGATGGTCGCGACGGTAGGTGGGCAGGTCCGGGGGAAAGAGAACATAGTCGGGACCGGCCAGCACCAAGGTCGTCGGCGGCACCAACGCTTCGCGACGATAGCGGGCCTCCTCTGCGTAGAGGTTGTGATTGAGCAGGACCGTGCAAGTATGGGCCACATAGCAGTCGTCGAGCACCATCAACGCCGTGCGACCGAGTCGGGCGCAGAACTCGGCTTCGGTCTTGGAGGAGAGATCGTAGCGGTCGAGAACCAGCAGGTCGGCCCGGAACCGTCGGGCCGCCTCACGCAGATAGGCCAACTCAATAGCCGGACCGCTCGAAGGGCTCAGCTCGAGAGGGAAACCTGCCTCGAGTACCCGGTCGGGAAAGCCGCCTCCAAGGTCGGCCAACAGGAAGACGACCTCATGCCCCCGAAGAGAAAAAGCCTCGGCCAAACGCAGGCAGCGACCGAGATGACCCCCTCCGAGGACCGGCGAAGCCGGAGCATTGATCAGGACCGTGGACATGGCTCACCACCCTCTCGTGCGTTGTGCAATCCTCCACAGGACCCATCGTACCAGGGGGGAAGGCCAAGGGGTACGTGCGCGATACAAAATTGTATCCAAGAAATGCTGTGGTTGTCCGCTTCTCTTGCCCACCTAACACCTTGTATCATTATCATTTATCCCCCATAAAAAAATCAGCCGGTTTCCTGACCGATAATGATACTGGCAATTCGAATACTCGAAGTCCAACGTGGGATTGCTATCTAGGGCAACGGTACTCTAGAATCTATTGCAAAGGAGAAGATATTCATAGCCAAGGGGATATTCCCTTGCAATTTTTTACCGTTCGTTGTGCTACTGACCTTGATTGTGATCCCATGAGCTTTTGCAATGACACTGGCAAGATAGAGCCCTACACCCTTGCCATCTCTTAAAGTAGATGCCCACTTTCCACGCCCTTTCTTATGGAAGATAATATCGCGCTCATTCTCCTCAATGTACGGCCCTATTGATTCAACAGATACATGGATAATGGGGCAAGAATCCGTTACCAGTACTCGGATTATCCCTTCAAGAGAATACTTAACAGCATTTGTAAGTATCGCAAACGGGATGAGTTTAAAGCTCTCATATACTGATACATTCGTGTAGCACGCGCCGGATAATTGGATTTTTGAATCTGTCACTATTTCACCGTGATAGTCAATGCAGAATATTGCAACCAGCTTTCTCAACAAGCCGTGCATGTTGATCGAGTGTACACCGCCAAATTTTGCCGCAGCAGGATTAAAATAGATCACGAGTAAATCGAACGAATCGTTTAGGAGATCGGCTGCCTTCACCAATGTTTTCAACTCGGGCGACGCATTATCAACTTGCTCCTCATACGCAACGCTGGTTACGTCGGCTTGAACGATGCGATTTGAGATAATCGATATTTGCTTTGCAAGCCGTGTAATATCATGAAGTGGGTCGAGCATTTCGGCCTGCCTTTTTCCGAACTCCGATTCGAATCCACTAAGTAATCTATTGACAGTGATGACCCACTCGGCAAATTCTTTCTTCGTGATCGAGCGCCCTTTTAGCCCTGCACGATTGAAGAAATTTATTGGTGTGTTATTTTCTTCACCACGTACCCCATATACAGTGACTCTGTTATTCGCAATACTGGTACTGAGACATGAGAGCCCATGCTTGCAAGTATGCTCCCCCTCTTGAGCATGTTCAGAACATGCGGGTTGTCGACCACATTTATTTTTACAGGTTTTCGAAATACCCATTTCAGAGATACCGATGACGGTCCCATTCACCATCAAGGGCCATGGCTGTTTGATTGCGCCTGTTGAGAATAGATCCTTAACATGCATGGTGGATCATCCTGTATAAAAGTACAACGACACGTCTCATTTCTGATGTATTGACCTTAGCCGCTGATAGCGTTGAATCGAATACATCAGCACCTTCATTGTGCAATAGTGAATGCTTGAAATCATTCAGCACCACCTTCTTCTGCTTTGGTGGCATGCTTGCGTATACTGCTCTGGCGTTTGAAATTACATTTGCCACATCAAAAACTTGCTGAATGAATGTCTCAATTACGGCTTTGCATTCTTGTGCGGTTAATGGTTTCTTCTTTTGGCTGTCTGCTTGTTTGAAGAATTCAGTTGCGGTAGGATCAAAAGTCCTGCTAGATACTGCACATATTTTTTGTGTTGGGTTTATTCTACGCAACTCAGCAATCAATATAAGTCCCCCGTACTCAGGGTTATCTTTTACGATACCCTTTATGTCAAGAAAAACAATATCATAGGAAGCAAGTTTGGGAATGTCCACCAAATGAACTTGCGTAAAGGATGAAATATTGAACCCAGCCAGCGTTAATTCATCTATTGGGAAGTCGAGAGGTTGATCATCAACAATGGCAACGGTAGCAATGTGCTTCCCGCTGGCGGCAGACCATGTCGATTCGAATTGACTTGGAATTACTGAATCAATTTTTTGTATCCGTATTTTAAATAGTAACCATTTCCATAAGCCGATCGCATAGGTTACCAGAACTACTACGATCCCAAATACATTTGCAATCCAATCACACGATCGAAAGAATTCAATCATATAACTCCTTTCGGGCTGTCACACTGGGGCACCAATAAAGTCAGCCCGCAAGTTAGTTAAATCCAATAAATAATCTTACAATCTTTCTATTTAGTCAAAATAATTCTAATTAGCCGTCAAATTACAAAGAGCCCCAAGAGCCGGACTCGGTTTCCACACGCATCCCTCATCACAACCCTCTCCATGCCGGCAAGGGTACCATCGGGCCGATTTGACGGCAAGCAATGACATTGCCAAAGCCGGACTCGGTTTCCACACGCAGCCCTCACTACCACCTTCTCCATGCCGACCAATGTACCATCGGGTTGATCCGGCAGCAAGCGAGGGAGCGCTACCCCGGAAAGAAGACGCACCAAGGCCTTCCTCGCACATCACCAAAGAGCTGACCTGGAAGAAGGGTCAGTCTTTTTTCGACGTGTCGGAACTATCGAGGCTCAGAGCCCGGGCAGCGGCAAGAGCCCGGTTGTGCTCGCGGAAAGCCTGGCGGAGTCGCTCGGTCTGTGTCCGGCAATAGTCTGGGGTGCCGCTGTAAAAGGACGGGAGGTCGTCATGCTCCCATGAGTCTGAAACTGCTTGTACGAACTGCTCCACCACCGCTCTGCAGAAGGATGGGAGATGGTCATGCTCCTGCGAGGGTGCCCCCTGCTCTTGGCGATGAGCTTCTACCATCTCACGATAGGCAGCACAACGCTCGACATCGGTCTCGCCCAGGGCCAACCAGGCCTCCGAGGTGTCGATGCGATCATCACGTTCGATCCCCGCGTAGTGCCGAAAGCCGCAGTAGCGGTAGTCGTGCGGCAGCGTGCGTTCGGCGCAGTTCCAGCGGTTGAGCGCGAGATACCGCTGCACGGAAAGGATCGCCTCGTCGGTCTCCTCCACCACCGAGACCTTGACCCGGTTCTCGACCACGGCTCCGGTGTTGCCATAATGGTTGTTGACCCGCCGGGCGAACGCGGTGTGCAGGCTCTGCAGGAACCGCGAGAACTTCACCACTGTCGAGATACGGACAAGGAGATGTTGATGGTTGCCCATGAGCGCGTAGTCCAACAGCTTGATATTGTATTGCTTTTTGTACTTCGCTATCAGCTCCAGGTAAAGCTCTTTGAGGTCATCGTTCTCGAGGAGGTACTGCTTGTTGTGGTTGGTACACTGCCAGTACATGTGCAGCAGCGCGCCGTCCGAGAACTGGAGATATCGGGGGACCCTTGTGTTCATGGGCGATGGAAACAGCAGGATCGATGCCAGGCAGACGGCACGTCTATTATTTTGAACTTCTTGGGAATCCAAGCAAAACCTTCTGTCGGCGTTCGCGAAACCGATTCGATGCTTCGAAGTCCGACCTGGGATGGGGAGGAGATTGGGATTAGTGGGGGGTCTGAATCCTTTTTGACGGGTTTGCTTCCTGCTGCCTACCAAGAGGCGCACCTTCCTCCGGCCCGCTTGTGGGTACCTGGCTCCGGCTACTCGCACCCCGCATCCAATCAAATGCTTGCCATACCGAGGCGATTCTGCTATGGCTCAGCGGTTGAACTGTCGGCGGGAGCCGACGTTGTGGAGGGGGCATGCGCTTCGGCGCGATCATTGTTTTATTCTTCCTCGGTGCCTTTGCCGCGCACGGACAGGAAGACCTCGAGCTGGCTGCCCGGTACAGCCCGGTATTCCACCAGTTCATCGGCCATCACCCCCGCGCGGATCTCCTCGCCGCCCTGGATTACGACGGGGATCTGAACACCCTGAACAACTGGGAACATCTCGACAACTATCCCTTGCTCGGCACGATCTACTACAGCGTCGTCAGCACCCGTACCCATTGGTTCCTCACCTACGTCGTCTTCCATCCTCGGGACTACGCCAGGTTCTGCACCCTCGAGATCTGTCACGAGAACGATCTCGAGGGTCTGAAACTCACGGTGCAACGAGACGGCAGTCCTTGGGGCCGCCTGCGCCTCGTCGAAGCCATCGCCCATGCTCATATCCTGGCCTATGCCACCTCCCCCGAGGTACAGGGGAAACAAGGCGCTCTCTTGCCCCCCCCCTTGCTCGAGGATGGTCATCCGATGATGACCATCGAAGCCGAGGGCCATGGCGTTCGCGCGGTGACCCATCCCGAACAGATCAGCTCCTCGAGACGCTTGGTGTACCGCTTCGACGACACCTCCCCCGTCGAACCGTCCTGGCCGGAAGAGCGCGAAGCCACCTACACCCTGGTACCCATCGCGACCCTCCTGTGGGCGACGCTCCAGCTTCCCATCCACCTCCCGACCCTCACCAATTTCTTCACCTATACCCACCCCTTCCTCGGGCTGCCCATGCTGCTGCCCGGTAGCCTGCGTGGCGACAATTACAGCGACAACCGGGCGAACCTCCCCTGGTATTGGACCTATTACAAGGACAAGCTCCTGCCCAAGGGCGCGTGGTTCCTCGATCCCGCTCTCAACCTCTTGAAAAGGTTCTCCCTCCCCGAGGAAGTAGCCAGGACCTACGAGGACAACGTCTTTCTCGCCCCCGTGCCTTGACCTGCTAGCAAACTTGCAGCAAAACCGCCGGGCCCCTTTCTAGCTGGTTGTAATTACTTTTCTTATTCCTGGCGCACTTCTTGTAAACCCGGCTTCGCCACGTCGCCGAGGGGGTTGTTCCATGCGCTGTCTGTGCGTCTTCTGCCTGTGCTTCGCCTTGACCGCAGAAGCGACTTCCTCCTACGAACTTGCCGAACACTATAGCCCAGTGCTGTACCAAGGCATCGGTCATCATCCCCGAGCCGACTTCATCGCGACCTTCGACTACGACGGCGACGACAGCAGCGCGAACAACTGGGAGAACCTCGAGCAGGGTACCCTCGAGGCGGCCTTGTACTACTCGGTGATCGAGAGCGAGACCCACTGGTTCCTGACCTACCTGGTCTTTCATCCCCGCGATTACTCCCGGGTCTGTCTCCCCGTGGTCTGTCACGAGAACGACCTCGAGGGTATCAAGATCACCGTAGCCAAGGACGGCTCGGAGTTCGGCAGCTTGCGCCTGATGGAGACCATCGCCCACTTCGAGATCCTGGCCTATGCCGCCCCGACCGGGAGTGCTAAGTCGAGAGTCGGTTTCAAGGGATCGATCCTGCTCGAGACCGGACATCCGGTCGTCTTCGTCGAAGCCCAAGGCCACGGCATCTACGGCATGGATGCCAAGCGCCAGGCAGCGTGCCGAGGCACGTGCTTGGTCTACCGGCAGGCTCGCGGAGAGGCCGTCGAACCCTCCTGGCCGGCCGACCGCTCGGCGGGGTACGAGCTGCGGCCCATCTACGATGCGCTGTGGCAAGTCCTGGTCGAACAGGAAACCGGCACCTTTGCCAACTTCTTCACCTTCGTCAACCCGCTCAGCGGTGCAACCAAGGTCCTCCCGGGCTCTCTCAGCGGCGACAACTGGGGCAAGGACAAGGCCAATCTTCCCTGGGCTTGGGTCTATCCTCGGGATAGCCTGCTCGCCCGCGGCGACTGGTTCCTCGACCCGGCAAAGAACCTAGCCGTCCACTTCGACCTCGACGAACCCGTCTCCCGCATCTATACCGACAATTCCTTCCTCGAGAGCATCTGAACCCGCCGATCTTCTTCTTCCTGAAATGCAAGAGACTCCCCACTATCGAATTGAAGGAGTCCTACTCCATATTGATTGAATATTGTGCCGCCGATGATCCCAGAAAACACATAACAACATGTTTATATAACATAATAATACTTGGCTCGAATGCTGCTACCTGAGGCAATGGCGAACCAGGGCTTCCCTACATCGAGGGAGTGCAAGGAGCAACCTCGGCGGATCGATAGCAGGGCACAAGAAGGAGGTGCAAGAAGAGGGGAAGGCAAGAGAGTAGAGAAAGGGAAGGACCGCGGGGTCAGTAGGCGTTCTTGTTCACGAACCCGCGGACCACGGTGAGGAGCATGATCTTGATATCGAAGAACAAGGACCAGTGCTTGATGTAGTACAGGTCGTGCTCGACCCGCTTCTCGAGGCTGGTATTGCCTCTCCACCCATTGATCTGAGCCCACCCGGTGATCCCGGTCTTGATCTTGTGGCGTTGCGAGTACTGTGGATATTCGTACTTGAGCTGCTCGACAATTAAAGGTCTCTCGGGCCTCGGTCCGACGATCGACATATCCCCCTTGAGGACGTTGAGGAACTGCGGAAACTCGTCGAGGCTGGTCCGGCGGAGGAACGACCCGAAGTGGGTCTTCCGGGGATCATCGACCTTGGTGAAGAGCTCGGTGACATCGTGGGCCTTGGCCAACTCTTGGGCCTCGGTCTCGGTGCTGACCCTCATCGTCCTGAACTTGAGCATGGTGAAGGGGCGACCGTTGTGGCCGACGCGCTCCTGTTTGTAGAAGACCGGACCATTGGAGGACATTTTAACGATCAGGGCGATGAACAGCATCATCGGCCCGAAGACGATCAGGGCTAACAACGAGAAGAGGATGTCCACCAACCGCTTCATGGCCAACCAGTATGCGTTATCGATGGGGTTGGAATGGACCGTGAAGACCGGTAGGGTGGAAATGGAATCGATGTCGTACTCGCGGATGCGTCCCTTGGCGAAGATCTCGGGAACGATGCGGATGCTGACCACTTCGTCGAGCAGACCCTCGGCTATGGTCTCGATCAAACCGATCTTCTTCGCGGGCAGGGTAATGAAGACCTGGTCGATGGAATACTGACGCACGAGGGTCTTGAGATCACCGATCTTGCCCAACACCCTCTCTCCATCGATCTTCTGACCAACCTGATACCCGTTGTCGATGAAGCCGACGACGACGAGTCCGAGCCAAGGATTGTCGCGTATTTCTTGGAGGACGTTGCGACCGTTGCGCCCCGCACCTACCAGGACGACGTAACGCAGGTTGTACCCGCGCTTGCGGATGGAGCGGAGGAAGGTGCGGATCCCGGTGCGAGAGAGTAGGAGGAAGATCGTCGAGAGGAGCCAGAAGGCCAGGGTAAAGAATCTGCCGGGATCCTGTTGGAAGGCCAGATGGGAAACCCCATACACGAACAGCACGGCCAACAGCACTGCCCGCACGATCGCGCTCTGTTCCCGGTAGATGGTCTGGTCCCGCTTCGCCCGGTAGATGTGGAGAAACTTGAAGACCAGGGTGAAGACGAAGAGGACGACCGGCAAGAACAGCAGGTGGGGCCTTGGGACCGAGAGATTCGAGAAATCACCTTGCAGGATCTGGCTGTGACT
>MGSU01000341.1:0-7120 GCA_001799195.1 Deltaproteobacteria bacterium RIFOXYA12_FULL_61_11 | reverse complement strand
TCCAAGCTGTAGCGACCACGAGGAGGTCGGTGCAATAGAGGACGACGCTGAGGACGCTGCCGAAACGTTTGAGAATTGATGCTGGTTTACCGAACATGCTATCACCTCACGATCGCTCGCGACGGTTGCTGGCGACCCAGTAGCAGGGACGGTCGCACTTGTCAAACCAGAGCTTTCCCTTCTCTGTCCGACGCGGTCTCGAATCACTCGCTCATCGAATTATTGACAAGGGGTTACCCCGAGTCAAATCCGGGCCGCCATTTGCAAACCATGCGCCACCCACCGAAAAACTGCTTAATATACTGAAAACACTATATAGCCGTTGGATCTCTCCCCAACCCCTGTGCCTCGTTGTTTCCGTCGAAAAGCTCACATTTTCGAGGGAAAACCAAACAACATATTGTAATTTTTGTTATTGCTGATCAAGAGCGTCTGCCCCGCCGTCGCCCCGCCCTGGGGCCAGAGCGGCCCCTGCAGGACGTCTTGGTCGGGTTGCAGTACCGCCAACCGGGCGAGCACAAAGCTGAGGTCGCTCTCCACCATCACCTCCTCTTCGAGGTTGCACTGGAAGCGCACCCCCCTCCCTGCGGCAACCGCGTGGACCAGGAGAGTCGTCGCTGCACTGATCGCCCACTCGGTGTGGGGTCGAGGACATGCGGCGGTGAGTACCAGTCGGATCCTCGGTGCCGGAGCCACATTCCCCCTTCCCTCTTTTACTACCAACACGCCGCGCCGGGCGGACGCCTTCCAGTGCACCCTGCGAAGACCGTCCCCGGGTTGCATCTCGCGAAGGCTGTCGAAGGACTCGGGTTCTTGCCCACGATGCCGCACGAGGTGCTCTCCGCCCTGGGCGAACATGGCCAACGCTTCCTCGGCGCGCAAGGGCAACAAGGCAGGATAACAGAGGATCACCGCTGGCCGCCGCACCACCCAACCCTTGCGAAGAAAATGGAAGGGGAACGTGGTGGTCACCTTGAAACCGATGAGCTCGTGCCGACCTCGTTGCCTGCAAAACAGCCGCTGCGCCAACGTACAACTCTCCCCAGGGTCGAGCCGGAGTAGGAGGCGTTCGGTCTCGGGCACCACTGCTTTTACAGCCTCCCCCGCTCGTAGGACAGCGGAAACTCTGAGACAGTAGGAGGGCAAGACCCGCTTGCGGTTACTAATCCGCAAGGTCAGCATCGCGCTCTGTCCGGCATGGACCGGACCTGGCAGGACCGGCTCGACCGCGATACCCCAGAGGGTCAACTCGGAGATCACTCCGGAGACAATGATCAGGGCACAGGTCATCCCAAGGGCGAGGTAGAGGAGATTGTTGCCCGTGTTCAGCGCGGCAAGACCCACGGCAAAGGTCATGCCGAAGAAGATCAGGCCGCTCTTGGTCGGACGGAACGACCAACCGCTCAGCCGCGGTCGCCGACGAGGCCGAAGCCTGCCAACGAGCCCGCTCTCCAGATCGTCAGTCCTGGCGTTCGACACCGTCCTCCGTCACCGTGGAGAGGAGCTTGCGCAACTTCTTGTTCCCCAAAGGTCCACCCAAAACCTCCAACCCGTTGCGCAGGCGGCGCCGCACCAGATCCTTGCCCAGTATTTCCATGGTCTCGAACAGGGGCAGGGCGTCTTTCCTGCCCGCGAGGACCGGGAAAAGGAACCGCAAGATAGCTCTGAATTCAATGCCCTGCCGTTCTGCGACACCTCGGACCACGGCCTGCGCGAGCTCGCGGTCCCAGCCGCGCACGGTGTCGAGAGCGTGGAGGAGGAGATGCAGCACCTCCTTCATGCCCTCTTCGTCCCGTTCGCCGAGCACGAGGAGGCTCCGATCGGGCGCAACCACATCGGTGAAGAGGTAATCGGCGAGAGGAACGAACTCCGCGAGGGTATCCATGCGAGTCTTGACCAAGGGCACGATCGCGGCAAGGTACTCGTCGGAGAAGCACCACAACCGGAGCCTGCGCAACACCTCAGCCTCATCGAGCTTTTCTCTCAGGTACTTGCCATTGAGCCAACGCAGTTTCGCCTCGTCGAAGATCGGTCCGCCGAGGGAAATCCTCGAGAGGTCGAAGGCCTGGGCCATCTCGTGGATGGAGAACAGCTCTCGTTCGTCGGGCATAGTCCAGCCCATCAAACCGAGGTAATTGGTGAAAGCCTCGGGCAGGATGCCCAAGCGTCGGTAATACGTCACCGAGGTCGGGTTGTGCCGTTTGGAGAGCTTGGAGCGGTCGGGGTTGCGGAGGAGGGGCAGGTGACAGAAGATTGGAGGAGTCCAATCGAACGCCTTGTAGAGCAAGAGGTGCTTGGGCCCGGAGTTGATCCACTCCTCCCCGCGGATGACGTGACTGATGTCCATCAGGTGATCGTCGACCACGTTGGCCAGGTGATAGGTCGGGAAACCATCAGACTTGAGGAGCACTTGGTCGTCGATGCTGTCCCAGGCGAGCTCGACCACGCCACGGAGCAGGTCGGGGAACTGACAGACCCCTTCGTCAGGAACACGTAACCGCACCACGTAGGGGGTTCCTGCGACCTCGAACCTCCGCCGTTCCTGCTCGGTCAGGTCCCGGCAATACCCGTCGTACCGCGTGGTTTGCTTGGCCTGTTGCTGCTCGAGACGCAAGGCGGTCAACCGCTCTGGGGTACAATAGCAGCGGTAGGCCGCTCCGCTCTCGAGCAAACGCGCGCAATGCTCGCGATAGATGGCAGTCCTCTCGCTCTGTCGGTACGGCGCACAGGGTCCCCCGACATCCGGCCCCTCGTCCCAAGCGAGGCCCGCCCAGCGCAACGCCTCGAAGATGGCGGTTTCGGATGCTCGCGACGAACGGGTCTGGTCCGTGTCTTCAATACGCAACAGGAAATCCCCTCCGTGGTGCTTGGCGAAGGCGTAGTTGAACAGGGCTTGGTAGACCGTGCCAACGTGGGGGTCGCCGGTCGGGGACGGGGCCACGCGGGTGCGCACGCGCTGACAGGATCTTGCTTCCATCTCGACCTCCTCCATACCTCGGGTTCACGGCCTCCCCTCTAACAGATAGGAACGACGATTGAAAGCGGGCTTTACATCCGCCCCCACCTGCCGTACCATCCGTCCTTGCCCGAGAGCGCCTCATGGCACGGCGCGGGCTCGGCAAGACTATCAGCCCGAGGAAAATGATGTCTTCCTTCACGCACGAACTCCGTGACCGCCTCTCTCGCTTGAGGCCCCGTATCAGCGCCGGTTTCGAGAACCTCTCCGGCCTCAAACCGGCGGGGGTGGATACATCCTCCATCCGCAAACCCGGTTTTTGTTGCCTGGGCGTAGTCGATACCTGCGTACTCAAGTGCCGCATGTGCAATAAATGGAAATCCGACCTCTATGTCCGGGATCAGCGGAAACCGACCCTTGAGCAATGGAAACGGGTCATCTCCCAGCTCCGCGACCTCACCGACGAGGATTTCGAGATCGATTTCGGGGGAGGCGAGGCCCTGATGCTGCCCGGCTTGCTGGAGCTGGTCCGTCACGCCGCGGACCTCGGTTTCACCACCACCATCGCTTCGAATGGCTGGTTGATCGACGACGAACTGGCCCGCCGCATTGCCGCCTCCGGGCTCTCGAAAATGATCCTCTCTGTCGACAGCCTCGACCCCAAGATCCACGACACCTTCCGCGGGGTCGAGGGTACCCATAAAAGGGTCTTGGCTGCCATCGACCACCTTCACCGCCACCGCCGCGATGACGATTTCATCATCGGGATCTGCTCCATCATCATGGAACCGACCCTGCCCGGGATTCTCGACCTCTACAACTGGGTCAAGACCGATCCCCGCCTGCGCCACATCTTGTTCATGGCAGTGATGCAGCCGAACAACAGCGAGGAACGCTTCGACAAGGCCTGGTACGACCGCGACGAGTGCCATGACCTGTGGCCCCGCGATCAGGCCCGACTCGATGCTATCTTCAACAAACTGAAAGAATTCCGTCGGGAAGGCTTTCTCATTTCCAACACGCTGCCCCAGCTCGAGGCTCAGCGGCAGTACTTCCGCGAGCCGGAGAGCTTCGTCAAAACCTCGACCTGCAACATGGACACGGCCCTGCATGTCAGCGCGGTCGGCGACGTCTTCTGCTGCTTCAAGTGGGACATCCTGGGTAACATCACAGAAGAGGGCACCGACGTCCGGGAGTTGTGGTATTCGGCCGCGGCCGAGAAGGCCCGGACTTCGATCCGGAACTGTGAGGACAACTGCCACTTCCTGCTCAATTGTTATTTCGAGGCCGGGTATCCCTTCGAGGTAAAAAAAAACGATCAACCCCTCCGGGAACCGACCCCGGGGAACGGGTATCTGCGCACCACCTCTCCCACGGGCTCGAGCTGTTGCGACAGAGGCGCCCCCACGAACTCGTCGACTACTATGTCCGGTTGATCCTGCCCGAACCCCCGCCGCCTAGGTTCGACCTCCCCTCGATCGTCGGAGTAGTGACCCAGCGCATTCGAGCCTTGCGCGAGCACGGCGAGGCTTCCCCTCCTCTTCACCTGGCCAGGGATATGGCTTGGTTATTGTTGAGTTTGCGTCGCGCCGATCCAGCTCGCCGGCTCTTCGAAGCCCTACCTCCTACTCCGGACAGCGAGGCCGGACTGTTGGCCGCGGCGGTGGAACTGGGGGCGCCTCTCCCTCGGCACCTACCCCCGGCGATCGCTCGAATCCTGGCTTCGGCGATGCAACGGTACGACCTCGAGACCGACTGGTTGCGGCCACTCGTGGAAGAGGGCCCGCGGTTGGTCAACCTGAGTCTGACCGAGAATTGCACCTTCCGTTGCGCCATGTGCTTCAAGTGGCGTAACCAAGTTCCTCCCGAGGCTCACCTCCCGCACCGAGCGTGGCTGAAATTGCTCGAGGTCCTTCCCCTCGCGCCCGGGACCACAATCAATTTCGCCGGTGCAGAACCACTGCTCTACCCTGGCCTCACCGAGCTGGTCGCCGCGGCTACCGCCCGTGGGATGACGACCGCCATCTGCACCAACGGCTACCTGTTGCGGGGCAACGTTCTGGAAAAACTGATCGGTGCCGGGCTGCACCACGTCGCATTGTCGCTCGATGCCATGGACCCGGTCATCCATGATCGGTTGCGCGGAGTTCCGGGCGCCCATGCTCGAGCCCTGGAAGCGATCGCAGCCCTGGCCGCCGCCGGAGCACCGCTGCGACTCGAGCTGCAACCGACCCTGATGGCCGCCAACCTGGGGGAAATACCGCGGCTCGTGGCCTTCACCCAAGAGCACGACCACCTCCATGGGCTCAACCTGCTGGCCTTGATTCCCCCGCACGAAAGTACTCCTGACCCCGCGTGGTTCCGCGGTCCCTACCAGCATCTCTGGCCCCAGGACCCGGGCGCGGTCGAGAAGGTCCTGGAGGGCGTGATCACCGCCCGCGCGGCCAGGGGGAAAATTGCCAACCCGGTCGCGCAGCTCCGGACCTTCGCCCGTTATTACCGGGACCCGACCACCTATGTGCGGACCCGTCCCGGTTGTCCGCTCGGTCAGGATTTTCTCAACGTCAACTGCGACGGCACCCTGGTCCTGTGCCCCTTCCTCGAAGGAACCGAACCCCTCGGGCATGCCGGCGACCCCGGTCTGGAAAACCTCTTCACCTCTGCGCGGTGGCAAGAGGCCACCGCCGCGCTGGCGACCTGCTCGCGCAACTGCCACCTCGTCCTCAACTGCGGTTTCAGCCACGAGGATCGGGTGAACGTGGGGTGAGGGCAATCAGGACGAGTATCGCCGTGGCCAGCCCGAGGTAAGACCTCGGATACCGTATCCTCGAGAGTACAATATTTGATCTTGTGCTCTTCACTAACTTACTATAACATCTTATGCTTGTAGAGTAGTGGAAAACGAAGGGATGTGGAAGTCATTGGATCCGAACACGGGTGGGATCATGAGTGAGGCGACTACCGTTTCAGTCTTCGACTTCGACGACTACCGGGCCTATCTGCGCGCCAAGTTCGAGCAGCTCAAGGCTGAGAAACCGTTCTGGTCGCATCGTTACTTCGCCCGCAAGGCCGAGATCTCCTCTCCCTCGTTCCTGCAACTGGTGATCAACAACAAGCGCAACCTGTCCCGCGAGAGCGTGTTCAAATTCTCCCGGGCCCTGGGGCATACCAAGAAGGAACACGAATTCTTCGAGAACCTGGTGTTCCTCAATCAGAGCAAGAGCCTCAAAGAGAAGAACTACTATTATGAGAAGGTTGCTCGCAATACCCGCTTCCGGTCGGTCAAACAACTCCAGAAACTCGAGTACGATTACTTCTCCAACTGGTTCATCCCCGTGGTCCGCGAGCTGGTCGAACTGCCCGGTTTCCGCGATGATCCCGAATGGATCGCCAAGAAGCTCAACCCTCCGATCACGGTTACCGAGGCCCGACGCGCGCTGAAGGTCCTGCTCGAGCTGGGGCTGGTCGTAGCCGACGACGCAGGCCGCTACCAGAAAAGGGAACCGTCGCTCACCACCGAAGCCGAAGTACGAGACCTATCAATCAAGAACTATCACGAGACCATGATCCAATTGGCCAAGGAGGCCATCCAACGGTTCCCCTCGGATCAGCGGCACATTTCCTCGTTGACCCTCGGCATCACCGAACGGCAATTCCAGACGATTAAAAAGCGGTTGGTCGAGTTCGGCGACGAGATCCTTGCCCTGGCAACCGGTGAGGACCGCGGAGAAAGGATCTATCAGTTCAACTTCCAGGTCTTCCCGCTCATCCAGCGCGACGAGCCGAAACCCTCGGAGCCTTGTGGAGGTTCTCCATGTTCCGAATGATCGCTCTCTTTCTGTTGTTCTCCCTCCTCCTTCTCGGATGCACCGAGAACGCCTCGGATCCGGAACTAGCCGAGGCCGCAGATACCCCTCGCACCTCGGCCATCCCGTCCAACCAGACCAGCGCGGACCTGCTTCTCTCGGAATTGACCGGAGGAACCAATGTCGGCAACCCGGTCATCATCGAGCAGGACATGACCGGAGGGACCCATGTCGGCAACCCTATCGCCTTCGACGCCGACGACGAGGCCTCGTTCGTCAAGTACATCTCCGGCGACCAACGAGAGGAAATCGAGCGGCAGGTTGCCCAGCCGGGCCCCCGCTTCCTGCTCCTGGCCAC
>MGSU01000340.1:22050-24255 GCA_001799195.1 Deltaproteobacteria bacterium RIFOXYA12_FULL_61_11 | reverse complement strand
CCAGCGCCGAAGGTCAACTCACGCCGTTGCCCTACGACCACGGCGGGTACTTCGACAGCGGTACCAACGATCCGGCCGACAGTATCCGCAAACAGATGATCGTGGCGCTGCGCAAAATGGGTATTCAGGTCGAGTTCGGTCACCACGAGGTCGCCCAGGGTCAACACGAACTGGACTTCCGCTATGGCCCAGCCATCGAGACCGCGGATCGGACCATGTTGCTCAAACAGGTGGTCAAGGCCGTGGCCCAACGCAATGGTTCCGTTGCCACCTTCATGCCCAAACCCATGCACGGTTCCAACGGCTCGGGTATGCACACCCACTTCAGCCTGTGGAAAGACGGAACCAACCTTTTCTATGACCCCAGCGGCAGCCACTACCGATTCTCGGACCTTGCCCGCTCTTTCATTGCCGGATTGCTCACGCACGTTCGGGAACTCAGCGCCGTGCTCAACCCTTTGGTCAATTCCTACAAGCGCCTCGTTCCCGGTTACGAGGCGCCGGTCTACGTATCCTGGGCCTCGATCAACCGCAGCGCCCTGATCCGGGTACCGAACATGAAAGAGAGCATAGAGTTCAAGGGTAAACGAGCCGAGATCCGTTCGCCCGACCCGAGTTGCAATCCCTATCTGGCCTTTGCCTTGATCCTGGCCGCGGGGATCGACGGCATCAAGAAGAAGCTCGAACCCCCAACCCCGGTCGACCGGCTCAACCTCTATCACCTGAGCATCGCCGAACGTCGCGAACGCGGCATCGCCACGCTACCCGGGTCCCTGGAAGAATCCCTCAAAGAATTCCAGAACAGCGCCTTCGCCCGCGAGGTCCTCGGCGAACACCTCTTCGACAAGTACCTGAGCGCGAAATGGCAGGAATGGGACCTCTTCCGCGAGGCAGTGACCGACTGGGAGTTGAATCGATACCTCCCCCTGGCCTGAACTGCCCATACCATGTCCCATACCATGAAGAACCTCGTTCAGGTCTCCGGGAATTACACGTCCCACTTCGCTGATCACCATCTTAATTGTTTATAATTATTGCTTTATTCAACACCTGCACTGGCATGATTCCTGCCTTGCACCCCGTCGTTACTCTCACGCCAGGGGGAGTAACGGCCACTGGACAAACTCAGGAGTGTCGCTATGTCGCGCTTCGTCCTCCCCACTGTCTGCTGTTTCCTGCTGATCCTCCCTCTTGTACAAGCCCAGGTCACCGACGCCGTCAGCGCTTGTGAGGAACTTGCAGGGAAGGACCTCGCGGCGGCCGAACGTTGTCAGGGTATCGACAACTCCTTCGCCTTCAGTTGTCTGGTACAAGTCCGGGACGACTTCACCACCGCCGGGCTTACTCTCAGCGAGACGATCGAAGCCTGCGCGCCGGTCCGCAATCTCGAAGCAGCAGCATGTCTCGATCTGGCCAAGAACCAGAAGTTCGTTTTGACCCCGGACATTCTCGAAACCTGTGCGTCCCAACAGCCCTATCTAGCAACCTTTTCTATGGTGGACATGGAACGGGAGATGGCCGAGCGCGGCATCCTGTATTCCCGTCACGAATTGCGGACCTACTTTGCCAAGTACCTCGACTACCTCGACCGAATCTCTGACCAGAACAAAAAAGCCGGACTGAGCCGTCTGCTGAACAAGATGTCGATCAATCTCTTCCTCGTTCCTTTTGTCTGGCTCCCCGCAGCATACTATGCCTACGACTTCCTCTATTTGCTGTTTCCCTTGCACGTGCGTCAGGCCATGAGTTCCATGGACCAGGCGGGTCCGCTGGTCTTGATGGGGGCGGTGATGGTATCGCTCCTCGGCCCCCCTTTAGCGGTGAAAGCACGAGATGCTTATTACTCAGCCATGGCGAGGAAGAACGACCTCAAGCAGGACGCCGGCGCGATCGAAGGGATCTTCGAGGCTTACAAGACAGGGGTGCGGCAAACCTTCGAAGAGGTCTTCACCGGCGATGAACTTTTTCAGGAACAATGCGGTGGTCTTACCTCGATCGAGCTCAAAGCCATGAAGCGCGGCAGTCTCCTCCTCTTCATCGAGCGCATGGCCTGCAAACAGCCGAAACGTTACCTCAAGCCGATCTATGAGCCCGGGCAAGGCCTGGTTTTCAAGCTCTTCGAACAACGACCGCTGGCCACCGATACGGATCTGGGTTTTCTCGGCCGGGCCGAGTGAGGAGGTGAGCATGAACAGGGGATACTTC
>MGSU01000340.1:0-22040 GCA_001799195.1 Deltaproteobacteria bacterium RIFOXYA12_FULL_61_11 | reverse complement strand
GCTTCGGCCTGGCCCTGAGTCTGAGCATGTCCCTGACCCTCATGGGCGCCAACGGACCGCGTTGTTACGAGAAGATCGAACCGATCCGCGACCATATCTTCACCCAGTGCGGCGAAGACCTGCTCGACCGGAACAACCTCGATTTCTACCATTCTCTCGTGGTCCTCGAAAACTCCTGGACCCAGGAAGAACATCGTCTGGGCTATGCCCTAGCGCTCGACCCCGAGCGGTGCCGTTTCCTCCCCGGGCGCATCCTTGCGCTCGGCGATACCACCGCGACCGTGGGCATGCACTACGGCTACACCTACCTCGAGCGCGAGATTCCGCACTACGCACTGCGGGCCATCGACGACGGTCTGCCGCGCTTCGACTATGCCGACAGTGACGTCGTCTTCTACGACGACGGCACTTACATGATCAGCGATATCAACGGCGGAGCCGCCTTGCTCAGTGGCTACGCTAGTTACCGCGGAACGGGCGCTACCTACAGCACCGGCGAGCAACATTCCCTCGAATGGGTCTATCTCTCACAGTTGCAGCCATACAGCGAGGCCAGCGGAGAGGTGATGCCGCACCAACCGGCCGAGTACATTGAAACCCTGCTCGAGGATTGTGAGGTGGAGGTTTTCAGCGAGGGCCTGGCAGCAGATGATTTCGCCGGAGAGGCGCCGAACTATGTTCTCTTTATCAATCCGCTCACCTGCCGCCCCGATCTCGGTCTGATCCGCGACCTTACAGCGACAGGCGCTTTGGTCGAACCAGCTTATGGCCAGAGGATCTCCGAGTTCGAGCTCGAGGGCGGCGCCTTCTTCCCCTACCGTGCCCTGTTACCCAACCATGATGGGAAACCGCGCCGGTTCGCCGACAACGACCTGGTCTACTACGAGGGCCACTGCTACTACGTTCCCGGCATCTACGGCGGCATTGCCCACATCGCCCGTACAGGCCTACCAGGCTCCGATCCCGATGCCGACCTCTTCGTCTACGCCTCAGAACTCCAACCGGCGCGTGAGGTAGTCTCGACCTGCGATTGAGGAACGTGCAGCGCTCTCTGATACCACTCCGATCCGTGCCCCTCACTGCATCAGCTCAGTCCTTTCCACGACTTGAATCCTCTCACAAAACCTGCCATAGGTACCACCATCGACGTACGTCCCCGAGCATCGACCTGCATGGCATGCACTTCCGATCGTTCCAACCGCCTTCGTCCTTTGATCTACCTCATTATTCTGGTCGGCATACTCCTCCTTTCATTTGCTCTCATGCAATGGCGATTAGGGGAACCTACCCTGCGGCAGCCCTCAGGCTCCAGTGGGCGCAAGGGCTGCGAATTCGAAGCCACCCCACTAGGCCGCGACAGTTGTTATTTCAGTGCGTTTGCCAACGCCGAACGCCATCCGAAGGCGCAGTACGATCATAGTCCTTGCCCGGCGATCGCCAATCCCTACCTTCTCAAGCTGTGTGACCGCATCACATGGCGTCCGCACATGCGGCAGTTCCTCTCCCGCCGGGAGAGCATGTCGCACTTCCCACCTCCGGGTTCCGAGCAGAAAGATCCTCACGGCTTCGACCAACGGCTGTACCGCTACCTCGAGGCGAGCCATGCTACCGTCTCGTCCGAAGACCGAGCCGTCCTGCTTTGCCGTCGAGCCACAAGCCTGGACGAGGTGGACGAATGCCTCTACTACCTCGTCATCGCCCATTCGCTACGGCTCGTCGATGCTTTTTCGTCAACCCAGACCGTCATCGAAACCCTGTGCGAGGCCATGTCCATCCCTGAATACCGTTCCGAGTGCTGGTTCACGCTCGCCGACGAATTGTCCACTCGGACGACCGAGGAGAACTTCGACCGCTTGATCGAACTGTGCCACCGCTCGACCAGGGCCCGGAATTATCAGTGTTTCGACCACCTCCTGTTCACGCTCCAGGAAAAGGGTGCTGGCCAGGCCTTCTGTTCGAGAATCCCCTTCCCTAACCATCGTCATAAATGTTTTCATAGACTTGGGTGGATCTGGTTCAAAGCTCACGATCGGGATACCGCGCGTTTCGAGCCTTTCTGTCCGGGAAAACTCGCCCCCACCGACCAGCTTGCCTGTAACGAGGGCGCGGCCCTGGCCTATGGCCAGGACCTGGCCGTCTTCGACGACTTCAACACCTGTGCCGGCCTTGCCGCCCCCTACGTCCGGCCATGTTACCAGGGCATGGCCGAGCACTATTACCCCCGCCGTTTTCTCCCGGCCGGCTGTGCCCACTTCCCCCCCGAGCACCGTGTGACGTGTCTGACGCGGTATTTCGACCTCTTCTTCATAGACCGGACGCAAACTCCTTCCCGGTGTTTGGACAAGTGCGCCGAGTTCCCCGAGCAGACCGAACTCTGCCTCGAACGCCTGATCCAAGCCCTCCGTATCTCGTATCCAGAAGAAAGTATCCGCCGGTCACGCTGCGCCCTCCTGCCTGAGCCCGCAGCCGGACGCTGCCAAGAACCGTGAATTCTGTACCACGCGTACTACGTACCTTGCCTATGGTAAGCAATTCCCAGAATGGTATACTGACCACCATGAGCGTATGTAGCCCCCGACTTGTACCTCCGAAGCTGCCTGGTGCCCCCTTCGCTCTGCTCTTGCTCGCTCTCATCCTGCCAACGTGCGCTCCACCGGTCTCGACCGGGGAAGAGTGGCAACAGAACCAACCCCAGGGGACCTATTACGATCAACGTCAGGGTCTTGCCGTACCCGTGCCCTCGGCAGAACAACCGCCCCCGGATCCTTCCTTGCTCCCGGGAGAACCGGAACGCCCCCCGGTGGTCAACCCGGTGCCGGTCGAACCACCGCTCGACCCTCTGCCGGAGCAACCCGAACCGCAACCCGAAGAAGAAGCCCCCGTCGTCGACAATCCCGACTGCTTCTCCTTGCCGCTCACCGACTATCGGATTACCTTCGGTTTCCTTGCGCAGTACAGCGGGGAGATGGCGACTTCCCTGGGACAATACCACCCGGGCGAAGACCTCGGCGTGCCCAAGGGGACCCCGCTCTTCGCCATTGCCGACGGCACAGTACTCGAGGCGACGAGGATGTTGCTCGTAGGAGGGGGGTATTCGTCGTACGGCAATGTCATCTATCTGGAACACCAGCTCTCGAACGGAACCAAGGTCTGGTCCCTGCACGCCCACCTGGATGCCTATGAGGTGAACAAGGGGGAGAAGGTCTCCCGCGGCCAACGCATCGGCAGGACAGGATGTTCGGGGGCCTTAACCAGCGGCTGTTCTTTTGCAGAACACCTGCACTTCGAGGTGCGTACCCAATACCAAACCGCGGGAGCCTGGACAAAAGGCTGGGACGCGGCCAAGATACGGCAGTACTACGTCGCTCCCTCGACCTTCATCGCTGAACACTCCTGCGACTGAGCCTCAGCCCCTCTCGTGGTCGAGCCTGGCCCATGGTGGGATGCCCTCTTTACCGGCTCGGAGTTCGGCCCTGTGCCGAAGGTGGTCGGGGTCCACTTCAGCCAAACGTTGAAAGAAGCGGGAGGAATGGTTCCGTTCTCCGAGATGGCAGAGCTCATGGACGATGACATGTCGCACCAAGTGCGGGGGGAGGAACAGCAACCGGTCGTTGAGATTGATCCTGGCCCGTCCGGAACAACTCCCCCAACGGGTGAGCTGGCTACGCACCCCGATCCGGTCGACGGTCAGGCCCAGTTGTTGCGCCAACTCCAGCACGAGCGGGGGAAGTCTCCTCCTCGCCTGATCACGCAACCACAGACTGAGTACCTGCCGTACCAAAGCGCGCTGCTCGATCTTGCCGCAGATTTCCAGGCTGCCCTGGCCATGCTGTTGCAGTCGGACTTCGGCGAAGTCTTCGATCCGATACCTGACGGAGAAAACCTGGCCGGTGGCAAGAAACTCTATCGTCTCAGGTAGTTGCAGAGCTTCTTCCCTTCGGCGGCGGCCCTGTTCCACCACGGTATCGTGGTGCCGTTCCAACCAACCTCGCTTCGCCTCGAGTACCCGTGCCAATTCCCGACGGTCGAAGCCCCTGGGCACGATAATCACCAGCCCTCGATGATCGAGACGCAAGCGGAGGTGCCGAAGGCGAGGGTTGACTTCGAGTTGGTAGGGCGGGGGCCATTCCAAGAATTCTTCCTCCTCTGTCGAGACCTGACAACATCGATGAAAGGAGAGTAGTCAAATCCGCAACCGTATGATAGCATGCCCTCCATGGAACTGTCCTCGCGCTTCGACACAGCCCTTGCTCTGGCGTCAGAGGTACATCGCTCCCAGTACCGCAAACACGGCAATACTCCCTATATCTCCCATCTCTTGGCCGTAGCTGCCTTGGTGCTCGAACACCATGGCGACGAAGATCAGGCCATTGCCGCGCTGCTCCATGACTCCCTCGAAGACCAGTCCGATCGGATCAGCTCCGACGATCTCGAGCGCGCCTTCGGGCCGCGGGTTCGGGAGATGGTGGAACGTTGCTCCGACACCCACGGCCAAGCAGGCCACCCCAAACCCCCTTGGCTCGAGAGGAAAGAAGCCGCGGTACGAGGGATAGGCAGCCTTGGGCCAGATCATCCGGTGCTTCTGGTGGTGGCCGCTGACAAACTGCACAACGCCGGCTGCACCGTCGAAGCCTTGCGCCGAGAAGGACCAATTGTGTGGAAGAGCTTCCGCGCCACTCCGGAGGAAACATGCTGGTACTATCGGTCCATGACCGCGGCTCTGGGGAACACCGGTTGGGTCCATCCACTGCTCGACCGGCTGAGCAGAGTCGTCGACGAACTATGCCAATTCGCAGAAACCTCTCGATCCCAGGGCTACACCGAACTCAGTGCGTTCTGACCGAACCGATAGTCCCTGCCTCGACTTCATCCTGAGACATGGCATTGTTGAACAAAGAGGAAAAAGCACCGTCTCGGATCAGCAGGTCCTTCGGTCGACCCTGCTCGACCACCACGCCATGGGCGAAGACCACGACCCGGTCGCAGCGCAACAGGGTAGCAGGTCGGTGAGCCACGACCAACATGGTGCGCCCGTGCATCAGTCTCACGAGTGAATCGAGCAACATCCTTTCTTCGGTTTCATCGAGATCTGCCGTTGCTTCATCCAGTACGAGGATGGCGGGATCCTCGAGCACGACCCTGGTCAGGGCAACCAGACGACGCTCCCCCGCGCTGAGGTTTGCTCCCTGGTCCAGGAGCTGCGAGGCCAAGGTCAGACCGCGCAGGTGCATCACTCGGTCAAGACCGGTCGTGCTCGCTGCCTCGAGTAGTTCTGCCTCCGGCTTCGAGCCTCTAGGATCGAGGTTCTCCGCCACCGTGCCGCGGAAGACCACGACTTCCTGACCGAGATACCCGACCTGGCTGCGGAGATGCACTCGGTCGAGGTTTTCTACAGCGAGGCCATCGAGCGTCACCCTGCCCTCCGTATGAGCGTACAACCGCACCAGGAGGCCAATCGCCGTGGACTTCCCACTGCCGGTGGTTCCCGTGATCCCGAGACGTTCTCCGACCTCACAGGTAAAACTCACCCGATGGAGGATCTCCGGCCCTTGCTCATAGTTCATGCTGACTTTTTCGAAACCGACCGCTCCGAACAGGTGCGGCCGCTGGCTCCCATTCGGGCCGAGAACCTCATCTTCTTCGGGTTCTGCTAGATAGGTCGCGATGCGCTCGGCACTGGCCAAGGCGGTCTGGACCAGGTGTATCTCCCTGACCAGCATCAGGAGCGGGCTGGAGAACCGTTCGCAATACCGCACGAAAACGACCAAAATTCCCAACTCCAGGGCTCCCTCACGCACAGCTTGACCACCGAACCACAGCAGGAGGGGGATCGGCAGGAGGGTAAGCATGGAGATCAAAGGTCTGATCCACGCATTGGCAATATTGAATTCGATCATTGTTCCAAGGTGATCGGAAACCGTGGCCTCGTAGCGTTCGGTCGACCAGGTTTCCAGACCGAAGGCACGGATGAGCGGCCAACCGTTGAGGTATTCGGAGAGTGTGGCGTTGATGGCGCTGCTCTTGCGTGCGATGGAACGGTTCAGGCACAACATGGTATTCCTGGAGACCAAGGTGACGAACACGGCCGGGAGCATGGCCAGGACTACCATAAACCCGAGCAAGGGATGATCGAAGAGCATTATGGCGAACGTGAGGAGGACCAGGAAAGTCGAACTGAGTAAACGGCCCAAGCTGGCGCCGAAGAATTGTTCCAACCCCTCAACATCATGTGTGAGTCTCGTAACAGTACGGCCGACCGGATGATGATCGAAATAACTCATCGGTAAGCGCTCGGTCTTGGCGAAGAGTTCCTGACGGAGGGTCAGCACAGTGCGCGAGGAAGCGATCGCCAGAGCCCAACGCCCCCCCCATGCAAGTATCACCGCTCCGAATTCTGCGGTGAGCACCAGACTGCCTGACCACAGCGCGGTGTAGACATCGCCTGCGAGGAGCCCGCGGTCGATGGTAGGGGCGAGCAGCCGAGCGGCAACAATAGCGGCGACAGCCGAGGCAGTGAGAAGTCCTGAGGCAAGGAAGTAGAGAGGCCTTGCCGACCTCGAATGGCGGAGAACCCCGAACAGGGCAGAGATATCCTGCCTCCCGATTGGAACCTCATCTTCGTTGAGATATCCCTGGAGTTCGCTCATAGTTCCATAACCCGAGAACAATAGCGCAAGACCGAACCGCGATGCGCGGCCCAGAGGACGGTAGTGTCGGGGAACCGGGACTGCAGGGAAGTGATGATCAACCGTTCGGTGAGCAAATCGACGGACCCGAGGGGATCATCGAGCAATACGACTTTGGGCTTACCCACCAAAGCTCGGGCCAAGCACAGCCTCTGGCGTTGGCCGCCGGAGAGATTGATACCCTGTTCGCCGAGAGGCGTATCGAGACCGTGAGGCAGCGACTGGAAATCCTCGGCTAGCTGGACAATGCGCAACACCTCCCAAAGTTCGGCTTCGCTGGCCCTCCGATCGAGGAGTAGATTGGCGGCAACGCTCGCGGCGAACAGGAAGGCGCGTTGCGGGACCAAAGCTAGATCTGCGCGGAGCACCGAGGTCGACAACGTCGCGAGGTCCTGCCCCCGATAATAGATAGAACCTCGGTACCGTCGCTCCAATCCTGCAAGCAACCACAAGAGGGTCGATTTCCCACGGCCGACCGGCCCTCGCAAAGCCAACCACTCGCCCTCGTCGAGTCGGAAGGAACAACCCGAGAGGATCTCTCCAACTCCTCCCGGATAGGAAAACCGCAAGGCTTCGACTTCGAAGACCGTCGGTCCCTGACCCACAGTCGTCCGGGAAACTGGTACCAACGGAGCCTCGAACACCCTGTCGCCGGGGTGGTGGAGGACTTCGAGGATCCTTCGGAGACTGGCCAAACCCTGTTGCCAGTCGGCCACCAGATAGCCCAACTCTCCCAAGGGCCCTTGCAACAGCAGGATATAACTCTGCATGGCGACGAACCCCCCGATGCTGAGCAGGCCTTGCTGGGCGCGCCATAAGCCGAACGTGAACAGTACGGAATAGGCGAGCAGGGGAGAGAGCCCCAACACAAGGACGAAGTGCAGCATGGTCGTCAGCACGGAAAGCCGCTTGCGGCGATACACCTCCGCCATGTCGCTGAGGCGTGAGGTCAACACTGAACTGGTCTTGCTCACGCGTTGCAGTCTCTGTGTCGTCACAGCCCGGTGGCAGCGTTCGTTCAGTTCCGCTAGACTTTCCTGGGCCTCGAAATGGCGGTCATATTCTTGGTCGGCCAAGCGCTTGGTCAAGGGAGGTAGACCGAGCAAGGTGCAGAGGGCGCAAGCCGTGAGCAAGGGGTCTATCCAGAGCATGGCGCTCACGGTCATGAGGCCGAGAAAACACAGGTCCAGCAAGCCTACCAGAGTCCAACCGAAGAGGTTACGGGCACTACCCACATCGCTGGTGGCAATGCTCATCATGGTACCGGACCCAAAGCGTTCGAGCAGGGCTTCACGGGGGAGTTTGCTAGCACTGCGCCATAGAGCCGCTTTCAACGTAGCGCTGCTGTGATGGGATTCCTGCCCGAGGGTGGTCCGCCACAGGTACCGGAGCATCGCCTGGAGCACCATGAGGAGCACCAGGAACCCAACGAGGATCGCGAGAGGATCCCAGCCGTGAGGTAGGTAAAAAGGAAATGGGTGCCCAAGGAGGACCTCGAGGACCCATTGAACACATTTTGGGATCCCGACCTCAACGGCATTCGTGCCAATCACTCCGACAGCGCCGAGGACATAGATGCCGCGATGCTGATCGAGAGCTTGGCGCAAGAGTCCCCGTGCGGTGAGGGAAGCCGGTACGGGTCCCGGCCGACGCAAGGTACGATCATGGAGGGGCTTCATGCACTCTGTACCGAGTTCCTCTCACCTGCCGCCTCGTAAGGTACGATCATACGACAAACTGCGAGGGTACTTGCCGAAGCGACAGGCGAGTCTACCTGCTTGCACTACCCCTGTCCCATCTTTTCTACACCCTCAAACGACGACCCCATTACCGTTTTTATTTATCAATAAGTTAGCAATCCCCCGACATTCCATTGGCGTGGCCCGGTCTTTGCTAAACTTCCCGTCAACCACGGCCCCTCGGGAGCGTTACCATGCTGATCCACCCCGCCATCATCGACAAACTCAACCGCGAAAGGCAGAAGCAGCAATGGCAACCCCTCCCCCTGCAAATCGAGCGTCCTGTCGAATGGCAGCGGCCTGAACAGGATGATGAAGAGCACACCTCTTTCGGCAACGTCATCGAGATCCAACTCTGAACACAATCACCTCCCTCTGAGATAACCATTGAGATTTCGCGACATCTTTGCGACACTACCCGAATGAAATAGGGGTAGGGGCTGGCCATGCCGCCATCACCCAATATCGAAGAACTGCTCGGACAACTCAATGAGCAGCAACGCGAGGCAGTGCTCCACCACGGCTCCCCTCTGTTGATCCTGGCCGGCGCGGGCAGCGGCAAAACCAGGGTATTAACCTCGAAGCTCGTCCACAGTCTGTCGGCGCACGGCGTCCTCGCGCATGAAATCCTGGCTATGACGTTTTCCAACAAAGCCGCAGAAGAGATGGCCAAACGCATCGACCAGTATCTGCCCGAGGTCTCCCGGGGCATCTGGATGGGAACCTTCCATTCCATCGGAGCGCGTATCCTTCGGAGGCACGCTGGAGAACTCGGCTACGGAAGTCACTTCACCATCCTCGATGAACAGGACCAACTCCAGCTCGTCCGCCGCCTCCTCCGCGAACGCGGCATCGCCGAATCCTCGCTCCAGCCCCAGACCCTACAGGGGGCGATCAACCGTGCTAAGAACGAAGCCGTCCTGCCCGAGGATTTTGTCCTCTCCGACGGCGACGATGCCCGGCTACCCGAACTCTACACGAGCTACCAACAGCTCCTCCAGATCAACAACTGCCTGGATTTCGGGGACCTCCTCGTCCAACCGCTCCGTCTCTTCGCCACCTGCCCGGAACTCCTCACAACCTATCGAGATCGTTTCCGAGCCTTCTTCATCGACGAGTACCAGGACACCAACCACGCTCAGTACCTCCTCCTGGAAACCTTGGCCAAAGGTAGGACCCTGCTCACCGTCGTCGGCGATGATGACCAATCGATCTATGGTTGGCGCGGGGCCGACGTGCAGAACATCCTCTCCTTCCCTACCTCTTTCCCGGGAACCACGATCCTCAAATTGGAACGCAACTACCGCTCGACCAGGCACATCCTGACTGCTGCTACCCGCGTGGTCGAACGCATCGCCCAGCGCTACCCGAAACAGCTCTACTCGGAACGCGAAGAAGGCCAGGACGTGCGTGTCCAGCGTTTGCGCGACGAACTCGAAGAAGCCCGTTTCGTGGTCCGAGACCTGCGCGATTTGCATCAACGTCAAGGTGTTCCCCGGGGAGAACTCGCTGTCTTCTACCGCACCAATGCCCAATCGCGGGTCTTCGAGGAAGAACTGTTACGCAACGGGATACCCTACCGCATCGTCGGGGGTAAAAAATTCTTCGAAAGGATGGAGATCAAGGATCTCCTGGCCTACCTCAAGGTGCTGGTCAATCCCCACGACGACGGCGGTCTGACCAGGATCATCAACACGCCTTCGCGAGGCATCGGCACGGTGACCCTCGAGCAACTCGGACGCTTGGCTGGACAGCGGGGTGTCTCGATGTTCACGGCTCTCTCCGGAGTAGCCACAGGGGACCTCCAATTCCCCGGCAAGAGCGGGAAACTCCTCGAATTCCATGCCCTGCTATCCGAACTGCGCCACCTGTACGAGCACGAACCGAAAAGAACCTTGCTCAACCGACTCCTCGAACGCACCGCCTACCTCGACTACCTCGTCGGTAGCTTCGGACTCGAGGGCGAGAGCCGGGTTGACAACGTCCGAGAATTTTTGAATTCTTTCAACGGATTCTTCGAGCAACACCCTGCCATGGAGTTGCATGATTATCTCGAGACCGTAGCGCTGTTCTCCGAGGGAAATGACCAACGACTCTCCGGGGACGAGGTTGTACTCATGACCGTGCACTGCTCTAAAGGCCTCGAATTCGATACCGTCTACCTGGTCGGCATGGAAGAAGGTCTCTTCCCACACGCCCGTTCGCGCACCGCCGAACAACAGGAGGAAGAACGGCGGCTGTGCTATGTCGGCATGACGAGGGCCAGACAACGATTGTGTCTGACCTTCTGCGCCACTCGCCGTTTTCAGGGTGGGGTGAGACCAGCCTTTCCCTCCTCCTTCGTCCGCGAGGTCCAGCCGCGCCCGACCCTGCCAACGCGATCGTCAATACCACAGCCTCCGGCCGCCTTTTCTACCGCCATGCGACACGCTTCGGATGATGAGATTCCGAACGAATACCGGGTAGGCATGAAGGTCGTGCATCCCGTCTTCGGCACAGGAGATCTGAAGAACGTCGAGGGCAACGGCCACTCGCTGCGACTGACCGTGTATTTTGTCGGTTTTGGCCTCAAGAAGCTCTCGCCGCACGTCATGCCCCTTGGCATCGTGAACTGAACGACGATGAAGGTTGTCTGCAAGAACTGCCAGAAATCCTATGTCCTCGAGGACGATAAAATCCCCCTCCAGGGTGTGAATGTCAAATGCCCTAAATGCCTGAAGGTATTCCGCGTTGCCCACCCGACAACGGAAACCGACGTGGAGAAGACCTCGTGGCTCCCCTCCTTGGACCAAGAAGGCCCTGAGACAGAGACCGAAGGTGATACCGATACAAGCTCAGATCCTGGTCCCGAGACCAGCTTGCCGGAAGCCGTTTCCGACTCTTCTGAAACGAGCGACCCCTGGGCCGATGAAGATGAAGGTTTCCTTGAGGAACCCGACGGCGAGGATTCTTCCCTGACCGAGGAACCCCTCGAAAACATTGAAGACGAATTCGCTGAACAGGGAGAGAGTGGAGGGGCAGATGAGGATGCAGACGACGAGGACGAGGATGACACCTTCAGTCTCGAGGAAACCCACGTCCTGATCCCTCAACAACCCAAAGGGCAGCCTCAGGCCGACCCAATGGCCGTCTACAAGCGCCAGCACGATGAGGCCCCCGGCCAAGAACGTGCAGAGGATCGCTTCGAAGCAGAGAAAACCCGTCAAATCAATCCCCTCGGAAACCCAATCGAGAACTTCGAGGACTATGCGGGCAAGACCCGGGTCAGTACGGTGGAAGACGGTGCAACGCTTCAACCCTCGGGAGACCCGGTGGGCATGGATCATGATTTCCCCGTCTTCGACGCGGGCAGTCGCCAACTCGCCGGACGTGAGCCCAAGCTCGGAGTCGATCCACGGAAGGATGTCGGTTTCAATTTTGCGAAAGAACAACGTCTCGCCAACGTCGAGGAAGCCGCAACGGTCAAACAACGGTACTACGAGGTGGCGGGCGCCCCCTCGGCCAACCCAGTGGCTCCCCCCCCTGCAACAGCCTCGCAACAGGTCCCACAGCCCCCGGCCTTCCGTAACGACATGGTTCCGCTCGAAGAGCGCGAAACCCAGCGGAAAGACTATGGACAAGTCCGCGGAGAGGTATTGGCATCCCAGGTCCAGCCCCCCCCGAAGCTCCCGACGGAACCACCTCCTCCCAAACCTCCACAACCCAAAGCAGCCACACGATCGGTCAAGGCCCCTATCCAAGAAGTGAACGAACCCGTTTCCGAGCGACTGCTCCAGGGCCGTGAACTCAAACGCCAACTCAAAGGCCGGAGTTCCCTGGTCGGCTTCTTCGCGAAGCTCTCCTTCCTCTTCATTCTCGGCTATCTCGCTTTTCAAGCCTATACCCATCGGGCTTTTCTGCAACAACTGATGCTCCTAGCAGGCGGCGGCGTACCTCCGACTCAACAGGCAGAAAGCTCGGAACAGCCGATGTCTCCGGCGCTGCTCAGCGAAGAATACCTCGAGGGACGCTATCTCTTCCTGTTCGATACCCCTATCGCCTACAAGATGGCCGAGTTTCGCTTCATGAAAGGGCTTGCCCGCAACCCCATGCTGGGGTTGATCCGTTGTGCCGATGCGGAGAATAAAGCAGTGTGGGGCTATTCGGCGAACAACCCTCATTTGCTCAACGCTGCCAAGAAGAACATCGACATCATCCACGACAAAGAGAAAACTCCGGCTTGTTACCGTGCTGAGATCTATTACTACCTTTCTAAAGAGAGTAAGGCATTCCTCGGGAATGCCTCGGACCTGCACGAACGCTATTTCAAGCTTGCCCAGACCGATCGAGCCGACTTCCATCATCTCGCAGGTTTGATTGCGGCAAAGGGAGGCAACGCGACCAAGGCGCGCAAGAACTACCTTCGCGCTCTCGACGAAGACCCAACCTTCCTCAAAGCAATGCGCCGGTTGTACGAACTGGCTCTCGAACAGCAGCAGAGCGAGGAAGCGGACGAGTTCAAGACCAAGATCACGGCGCTCGAGCAAGCATACGTCGAGAAATACCCCGAACTCGGCGCAGACCGCACCCGCTTCGAGACCGAACCGGTTCAACCGATGGAACCACAACAACAAAAAACCGAGGAGAAAGCACGAACCGTGGACCGTCGTCAGGCCGAACGACGCACGCCCCGCCCGAGTACACAACAGCAACGCCCCCAACGGCCAAAGGATGAGGCGGCAACCAACGAACCGTCCGTCCAGGAAACGGGAACAGGCGCCGAACCCGTCAAACCCGCCGGAGGTTCACGAGGGAAAAAATTCTTCCTCGAGGGCAACAAACTCTTCGAGGAACGCAACTACACCAAAGCGAAAGTCAACTTCGAACAAGCGCTCAAAGCTGAACCGAACAACCCCCTCTATCACTTCAAATTGGCAGAGACCCTCGATCTTCTCTACCAATCCGACGCAGCCATTTTCGAACTGAACAAGGCTATCGATCTTGACCGGAAGTACGCATCGGCTTACAAACAGTTGGGCTTCATCTACGGCAAGGTCGGGGAGAAGGACAAGGCGGTGGAAAACTTACAGAAATACCTGGAGTTGAAACCAGAAGCCTCGGACCTCTCGGTAATTACCGAGTATATCAACGAATTGTCACAATAAACACAATGGATTACACCTGCAGCAAATGCAAAAAGGTCTTCGAACTGCCAGAGACCAGCGATGCGTTGCATGCACAAGCCTGCAGCGAGTGTGGGGGCATACTACTCCCCTCAGGGAAGGCAAGCGAACCCCAAGACGCCTTCTTCGAATATACCAATCCAGCCTTCAAGAGGAAGAACACCGGTGGGTTCAAACCCAAACGGGCCGAAACCCGCTCCATGTCGATCCTGCCCTCGAGCGACGACCCTAGTGCTGATTTCGCCATATGCGAACCGACCCAGCCTGGTGGAGAGGAAGACAAAACGGTCAAGATCGCCCAGGCGGCGCTGGCCCGCGCAGTTCGACCTCATCGACGGAAGGAGGCGATCGACGACGACCTGGATCCTACGGTCAAGAAATCCCTGCGTAAGGCCAACCAACAAGAACCCACGACTTCTTGGAAATGGTGGTTCGGTAGCGCCTTCCTCTTTCTCCTGTGTTCTGCGGTTGGAGTGCTGGGGTATCGGTGGGTGCAAGAACGATGGGACTCGCCATCCCCAATAACCAGGGTCGAAGTCTCCCCTCTGGAAGGTAAGCAAGCCGAGAACAGCGAGAAAGAACCTCAACGGCGACAGTTCGAACGCCGCTTGTTCGATGCCGAGCAACTCATCCGCCAAGGGAACTGGGTCGAGGCCCTGGCCTCGCTCGAAGAGGCCAACCAGCTCGATAATGATCGTCCCGAAGTGTTGCTCTTGACCGGGAAAGTCTTCCTCGAAGGTTTCTCCGCCTTGGAAATGGCAGAACTCGAATACAAGCGCCTGCTCTACCGGCGGGATACTGCTGAAGCCCATCGCGAATTGGCAACTGTCTACGAACGCAAGGGCGACCTCTATAAAGCGGTTGAGGAGTACAAGCACTATCTCGGCCGTCTCGAGGTCAACAGCACCGAATGGAAACAAGTGCTCAAGAAGATCGAGATGCTCTCCCGCCAACTATGAGCACCTCGAACCAGTTCAAGGTTCCACCGCGAGAAGACCACTCGAGGCTCGATGATTTCCTCTGCCGACAGGTTCGCTGGCTCTCACGTAACCAGGCCCAGAACCTCATCCGCGAGGGCAGGATAGACATCGACGGCCATCCGCGGGTCAAACCGGCCACTCGGTTGCATGCCGGAGCACACATCCTGGCCCGTTGGACCGAGGGGCCGATCCTCCCTCCGCCAGAGGTTAAAGACCTCGGAGTACGTTTCATTTACGAAGATCCCCTGCTCGTGGCCGTGGACAAACCCGCCAACCTCTCCGTACATCCGACCAAACGACACCTCGAGGTCAACCTCATCGACGCTCTCAATATCCATTATCACGGTACGCGCGGTCACGGTGATCGCGAAAGAGTCAGGCTGTTGCATCGTCTTGACTGCGAAACCAGCGGTATTTTAGTCGTATCCAAGGATCTTCGATGGCACAACCACTTAGCAATGCAATGGGTCAAGCGCTGGGTCAAAAAGACCTATCTCGCCATCGTCGAAGGTGTTGTTCCTACCGACAGAGGCGTCATCGACGCCCCCATCGGAGAAGACGAGGATTCTGAGGTATTCATTCGGAAAACCGTGACCAATCAGGGTTTGCCTTCGCGAACCGACTACGAGGTCGTGGAACGACTTGCCACTCACACCCTCCTACGCGTGCACCCTGTCACCGGTAGGCAGCACCAGATCCGAGTTCACTTGGCCCATCTCGGCCACCCAGTCGTCGGCGACAAGCTCTACGGGCCGGACCAAGCGCTCTTCCTCGATCATTACGAAGGCAGGACCCTGGATCTCGGCGAGAGCGGACTGCGAACCGCTCGCCAATTATTACATGCCCATGAATTGACCCTCTACCATCCGGTTCTGGGACGGCGCATTACCCTTCGCACAGAATTTCCCTCAGATTTGGCCACGTTCCTCGAAGAGAGAAGGAGGCAATGATGTCCGAGAAGGCCCAACCCACCATCGAGATCAACCGCGAGGACTTCCGACGCTTCTGTCACGATATGCGCAGCGCCCTGGCGGTAATCACATCCTTTCTCGATCTTCTCTCCGTGCGTCAAAGCATTGGAGGAGATGATAAGGCCAGACATTTCATCGAACGCTGCGGTATCCAGGCCCAAGCGCTCCATGACCTCCTTGATGGCTTCGATGCCGAGCACAATGTTGGGATGGAAGGGAGTAGCGATCAATAGGAAGATTAAGAGAGAGGGACGTCAACGAAGACTGCCGGGATAGGTCTCGAGCATGGTAGTGTCGTTGTTCTCCTCGATCTCTACTACCGGAACGACTTTCTTGGGAGTCTCCTGTACAACAACCGCCGTCGCGGGATCGGCTGCGACCATGGTCGAATTGGTAGGGAGCGGTGCGGCGGCCACATCCTGGGGCTGAGCTTTGCTCTCTCCTATGAACTGACTGCGACGGTTCTTGGACCATGCCGTCTCGGTGTGCGTAGGATCGATGGGGCGCTCTTCACCGTAAGAGATCGTCTTGAGTTGCTCGGAATTGACCCCACCGTTGACCAACTCTTCGAAGATACGCTGCGAACGGCTGAACCCCAGGGCCAGGTTATACTCGTTGCTGCCCCTCTCATCACAATGTCCCTCGATGGTCACCACGGTCTCAGGATGCTCGGTGAGGTAGAACTTGAAGCACTGGACGATACGTCCCATGGTTTCCTGTTGATCAGGGCGCAGGCTGGCAGCATCGAAATCGAAGGCGATCCGGTCGACGGTCTTGAAGTCATCGGCCATGACCAGGGTGAACCCGAGTTCTTCGCACAGATTTCCCCCATCGGTGAAATCTTCCTCGGCCAGGATTTCTTCCTGTTTGACCTCATCAGGAGCGCTTTCGCTCTCCTCCGGTACCGCGACCGAGCCGTTCTCGTAATAAGCCACCTGCGAAGGATTTTTGTCACCGCCGAAACGGATGCTGAAAGTAATACCGGCGGAGACAACCTTGAGATCCTCGACTTTGGGATAAAAGACATGGTCGTACCGGACGGTCGGACCGAAGGTCAGGTTGTCGGTCAGATTGAAGCCCAACCCCATGGCGGCATTGGCTTGTCCGCGCGGATTCTGTTCTTCGACTCCGATCTCTTGCTGAGCCGGGGGTTGGGCGAGATAGGCTTGCCCATTGCCGTCGAGCCACAGATTGACCAATTCGGTTTCCAAGGGGATGAGGCGCAATCCGGCACCGACCGAGGGGACATCGAAACCTGCCTGCTCCCCATAAATCGGATTCTCCGGGTCGTTCCAGAAACGGAGGTACGAAAAGGAGAGCTGCGGCTGGATGAAGCTGCTCTTGTAGCCGAGCCGGAAACCGAGGTCCCAACCGGCAAAGTTGTCAAAGTTTTCCTTCTGTTCGTCGATCGGAACGGCCATACTGGGTTCGAAGTTGAGATGGAGCCCGTCTCTGGACACGGCCCCGGCGCTCAAGGGGAGGGTCAGGACGAGGAACATCACCGTCATGCTCTGAACCATCTTCATAATCCCAACTCCGACATTGGTTTCAGACAGCATCAAAGCAAATTGCATGCCGCAGAATAGAAAAATCTCATGGTCATATTTGTTTGAAATACCTCGTTATTCTCCTCACCAACCGACCCTAGCTTCGACCTCGATGGGGAACTTCCCACTCAACTCAAGAAGCGCCGAGATTGCATAAATACTATGCAATATCAACTTAATAGCCCTGCCAAGTTGGACGGTTACACCTGAGGCAAGAAGGTCGCACCCCATGGGAGGGCCTTATACACCATTCCCACGACGATAACAGGCCCAGAAGAACCCTGTCGAGGTCAGCCGCTGGAGCAATCCTGGCCCGTCCGGAGCCGCGACGACACCGCTCTGCATCACCAACCTGAAGTCATGAGCCTCTCGTTCGAAGGCCGCGAGGTTCTCAACCGTCTCCCGAGGGGTGAACGTACAGACCGAATAGACCAGCCGCCCTCCAGGGGCTACGGCAGAAGCAGCGACGCGGAGCAGGGCGAGTTGAGCTGAACCAAGCCCGGCCAGGTCCTTCCTGCGATACCGCCAGCGCAGATCGGGATATTTATCCAATTCCGCCAAGGCACTGCACGGAGCATCGAGAAGGACTAACTCGTACTCCTCTCGAATGTGTAGGTCGAGAAGATCAGCCTGAAGCACCTCGATAGCCTGGACCTGCAACCGATCAAGATTTTCCTTCATGCGGACAACCTGACGCCGATCCCGTTCCACAGCGGTAAGATGGCAGCCCCTGGGTGCGAGCAACCACAGGGCAAGGGATTTTCCGCCCTTGCCGGCACAGAGATCGAGAATCCTGTCCGGTGGTAGGGGCTCACACAACGCTGTGACCAATTGGGAACCTAGACCGAGGACCGTGGCCAGACCAACCTGATGCACTCGGCAATGCAGATAGCCGGCAAGTGGGGAACAAAGCCGCAGGCAACCCGGCAAGCTTGTATCTTCCTCGGTGGAGACCCCTTCGGCCCGGAGTTGGACCTTGACCTCTGCGGTGGTGGCCCTGGCGGTGTTCACCCGCAAGTAGACGGGAGGAGGGGAGGCGATGCGTTCGAGGTAGGATGCGAGTTGAAGCGGCGGCAACCAGTCACACAGATCTGCGTAGAGTTCAGCCGGGAGATTGTGGCGAACCAGGGGATCTGGGTGCGCCTCAAGGACCGTGCGCAACTCGTCTCGCCGCGAGGCGAGGGACCGGAGTACGGCGTTGACGAAACGGCGTTCTCGAGTTTCGGCCACGCATTCGACTGTCAGGTCGACCGCAGCGTGAACCGGGGTTCGATCCAGGAAGAGGATTTGATAAGCCCCCAAACGGAGGAGATTCTGAGTTCGTGGGTCGAGGCGACGAACTAACGGGGTCAAGGCCCAGTCTAGAGCAACGCGGCAGCGCAACACGCCGCGAACCAGCTCGACCAACAGGGCCTGCTCACGCTGCGCTGAAGGTCGGGCACGGGCTAACGCCAGCTCCAGCCGTGTATCGCGGAACAGGATATCGTCGAGGAGACGCCACGCCAACAAGCGGGTAGGCGGAACCACCGATCCTCCTGAGGGAACTTCCTGGGCCGACCGTACGCGCCTGAAGGCAGGTTGTAAAGAAGCCCTGAGCAAGTCCGATCACGACTCCGATCACGACTTGTCGGTCGGCCCGGGCTCTGCTAGGTTGGATCGAATACCGGTTGTGACCTCTTTGGAAAGGAACGATGAAGCAACACCAACGCCGAACCGCGCTCAAACTGGCCAAGAGTCTCCTCCCGGCCGAGGAGTTCAAACGGGTCATGAGCCTCAAGATCAACGACACGGGCTTCGGTTACGACCCCTTCGGTCTGGAGAAAGAGACCGCAGTGCTCGGTTTTGCCCTGGCTTGGCAATTGTACCATTACTGGTTCCGGGTGCAGAGCAGTGGACAAGAACACCTGCCGGAGGGAGGGCGGGTACTCTACGTTCCCAATCATTCCGGCGTCTTGCCCTTCGACGGTATGATGATCGCGGTCGATTTAGTGTCCCGATCGGCTCAGCCTCGCCTGGTACGAGGCATGGTCGACCACTTCATGGGTTTCCTGCCCTTTGTGAACACCTTCTTCTACCGCGCCGGTCAAGTCGTCGGAGCACGCCGCAATTTCGTCGATCTGCTCGAACGCGACGAGGCCGTCATCGTCTTTCCGGAGGGAGCCAAGGGTACCGGCAAGCGTTGGCACAACCGGTACCGCTTGTTGCGCTTCAACGTTGGGTTCGTAGAACTTGCGCTGCAATACCGAGCCCCCATCGTGCCCGTGGCCGTCATCGGTGCCGAGGAACAAGCACCGATGTTGCATAATCTCAAACCCTTGGCAAAACTCATGGGGTTCCCCTATTTCCCGATCACACCCTTCTTCCCCTGGCTTGGGCCTTTCGGCATGCTGCCCCTCCCGGTGCGTTACCACCTCTACTATGGGAAACCGATCGACTTCTACCGGGACTATCCGCCGGAAACAGTCAAGGACCCGGCTACGGTGCGGATGCTCGCCGACAAAGTCCAACTCGCAGTCCAGGGATTGGTCGACGAGGGCTTGCGGCGCAGGACCAGTATCTTCGACTTCACGGGGGAGTGAGCAATGCCGACCACGAAGAAGAATGTGCTCATCACCGGAGTGACCAGTTCCATCGGTAGGAACCTGACCCAACACCTCATCCAAAACCCGCGGGTAGGGTTCATCCTGGGGCTTGGCCGGGATAAATTACCCTACTACTTCAAAGACCTCGATCGCTCGAGGTTCCTCTACCGCAACTGCAACATCCTCAAGTACCGTGAACTCAAGAACCTCTTCCTCTCCCGCGTGTTCAAGGATTGCGCCATCGACACCGTGGTTCATCTCGCCTTCCACAACCGCCAGATGCACGGCAAGGACGTCCACCTACTCAACGTCCACGGCACCAAGAACCTGATCGAAGCGTGCATCGGCACCGGCACGGTGACCAAGTTCGTGTTCAAGAGTTCGGATTCGGTCTACAAGCTCCGACCCAGCAACCCGGTCTTCCTCGACGAACACGCCGAACTGAACCACGACCCCGAGGCCGACCAGTGGATCAAAGACCGGGTCGACGCGGACATGATCTGCAGGGCCTACATGGACAGCAAAACCATGCGCATCGTCATCCTACGTATGGCCAGCATCTTCGGCAGGAATATCGGTGGGCAGTACAATTCCTATTTCGATTCCAAGATCGTCTTCCGCACCATGGGCTTCAATCCGATGATCAACCTCTTGCACATGAAGGACGTCATCCGGGCCATCGAGCTGGCGATCTTCAAGAACGTCAAGGGAATCTACAACATCGCGGGGAAAGACACGGCACCGCTGGCGACCTTCGCCGATCTCAACCACTCCTTCTGTCTCGGCTTGCCGGAACCTCTGCTCGGGCCGCTCAACTGGGCCACCCGAGCCCTTGGCCTGACTAGGTACTACTACGAGGTCGACCGGCAACGCCAAAAATACACAGGTCTCCTGGACATCGCCAAGGCCCGTCGCGAATTGGGCTTCGAACCCGAGGGGCACATCGAGTTCTGAGTTTGGTCGAGCGAGGTGCCGAGGAGGCCAGGGAACACGGTCGGAAGGGCTCAGTTCGGCCGGATGTTCAGGGTGCAGACCCCGTACTCGAACAGGGTGTCGGGGCTGAGAGCTTTATTCCCAAGTACTCCTACCACCGAGAAATCTGCGGTGCGATGGGGAAAGAGGAACTGCAGAGCACCTTCCAACGACCTTCCATACATGTCGCAACGCTCTTCGACCCGCATGGTATCGTCGACAAGGGCAAGCGGCAGGGAGGTTTCCGAGACATACCCTTCCTGGATGACATCCTCTTTCACCTGCCGAGGCCGGTAGACATTGATCTGACAAGCAGCAAGGGCGCCGATAGGCGAGGGGGTCAGACTGAACTTCTTCTGCCCTCCGGAAACGGTGAAGTAGGTGCTCAGGTCATTCTCCGGGAACATCGCATGAATGGTTTTCTGGATTCTACCGGCAAGAAGCTCACAACCGTCACCCTCGGTGAGATCATAGAGGATCGTCATCTTGAACGAATGGGCCGCGTACTGTGTTTCTCCCGAGGCCGAGCTTGCAACAAGGACTCCTACGAGAACTGCGAATAGGGTTGTCTTCATAGCTCCAAATCTCCCGGTGCATTTTGCAACGTTAATTTTATTAAAAGCAACTTTAATGCCGTTTTTTATTGCTATATTTTCAACATTTTATACTATTTTCTGCAAACTTGAATCTGCGACATATAGGCGCAGTCGCACCACGTATTCACCACTTGGCAGCGAGCCGGGAGAGAGCCCATCAAATGTGGGAGATACCTCCCATCGAACTTGAGTCTCGGGCAATTTCCGGTTTTCTTGATATCAACCCGGCCTTTCAGTATAGTTCCTCCTCCAGGGTGGCGGCGGACGAGCGGCATGGCACCAGGTGTGGATGTTGGCATCATCGACGGAGGGGTCGATTTCGATACTGAGTTGATACGACAGGATCGCCCCGCGGAAGAAGAGCATCCAGACCAGACCGATCTCCTCACCATGCGAGGGGACCGTTACGCTCTTCATTCGAGTTGGAACTTCGAGAGCGATTGCCCCGAACAATTCGACCCTCACTTCTACGAGGGGCTCTCTGAAGCTAACCGCGCGAATTACGAATACTACCTCGGGCATGGCACCGCTGTGGCCGGGATCATCGCCGTCTGCACCCCCCAGGCCCGCTTACACGCGCTGAAGATGCCCTTCGATTTTCTGGTCGAAGAAGATGAGGTTTGCAGGACCCCCCTCCCCCTCGCCGTGCTGCGAGAGAAGGCCCGTCATAAGACCGAGGCCCGACGATTACTGTTCAACAATATGAAGCGATTCATCCTCATCCATCGCATCCCGGTGGTCAACTGCAGTTGGAACGAGGCCTTCTCGGATAAAATCAACGAAATTGCCGCCTGTTATCCTTTCC
>MGSU01000339.1 GCA_001799195.1 Deltaproteobacteria bacterium RIFOXYA12_FULL_61_11 | reverse complement strand
CACGGTGACGATGCTGCTGCGCGGCTCGGTACACCTGGTCCGCACGGTCTGGAGCGAGAAGAGAGGCGCCCGGAACCTTTTCGCCGCCCACTCCGATATTCCCGACCAGTACTTGTGGTTCGAGCGTCAGCTCAGCAACGACTACCATTGGCACTGGGAGGCCGAGGAACCCTCGACCACCTATTTGTCGGCTCCCGTGAGTGTGAACTACGACCAGTACGGCCGGATTTCCTTCTCCACCGGAGGGTATTGGATGCTCGGCGCCGAAAGCCTCGAAGACGGACAGACGGTCTATACGGTGACCGATGTGCTCAACGAAGACCAGGTCGTTTCTTTCGGTGAACCCGAGGTCGACGCCTCGGCCGAGGGGGTGACCGTGATCCTCCAGGACAATAGCCCGTACGACTATCGGTATGACGACACGTTCGCCTTGAAGTTGCTCGGTCCTGACTGGGTCGGCCTGTACCACACGAGGCAGGAACTGACCGTGCCGCGGGATCAGGTCGTGCGCGACGAAGGGCAGCGCTTCACGATCACCTTGCCCATGGCCATGCTCAACGAGGACGTGCAGAAGGCGATAGAGAAAGGCAAGGAACTACGCGCCGAGGTCACGGTGACGCGCAACCTCGACGGACACCAAGCCCTGGTAACCGTGGACAACCTTGCCGACGGCGAGCACCGCGGCTTGTGCGGCACGCTCGGCGGCTGGAGTGACCAACGAGCGTGGTTCGGCCTCTTCCTCTTGCTCGGCGCCTTGCTCGTTCTGCGCCGGCGCGGCTGAAAACCCCTCACCGACCTCTCCTCCCTCCTGCACCTACTGGGAAAACCTCGTGTGATTGACACCCTGGCATGCCGATGAGCACAATCGGTATCCCACCATGCTGGGGAGG
Source organism: Deltaproteobacteria bacterium RIFOXYA12_FULL_61_11 (assembly GCA_001799195.1). Classification (GTDB taxonomy): domain Bacteria; phylum Bdellovibrionota_F; class JAHFAK01; order YA12-FULL-61-11; family YA12-FULL-61-11; genus YA12-FULL-61-11. The sequence goes on along the minus strand of MGSU01000339.1, from coordinate 23,458 downwards.
CCGCCATGCCGAGGATCGTCTTCGTCGGAGCCGGGAGTCTCGAGTTCACCTTTCGCCTCGCAAGGGATGTCCTGACCTACCCTCGGCTCCGGGAGGCCACGCTGGTCTTGCACGACATCGACGCCGAGCGCCTGGAATTCGCGCGCCGGGCGGTCACGCGACTCATTTCTGAGAGCGGCGCACCGGCACGGGTCGAGGCTACGCTCTCTCGGCAGACCGCGCTCGAGGGCGCGGACGCGGTGCTGTGTACCATCCTGGTCGGCAGCACCGAGGTCTGGCGGCACGATATCGAGGTGCCGAAGCGTTTCGGGATCGACCTCAACGTCGGTGATACCCGCGGGCCGGCCGGGATCTTCCGAGCGCTGCGCACCATTCCGGTGCTGGTGGATATCGCCCGTGACCTCGAACGGCTGAGCCCGCGCGCTCTACTGCTCAACTACACCAACCCCATGAGCATGCTCTGTGCCGCGGTGCAGCGAAGTACGAAGGTGCTCTGCACCGGTTTGTGCCACAGCGTGCAGGGCACTGCGGCCATGCTGGCCCGCTGGCTCGGGGTCCCGTATGCCGAACTGACCTACCGCTGCGCCGGGCTCAACCACCTAGCCTGGTTCCTCGAGCTGTCGCACGCCGGTCGGGACCAGTATCCGGCGCTGACCGAAGCCGTGCTGTCCCGGCCTGAGGTGTACGCCGAGGAGATGGTCCGCAACGAGTTGTTCCTGGCCCTCGGCCGTTACGTCACGGAATCCAGCGGGCACAACTCCGAGTACAACTGGTGGTTCCGCAAGAGGCCTGAGCTCGTCGAGCGCTACTGTACCCACGGCACCGGTTGGAATCCCGGGGAGCACGCCTACATCCTCAGCCAGTACCAGCGCACCGAGAAGACCTGGCGCGACACGGCTAAAGCCCTGCTGGACGACCCACAGCCGCTCGACCTCGCCCGCGGAGGCGAGTATGCCGCTGGAATCATTGAGGCTTTTTGCGGTGGAGCGCCCTACCGCTTCAATGGTAACGTGCCCAACCATGGCCTGCTGCCCGAATTGCCGGCCGGGGCTTGCGTCGAGGTGCCGGTGGTGGTCGACCGGGATGGGCTCCACCCCATACAGGTCGGTCGGCTGCCGGCGGCTTGTCTGCCGCTGACGGCCCTCACCGCTCAGAGCGAGGATTTGGCGGTGGAAGGCGCACTCACCGGGAAGCCCGAGCTAATCTTCCAGGCCGTGGCCTACGATCCACTCACCGCAGCGGTGCTCTCCCTGGCCGAGATCCGCGACTTGGTCAATGCCCTGTTCGAGGTACACCGATCGCACCTGCCGCAGTTCCAACACTGCCGCGCCGAACCCGGCGGCAGCACCCGCGGCCGGGCGCCGCTCGCCGTCACGACGCCGGACGAGTGAGGCGCTTGCGGAGGTATGGGAGGTATGAGGTATGGGAGGTATGTAGGTTCAGGGATCCTCGGCCACGAAGACCAGAAAGTCCTCTCGCTCTTTGACAGATCCTTTGAAGAACAGCTCTCCCGGCGCGTAGAGCACCCTGCGGTACCCGGCCAAGGCGAGGTCGGGCTCGAGTTCGTGCTGCAGTTTCTGGCACGCTACCACCACTTCGGGACGTTCTCGCCGCAAGGCGTCCTCGCCGCCGTCGAGGTCGGCTTTGCTCGACCACCAGTAGAAGGCGAAGGGGTGGCGGTAGTTGGAGAAGATGTTGCGGGCGAAATAGGGTTGCAGGGCGAAGCCGCAAAAGGAACCGCGTAGGAGGAAGACCGGTTGGTCCGGGTGGTGATCTTGTAGGTATTGGGCTGCCACGGCAGCACCGCTGTAGGGCTTTCGCAGGTCGTCCTGGGCCGTGCTCCAGGTCCAGGGGAGCTGGGAGATGGCCAGCAAGACGAGACAGGCAGCCGAGGCCCGGTCGAGCCAGGGGGCCGGGCGCCGAGGAGAGCGCGAGACCGCAGCGGCGCAGGCGAAGACCAAAACCAGGAACAAGAGGTCGTGGTGCCAGGAGTTGACGTAGAGGAGGGCGAAGAGGCCAAGTAAAGCCAGCCAGGGCAGGACGAGGAGGTGCAAGGCTTTGCGACCCCACAGCCAGGCCGAAAGAACGCAGAGGATGGGCAGGGCGGTGAGGATATGCCCGGTGGTGGCGCCGGCGATAACGGGAAGGATCGTCTCTTGGAGCGTGCGGGTAGGCGAGAACAACAACAACCGACGGCCGAGGTCGAAGCCAGCGTGGAAGTAGTAGTCCTCCGGGGGGCGGATGACCTGGTAGAGCAGGGAGAGAAGCATCGTTGCGACGACGACTTCGCCGACCAGACGGAAGAACACCTGCCGGCGTCCGGTTGGGGCACGGAAGGCGGCGGCGAGGCGTTCGAGGACGAAGACCGCATAGAGAGTCCCCGCGACCAGGGTGCCGTGGAAGTAGGTGGCGGCCAGAAACAGGAGGGCCAGGAGGTAGCGTCCGGGCCGCTCCATCCGCCGCGGGTAGAGCACCGCGAGCAAAGCCAACAACGCCACGAGTGGCGCGTAGCTCCGTGCGACCACGGAGTACTGGTAGCCAAGACCGTAGGTGAAGGGCAGCAGCAGGCGGAAAAAGCGAGGGAGCGAGGTCCCGAAGAGAAAGAGAGCCGAGGCCAGAACTGCACAGCCCGCAGAGAGGAGGTTGAGCGTTGGATGATAGGGTAGGCGGAGCTTGGCCGGCACCATGAGCAACAGGTGCCACAGCGGCGGCGAGGTGTCGTAGCCGAGGTAGAGGCTGACCAGGTCGGTGAGGTCGCAATCCCGGACCAGGAGCCAAGCCTGGGCCTCGTCGAACCAGGGTTCGTGGTGGATGACCAGGACCGTGAGCAGGGCGGCCTGCACGAACAAGACGAGGACTTCGAGGAGACGCCCCGAGCGGAGGGTACTGCGGTGCAGCTGCAGGAAGGGTAGGAGGTGGGTCCTTCCTTCGATAGAAGAGGAGGAGGTTCGCATACGAAGAAGGGGGAGATAACCTGCAATGGACCGAGAAGGACGGTAGCAGAGTGGGAGGAGATAGCACAAGTCGGATCGGGAAATGGGCGAATTCCCTGGTCAGTACAGGGTGGTGGGTGACAGGGTTCTAGTGGTCTGAACGAGGTTCCTTGGAACTGGATCGAACTGCAGAGGGGCTTGCAGACAATGCGAGTGAAAAATTTTTACAATATGAAATTATTGCTTGTTATCAGGGCATGCCCTGTGCATTCGCCGACCGGCTGCCGCGATACTCAGGGAGTTCGACCATGCTGAAGATGTTGCTCACGGGCTTGGGTGTTGTGCTGTTGGGCACCGTACCCCTCCAGGCCGCCACACCTACCACTCGCCACCTCACTCTCGACAAAGGTCAGGGCCTTGCCTATGAACCTACTCGCGATCTCGGTGCTTGCCAAGCCTGGCTGCGCACCCATCAAGACGAGTTGGCCCAGGCCGTGGATCGTAACCTGACCGTGTTCAACCTGACCCAGGAGTTGCTCGACACGGGAATCAGGATGTCCTTGGAGAAGACCAACGGCATCTATTGTCAGCGTGATCTGCCCGGTATCGGCGCGTACGGCGTGGTCGCGGCCTTGCAGGTCGAGTTCCGCGGCGAGGAGAGTTATCCCGCGATCGAGCGGGGACCCTTCGAAAATCGGGAAGAGTGCTTGCAGGCCCTCGGCAATCAAGACATCCGGTACCGCGATGAGATCACGGCCAAGGTCGAGGAGTTCAACCATACCATGGAGACCTTCGGTTTGGAGCTGCGTGCCGAGCTCGACGAGGGTTCGGCCCTCCATTGCAAGGGCTCGATGGCCGCTTTCCGCGAGGAGGTGCGCGAAGCGATGCGCCGGGAGTGGGAAGAAGGCAGCATGGGGAAGAAATCCGGCAACTATCCCGCGATTTCCACTATGGTCAGCCTTCTTCCGGGTCTCATGGGCGCAAGCCTAGGAGGTTTGCCGGGCTTCCTGTGCGGGTTCTCCCTCGGCGAAACCGCCTACGCCGGGTTTTGGACCGTTTCCAATGTACTCGGAGTTGTCGACGAACATCGCGCGAACAAGACCTCGATGAGGAAATTCTTCATCGATCCCCCGCCCGTGACCTTCAGCGGGGACGGCCAATGCAAGCTGCGCTGAGGATGAGGTCATGAAGACAACCGTGTGTGCGACGGTGTGCGCCTTGCTGCTCGGGGTTTCTGCAGAGGCCTCCCTCCTGGAGGACCTCGAGGAGATTACTCGGGGTGGAAAGAATTCCGGACAGTTGCTCGCGAAGATGTGCCGCTCCAACCTGGAGGACTTCTTCTTGTTCTGCAGCCAGGGCGAGCGGTTCAACGTGCGCTGCTTCGCCGAGGGCACGGTCGAGCAGAACCAGAAGAGGATCTGCGGTTCGATCGAACAGGTCTTCGAACTGGCCTGCATCGCGACGATCAAGAACGAACTCGGCAACCTCGAGTTGCGCATGGATCAGCTCGTCGGGTATTGCGGCCAGGTCGGGTTGGAGGAGGTGCGCTGCCTGGACCAGCTTGCCGACGAGTCCAAGGTCACCTCGAGGGGTTTCGCCGCGTGCCTGCATCTTGAAACGGATCGCCGCCTGGTACGCCACAGCGAGGGACTCCATGGCAAGTGGGGGTACCTGGACGGCCGCAGTGGCGACCTGCTCATCGAGCACCTCTTCGCCGAGGCGCAGCCCTTCCGCGAAGGGGTGGCCGTGGTGCGGGAGGAAGCCTCCACGCCTTACGGTTTCATCACCTACAACGGCGAGAGTTGGTCCTGGGCGATCAAGCCGAGGTTCAACAAGGCTCTGAGTTTCAAGAACGGCAAGGCCATTGTCTGGACAGACGGCGAGCGTTCCTGCATCGATAGAAAAGGCGATACCACCTCCTGCGATTGAGACCGGTCGCCGGTCGAGGTTTTGTCGACGGTGGGTAGAACCCACTTCTCGCTTCCCAATCTCCAGTCTGACCTATAGAATGCCCCGGCGTTCGACCCGAGGAGGAAGCCATGCTGTTCATCGATTATGTCGTCGTCGCTGTCTACCTGATAGCGGTCATGGTCATCGGGCTCATGGTCCAGCGCAAGGCCTCGGCCGGCATTGACTCTTACTTCCTCGGCAATCGCAACCTTCCCTGGTGGATCCTTGGCGCCTCGGGTATGTCTTCGAATGTGGACGTGTCCGGGACCATGATCAACACCGCTTTCATCTATGCCCTGGGCACCCTGGGTTTCTTCATCGAGATCCGTGGTGGGGTGACCCTGATCATGGCCTTCCTGATGATCTTCATGGGCAAGTGGAACCGACGGGCCCAGGTCATGACCCTGGCCGAATGGATGCACCTGCGCTTCGGAACCAGCCGAGAGGGGGACCTCGCCCGCATCATCAGCGCAGTGGGTGCCCTGATCATGACCGTGGCCATGATCACCTATTTCGCCATCGGTTCCGGCAAGTTCATCGGCGAGTTCCTGGGTATTCCCGAGTACATGGCGACCCTGATCATGATCGTGCTGGCCTCGACCTATACCATCGCCAGCGGGCTCTACGGTGTGGTCTGGACCGACGTGGTTCAGGGTGGGCTCATTTTCGGCATGATTATCTATATCTGCTGGTTGGCCATCGATCTGGTGAACCTGCCCGAGGTCTTCTCGGTCTCGGTGCCCCTGGGTGGAGGGAATTTCCAGACGATCAGCACCACGCTCGCAGATTGGACGCGCCTTGTACCGCCGTGGGAGTTGGAACTTCCCGGGGCGTACTCCATTTATAATCTCTTCGGCATCGCGATCATGTTCTACCTGTTCAAGGTTACCCTCGAAGGCAGCAGTGGTGCCGGCAACTACATGATTCAACGCTACTTTGCTGCCAAGAACGACCGTGAAGCAGGGCTCCTGTCTCTTTTCTGGATCCTCCTGCTCGCCTTCCGCTGGCCGCTGATCGCCGCTTTCGCCCTGCTCGGCGTCCACTATGGCCTGACCCACCAGGTCATCGCTGATCCGGAATTAGTCCTACCCACCGTACTCAATACCTATATCCCCGGTGGTATGAAGGGGTTGATCGTGGCCGGGCTCATGGCTGCGGCCATGTCGACCTTCGACTCCACGGTCAATGCGGGTGCTGCCTATTGGGTCAAGGATCTGTATCAGACCTTCCTCAACCCGAAGGCGACCGAGCGCCAACTCATGCGGCACAGTTATTGGGCTTCGGCAGTGATCATCATCCTCGGCACGGTGGCCAGTTTCGGCATCAGCAACATCAACGAGATCTGGGGCTGGATCACCATGGGCATCGGTGCCGGGATGTTCATCCCCCAGGTCCTGCGCTGGTACTGGTGGCGGTTCAACGGCTACGGCTTCGCCTGGGGCACGGTGGCAGGCATGGTCGCTGCGGTCATGACCAAGGTCTTCGCCGGGACCATTCCCGAGTACTGGTCGTTCAGCATCGCCTGCGGGGGTTCTCTGGCCGGGTGCATCCTCGGCACCTATTTGACCGAACCGACCGATCCGAAGGTGTTATTGAAATTCTACAAGATCACCCGCCCCTTCGGCTTCTGGGGACCGGTGCGGAGCGGGGTGCCGGCAGCAACCATCGCCAAGATCAATACCGAGAACCGCCGCGACCTCCTGGCAACCTGCTTCGCCGTCCCCTGGCAGGTCGTCCTCTTCCTCCTGTTCATGATGACCGTGCTGCGGCGTTGGGATAACGTCAGTATCCTTTTCGTCACCCTGCTAGCGCTCTCGGTGGGTTTGTACCTGTCCTGGTTCCGGCACCTCTCGACCGAAGTCCGGGTGGATTGAACCCTTTCCCTGTGTTCGGTTCCTTCAGCCGATGCGCGTGCCGGGACAACTCCGCCCGGTGAGGAGCCGGAACAATCGGTCCGGGGCCTCGAGGTTGAAGATCCAGGCCGGTATCCCTGAGAGTTCCCTGGCCAGGGCGGCGAGTTTGCCGCCCATACCCCCGGTCACGTCGGTGGCGGTCGAACCGCTCACGTCAGCCGCGGGGTTTTGTGGGTCGGGAAGGCGCTCGAGCAGGCGAGCCGTAGGATCCAGCCGGGGGTCGCGGTCGAAGACCCCATCCACGTCCGTGCCCAAGAGGGCGAGGTCGGCGCGCAGCACTCTGGAAAGATAGGCCAGGATCAGATCTCCGGAGAGTACTGCGCCGCCGAGGGTGCGATCGGGGACCATGTCGCCGTGGAGGAGGGGGATGGCGGCGAGGGTCTCGAGCGCGAATTCGATGGGGGCCAGATGTGCCGTCACGATGGCCTTGCGGTCCAGTTCGAAGAGAGCGGCCGGAGAGAGGGGAAGGATCGGCAACCCCGCCTCGTGGAAGAATTCCGCCAGGCGCAGATTGAGGCCTGCCACGGAGAGGTGGGCGCGGAGGAACGCAGGGAGGTCCTCGGGAAGCCGCAGTCCCTCGGCGATACCGGTCTCGGCCACCAGGGAATGTCCGTAAGCCCCGACGCCATGGATCAGCACCAGGCGGAGCGCGCGTTCGGCGAGGGCGCGGCGGAGTTCCCCTGCGATGCGCCGGAGCGCGGGGCGGTCGAGTTCGGGCAAGCCGTCGCGCTTCCTGGTCAGAACACTGCCGCCGAGCTTGCAGACGATCAAAGGGATGGACATGGGAATCCTGGACTTCAACCGAGGGTCGCGCGGAAGATGCGCCGCCCCGAGGTGGCGAGTAATTCTGCGAGCGTGTCTGCCGAACGCTCGTCTGCGGCGAGGCAGAGGACTAGCCCTCCGCGGCCGGTGCCGGTCAGCTTTGCTCCCAGTGCGCCGTTCGAACGGGCCATGGCGATAAGCTCCTCGATTTCCGGGCAGGAGACGCCCAGCTCGGCGAGCAGGTCCTGGTTGCGATTCATCAAGGTCCCGATTTGACGGAGTTCCCCGACTTCGAGCGCCTGAACCATCTCCGAGTAGAGGGCGTCATAGGCCGTGAACAGCTCGCGGCCGCGATCAGGGTTCGCTCGCAGGAACGCGCGGACCTCGCCAACCACGGCGCTGGTGTCGGCCGTGAGCGCGGTGTCGGCCAGGACGATGGGTAAGGGGGTTCCGGTGGCGAGGGGGGTGAAGCTCGGCGCACCGCCGGAGAGGTCCTTCCGGAACGTGAGCAGGCCGCCGTAAGTCGCAGCGGTGTTGTCGATGCCCGAAGGGGTGCCGTGGAAGGCTTTTTCGCCCTCGAAGGCCACGGCATTGATCCGGGCATCGTCGAGGTCGAGGCCGAAGAACGAGCTGGCGGCGCGGGCGAAGGCGGTGCAGCTCGCCGCCGAGGCGCCCACTCCGCTGGCCGCGACGAGGTCACCTCCGAGGCGGACGACGAGGCCTCGCGCCGAGAGGTTGAGCCCCAGAGCCTCGGCCATCAACCGCAGACTCGCCTCCTGCTGGGCACGTTTCTCGGCCTTGTACCCGGGAGTGGCCGGCCGCTCGTCGAGGAGCTGGAGCCCCGGCAGGTTACTCTCGCAGAGGACGGCCGAGGTACTGGTGGACAGGGCCGAGACGATGGCGGGCAGACCGTGGACCACGAAGTGCTCGCCGCAGAGAATGGTTTTTCCGAAGCCGCGGTTATTCGCCCGGTTCACCGCTCATCCTCCTCAGCAAGGCGAGAAAGTTCTCGGCATTGTGCAGGCTGATCTTATCTTCTTGGATCATGCGCAGGGAGATTTTTTCGATCTCCTCGCCGATGGCTCCGGCCATGAGCGCGATGCTCTTGCTGTGCAGGCGCATGTGGCCGCGCTGGATACCCTCGGTGGCGAGGCTGAGCAGGGCGGCGAAGTTCTGGGCGAGCCCTGCCGAGGCCATGATGCCGGCAAGTTCGCGCGAGGATCGTACTCCGAGGATCTTGAGGGCCAACCTGGCCATGGGGTTGATGCGGGTCGAGCCGCCGACCGTACCGACTCCGAGGGGAACCTCGATGCGGCCGCAGAGGTCGCCCTGGTCATCGGTAGAGAACTCGGTCAGGCTGCGGTATTTCCCGTCGTTGACCAGGCAGGCATAGGCGTGGGCACAGGCCTCGAGGGCGCGGAAATCGTTGCCCGTGGCCAGGGCGACGGCATCGATGCCGTTCATCACACCCTTGTTGTGGGTCACCGCGCGATAGGGCGAGGCCTGGGCGAAGGCATAGGCGTCGAGCACGCCATCGATAGTCTCGGCGCCGAGGGTTTCGCGCCGCCAGACGGTCTTTGCCCTGGCAATGCGATAGGTGCTCAGGTTGCTGAGAATGCGCAGTCGAACCTCGCCGTCGATGATTTTCTGGACCTGGGGGGCGAAGGTCTCGAGGATCGTATTGATGGCGTTGGCGCCCATGGCGTCGCGGACGTCGACGAGCAGGTGCAGCACGATCATGCGGCCCCGCTCGGTCTCGAGGACCTCTCCGTGCAGATCGCGCGGGCCACCGCCGAAGGCCTTGAGGGGCAAGTCCGAGTTGAGCAACTCCCGCAGCAGTTCGACTTTGTTGTCCAGGAGGCTCTGCAGACTTTGTTCCGGATCGCGGCACTTCACGATCTGGAGTTGTCCGATCATGATCGGTTCGTCCACATCCGTGGTGAAGCCCTCGGAGAGCTTGGCGGCCTTGGAAGCGGCGGCCACGACCGAGGCCTCCTCGGTGACGAAGGGAAGGACGCGGGGCGTGCCGTCGATGACGAAGTTGACAGCCAGGGCGAAGGGCAGGCCGAAAGTGCCGATCACGTTCTCGGACATCAGGTCGGCTAGGTCGAGTTGGAGCCCCCCGCCGTTCAGGAGCAGTTGGCGCTCCTCCGGGGTCAGGTCGGTCGTCTCGGCGACGATGCTCTGCCGCTCGCGGAGGGTGCGCAGGTAGAATTTCGAGTAGGGATGCTCGGCGTTCATGGTCCTCCAGCCGGAGTGGCACTCGGAGCGAGCACGACCCGGTCGGTTTTTAGCGTGAGGGAATGTAAACCTCTGGGCAGAAAAAGGCAATAAAAATAAACAAATCGCCAACATTACAATGAGAAACTAATGACACGTAGCGTTGGACTCGGACGGTTCTCGGCTGTCGAATTCCATTGGCCAGGACAAGGGTTCGTGCTATGCGATCAGGAGGTTCTCACGAAGAGGTCCCATATGACGTCCGACGATACGTTTGCATCCTGGGACGAAACCGTACTCCAACCTTTCCTCCATCGCAATCCCGAGCGACTGGAGCGTTTCACCAATGCTTCCGGACGGCCCATCGAACGGGTGTATACCCGGCAGGGTACTGGGCCACTCGGTCATCCCGGAGCCTATCCCTATACCCGAGGGGTCCAGCCGACCATGTACCGCGGACGGTTCTGGACCATGCGCCAGTATGCCGGGTTCTCCACGGCCGAGGAAACCAACCGGCGGTACCGTTACCTCCTCTCCCAGGGCCAGACCGGGCTCTCGGTGGCCTTCGATCTCCCGACCCAGCTCGGTTACGATTCCGACGATCCCCTCGCTGTCGGGGAAGTCGGCAAAGTCGGAGTGGCTATCGACACCCTGGCTGACCTCGAGGCCCTCTTCGCCGGAATACCCCTCGGCGAGGTAACGACCTCCATGACCATCAACGCTCCCGCGGCCGTGGTTCTCGCATTTTACCTGGCGGCGGCCGAACGCGCCGGAGTGCCGTGGAACAAACTCGGCGGCACGGTGCAGAACGACATCCTCAAGGAGTACGTGGCGCGCGGGACATACATTTTCCCGCCGCGCCCCTCGCTCCGGTTGATCACCGACCTGTTTCGCTTCTGCAGCGAGCGGGTGCCGCGCTGGAACACCATCAGCATCTCGGGCTATCACATCCGCGAGGCCGGATCCACCGCGGTCCAGGAGGTCGCCTTCACCCTGGCCAATGGCATCACCTATGTGGAAGAAGCGCTCCGGGTCGGGCTCGAGGTCGATGCCTTCGCCCCCCGCTTGAGCTTCTTCTTCAACGCCCACAATGACCTCCTGGAGGAAGTGGCCAAGTTCCGCGCGGCGAGGCGTTTGTGGGCCAAGATCATGGTCGAGCGCTTCGGGGCGAAGGACCCGCGTTCCGCGATGCTGCGTTTCCACACCCAAACGGGCGGATCGACCCTGACCGCGCAACAGCCGGAGAACAACGTGGTTCGCGTGACTCTCCAGGCCCTGGCAGCGGTTCTCGGCGGGACCCAGAGTCTCCACACCAATTCCCGGGACGAGGCCGTCGGCTTGCCCACCGAGGCCTCGGCTCTCCTGGCGTTGCGCACGCAACAGCTCATCGCTCACGAGTCCGGGGTGACCAACAGCGTGGATCCCTTGGCCGGTTCCTTCATGGTCGAGCAGCTCACGGACGCTATCGAGGCCGAGGCCGAGGTGTACCTCCGGCGCATCGACGAACTCGGAGGGGTGGTTGCCGCCATCGAGAGCGGCTTCATCCAACAGGAGATCCAGCACGCCGCGTATCGCTACCAGCAGGAGATCGAGGCCGGCGAGCGCTTGGTCGTCGGAGTCAACACCCTGCAGGGCGGTCCCGAGCCGGAACCCGAATTGACCCGTATTCCCCCGGAAGTCGAGCAGCGGCAGCTCGAAGGTCTCAAGAAATTCAAAGCCCAGCGCGACCGTGCGGCCGTCGACCGGGCTCTCGACGCCATTCGAGAGGCTGCGCAGGGGGATACCAATCTCGTGCCCTTGTTCGTCGAGGCTGCCAAAGCCTCGGCAAGCATCGGCGAGATCTGTGGGGTGCTGCGCACCGTCTTCGGCGAGCACCGCGAACACGTGGTTATCTGAGGGGGCGAGCGATGAATGCACGGAAAGGACGACCCATACGGGTGTTGATTGCCAAGGTGGGCCTCGACGGGCACGACCGCGGGGCGAAATTCTTGGCCAGGGCCTTGATGGAACAGGGCTTCGAAGTAATCTACAGCGGCTTACGGCGCACGGCGGCCCAGGTCGCGGCCATGGCCTTGCAGGAGGACGTCGACGTTATTGGATTGTCCAGTCTGTCGGGAGCCCACGAACAGACCTTCCCGGCCGTACTGACCGAGCTCCGTAACCTGGGACTTGGCGACCGTATGGTCCTCGGTGGGGGTATCATCCCTGCTACAGACGCGGAGAAACTCCGCGGCCAGGGCTTTGCCGAGATCTTCACCCCGGGCAGCTCGGCGGTGGCCATCGGGGCGTTCATCAGGGAGAAGCTGGGCGCATGAAGGCCGATCCGCGAAGGTTGGCTCAGCGGGTCGTAGCAGGAGAGGTCTCGGCCCTGGCCCAGGCCATCACCCTTGCCGAAGACCGAGGCCCCGGCCACGAGGACTTGCTCCGCTACCTCGGCGAGGCTTCCGGCTCGAGTCGCAGGACGGTCGGGGTGACCGGACCGCCGGGAGTCGGCAAGTCGACCTTGGTCGCTGCGTTGCTCGAGGTCGCCGTGGCGAGAGGTCACCGGGTCGCGGTGTTGGCCATTGATCCGTCCAGTCCGCTCAGCGGCGGGGCCTTTCTCGGGGACCGGCTCAGGCTCGGTCGCGAGTTCCTGGCCGAAGCCGTGTTCTTCCGCAGTCTGGCCAGCAGAGGAGCCGGAGGCGGCATCAGCGATGCCCTGCCTCGCATCCTCCAGGTCGTCAGCGCCGCTCCTCGCGAGCTGATCCTGGTCGAGACCGTGGGTATTGGTCAGGCCGATGTGGCGGTGGCAGAACTGGTCGATCTGCTGCTCCTGGTCCTGGCACCGGAGCAAGGGGACGATGTCCAGTTGCTCAAGGGCGGAGTCGTCCAGGTAGCCGAGCTCCTGGTGCTGAACAAGGTCGATCTGCCGGGCGCCGATCGTTTGCGGGGGCATCTCACCACCCTCGGGTTGGGCCCGTGTCTGGAGGTCGTCGCACAAGAGGGTCGCGGGGTAGAGGCCTTGTACGAAGCGATCCTGGAAGCTCTGGCGAGAGCCCCCGGCCGAAAACCTCAAGGCCTCGAGGTGGCCAGGAGGGTTGGCGACGAGGTGCGCAGGACGATTGCCGACAAACTGGGTCGGGGACCGGTCCCGCCTGCCTTGCTCGTCCGTTTGTTGGAAGCAGTGGACAGGATTATTGAGGAGGAGTGTCGATGATCAGCTCGCTCGATCACCTCGGCGTGGCCGTGGCCTCGCTGGAGGAGGCGTTGCCTTTGTACGAGAAGATCTTGGGTTTAGAGCTCCTCGGCATTGAAGAGGTGCCAGAACAGCAGGTGAGGGTGGCCGTGCTCGGCCTCGGAACCACCAGGCTCGAGTTGCTCGAACCGACGGCCGAAGATTCCCCGGTGGCCAAGTTCCTGGAGAAGCGAGGCCAGGGCTTGCACCATCTGGCCTTGCGGGTCGAGGGAGACCTCCAAAAAACCCTTGGGGCGTTGGCCGATCAAGGAGTCCGGCTCATCGACCGTACGCCCAGGTCCGGCGCGCACGGCAGTGCCATCGCGTTCCTGCACCCGGCTTCGACCGGGTCGGTGCTGGTGGAGCTGGTGGCGAAGCCGGAAAAGGGCTGAGTCCGGAGTTCCTCGGATCACCTTTCTTGCGACCAGGATACCGAGGCGGTTAGAGCGCCTCTCCTCCGTCGACGGTGAGTACCTGCCCGGTGACGAAGGTCGCGGTCTCGAGGTAGAGCAGGGCTGCCGCGATATCGTTAGGGTCGCCGATCCTCTGCAGTGGCACTTTCCGAGCGGCTTTGAATGGGTGGTCCGGGGAAGAACCCGCGGGTGGCAAGATATAGCCGGGAGCGATGCCGTTGACCCGAAAGCTCGGGGCGAGTTCTCGCGCGGCCATGGCGGTGAAGTTGGCGAGGGCCTTCTTGCTGAGCAGGTAGGCGAAGTGGTGCGTGCTGTTGGAAGTCACCGAGGTGTCGAGGATCGAGACCACGTGCCCGGAGAGACAGAGCCGTGCATACGCAGCGGTGAGGAGCACCGGCGCCGCGAGGTTGACCGCGATATGCCGCCCGAGCAAGGCCGCGTCGGTCTCCCGGAGGGTGCCGGGTTCGAACAGCGAGGCATTGTGGACCAGCAAGCTCGGCGGTCCCAGGTGTTCGAGCACCTGGGGGAGGAGACTCTCCACCTGTTCGGTATCGGCGAGGTTGGCGCGGAAGGGCTGCACCATCAAACCCTTCCCCGAACAGGTGGCGATCACCTCGGCCGCGGCGGTCTCGGAATCGTGGAAATGCAAGGCGACCCGGTAGCCTCGCTCGGCCAGGGTCTCAACCAGGGCACGGCCGATGCGCCGGGCGCCACCCGTGACGAGGGCGATCGGCCCGGCGGAGCCCGTCATTGCCGGACCAAGTCGAGGAACTCGGCCCGCACCGTGCCGTTGTGCTTGAAGGAGCCGAGCATGCAGGAGGTGGTCATGGACGAGTTCTGTTTCTCCACGCCGCGCATCATCATGCACAGGTGCCGGGCTTCCACGATCACTCCCACGCCGTAGGCCTCGGTCTGCTCCTGGATGCAGGTTGCGAGCTCGGTGGTCAACCGTTCCTGGAGCTGCAGGCGGCGGGCATAGAGATCGACGAGGCGTGCGATCTTTGAGAGGCCGATGACCTTGCCGTGCGGGACGTAACCGACATGGCAACGTCCGAAGAACGGCAACAGGTGGTGCTCGCACAAGGAATAGAGTTCGATATCCCGCACGACGACCATCTCGTCGGCGTCGGTCTCGAAGATGGCCCCGTTGATGACGTCCTTGGGCTCCTGACGGTACCCCCGGGTCAGGAAACGCATGGCCTCGGCCGCGCGGATAGGGGTATCGACCAGGCCTTCCCGGTCGAGGTCCTCGCCCAGTCCGGTGATGATCGAGCCGAAGTGGTGCGCGAGCTCCTCGATGACGGGGTCCGGTTCCGCCCGAACGGTAGGAACCTTTTCAGTAGACGAGTGGCGCATGGACAGGCAGCGGGGCCAGCTTGGCCCGGCCCTCGAGAAAGGCCAACTCGATGACGAAGGCGCACTCGATCACTTCTCCCCCGGCCTTCCGGCAGAGCTCCACGGTGGCCCGGGCCGTACCGCCTGTGGCCAGGAGATCGTCGACGATCAGCACTCGCGCGCCTCCGGGCAGAGCGTCCTCGTGAATTTCCAAGGTGTCGGTGCCGTATTCCAGGGCGTAGGTCTGCTGCAGGGTCCTATAGGGCAATTTCCCTTTCTTGCGTACCGGGATGAAACCTTTGCCGAGGGCCAGGGCAAGGGCGGCGCCGAAGATGAAGCCACGCGATTCCACGGCAACGACCAGGTCGAAGGTGCGGTCGGCGTAGCGATGCACGAAGTGGTCGATGCAGTGTCGGAAGGCGATCGGATGCGCCAGTACCGGAGTGATGTCTTTGAAAAGTATGCCGGGTTTTGGGAAATCGGGTACGTCGCGGAGGAGGGATCTGACCAAGTCCATGAGTATCCTCGGGAGGTCGATGACACGCCCTTCGATTACCAGAGACTATCGCGATTGGCAAGGGTCGAGAGAGCTCAGTGAACCGGGACCGGAGCTAGGCGCATCGGGGCGAGGAGGTTCTGGATCGAGGCCGCGGCCTCGCTTATCTTTGAGGCCGTGTGGTGATCCCATTGGCGCAACCGGGCCATGGCCCCGAGCGTGCGGGCGAGGTACTTCCGCCCGGATTGGCGCAGCGAGACCCGGGCCGTGGCTTCGACGGCGTTCTCGGCCGCTTCTGCCGCGATCAGCTTCCCTGCTTTGCCTCCCAGGGTGCGGACGAAGGGGCGGAGCAGGGGAGAGAGATTGTCCCAGCCCAGAGCCCCTCCAACGGGAGTCGAAGCCGCGACCTCGGCGATGGTGAAACCGGTGAAGGAAAGGAATTGGCAGATCGCCGAGGCTTTATCCTTGTCGCTCATGCCGCCAAGGTGGCGTTTCGTGGCCTTGGCCAACGTGGCAAGGGTAGCGTGGTCGTCGCCGGCCCCGCTTTGTTCGGCCTGGACGGCCTCGAGGGTGGTCAGGAAGTCGGGCCCCTGCGAGGGGCCGGTGAGGCGGATACCTGCCAGTTCGGCGATGATCATGACCGCGCCGAGCGTGGAATCCAGGGCTCCGATGACGAGGCCCTTGGTGCAATGGACCACGATACCGGCGAGATCGGACTTCAGCGGATGGTCCTGTAGGCAGTTGGTTGCGGGCATGGAGTGGAGGAGGGTCGGGAAGGCCATCGAGCACAGGATGATCGTTCGTAGATGACGGCGCATGCGCGAACCTCCGCGATGAGGGCCCGAGGCCCGACGCAAGAAGGATGCCACGAGAACAGACCAGGAAGAATGTACAACATATTGAAATAATGTCCTTTCAATGTTGCGCCTCGGTCGAGGGCATGCTCCTTTGCAGGTCGGGAGCGTTGCATTGTTCGCGGGACGCGGCTATGGTTCCTCGTCGGGTCGAGAACGGATCATCGCAGCATGAGCAAGAAGCAGAAGCCCAGGAGCGACGGGAAGAGCTCGGGATCGTGGCGGGGGCGCTTGCACGACCCCGGCTTGGCTATCGGTTCCGCCCTCTTGCTGGTGCTGTCCTATCCCTATTTCCCGACCTGGTGGCTGGTCTTCATCGCCTTCGTCCCCTTGCTCCTGATCCGCGGCCAAGAGTTGTGGCACCGTTTCCGAATGGGGTGGCTGCAAGGCTTCGTGTTCCATCTCCTGGCCTTCTCCTGGATCCGCGAGACGATCGTCAACTACAGCAACTTGGATTGGCACCTAGCGCTCGCCGTCTTGCTCCTCTTCGCCATCGTATCCGCCTTCCTCAACGCTTTGTTCCTGGCAGGCGGGACCTGGTTGGTACAGAACGCGGGGCTGAACCGGTTCGTGGCCTACCCCTTGGTCTACGCCGGGCTCGATCTGCTCTATCCCCAGGTCTACCCCTATTACCTCGGCATGACCCTCTACCGCCAGACCGCGTTGATCCAGGTGGTGGACCTCTGCGGAATGCTCGGCTTGAGTTACCTCGTGGTGATGACCAATTGCCTCGTTGTGGATCTGTTCCGGCGGGCACCGCGCTGGAGACTCGAGCTCGCTGTGACCGCCCTTTGCTGGGGCTTGGTCGGAGGCTATGGTTGGTGGAACCTCGAGGTGAAGCAACGGCCCGAACCCCGGCGCCTGTCTTTCGCGCTCGTGCAACCCAATGTGCTCATCGAGGATCGTTTCGGGAGGCAAAATCCTGGTTCGGCTATCTATCGTCGGCTGCTCGAGCATACCGTGGAGGCCGGCCAGGGCAAGCCGGATTTGGTAGTCTGGCCCGAAGCCGCCTATCCCTTCGTTTGGCGCGAGGACTCCGGGGATGTCGCCGGCCTGCGCGAGCTGGTCCGCACGTTGGGGGTGCAGTTGATCGTCGGTATGGTCGAGCATGAAGGCAGGGCCAGTTACAACGGCGCGGTACTCCTGGGTACGGATGGTGAGACGCGGGCTCGTTACCGGAAGATCAACCTCTTGGTGTTCGGCGAATATTTGCCGTTCGAGGACGAGTTTCCCATACTATCGGAATGGATCAGAGGAGGCGGGCATTTCAAACCCGGGACCGACTACACGGTGGCCGACCTCGGTGCAGGCTTCCGAGCTTCGATCCCGATCTGTTACGAGATGATCAAACCCCACCTCATACGCGAGTTCGTCGAGAGGGGGACCAATGTTCTGATAAACCTCACGAATGACGTGTGGTTCGGTAGGACCAAGTGCCCGTATCAGCACCTCGCCCTCTGCGTGTTCCGGGCTGTCGAGTATCGCCTGCCGTTCCTGCGGGCTACTAATACCGGGATCAGTGCCCATGTCGACCAGGACGGACGACTGCTCGCGACCACCGCGCTGTTTGAGCCGGCCACCTTGGTCGGGACGGTCGATGTGGCTCCCGAATTCAGCCTGTACCGGGAATTCGGTCCGTGGTTCGAGCTCCTCGTGGCCGTGGCCCTCGTCGTGGCGCTGCTCCGGGGAGTCTGGCGGCAACGGCGACTGGGGAGGGCTGAAAATAAGGCTTGAATTCCAGGTCCGAGGTCGGCCACAATACCGAGGTCCAGTCCAAGGGGGCGTACCGGTTCGGAGAGAGACCGACCGAGCGCGAAGCGGTACCTCACAGGCCGCGAGGGGGGTAGCATGAAACGATCCGTTGGCTTCACCTTGATCGAATTGATGATCGTGGTCGCCATTATCGGCATTTTGGCCGCGGTGGCTGTTCCCGCCTATTTGAAGTACGTGAAGCGGTCCCGGACCGCCGAGGTGCCGATGGCCTTCGCCAAGATCCGCTCAGGCGAAGAGGCGTACTACAGCGAGGAGGGGAGCTACCTGCCCCTCCCTGCGAACCCCTGTAGTGATCCCATCGGGGCACCGAAGAACTTCGTCCGGCAGACCTCGGACGACGCCAATTGCGCCGGGTCGACCTCTAATTACCGAGCGTTCTGGGGAGTCGACGGGATAGCGACTTTCATCTCCACGCAGACCTATTTTCAGTACCAAGCCGCGGCCGGGACCGGAACCTACAATACCTCCTTGGTTTTAAACGGGGTAAACAAAAACCCCGATAGTTTCGCGACCTATACCCAGGGGAACCTCTTCGACCGGACCTTCGTCAACTCGAGCAACCTGTATTCCGGAGCCGGGGTGAGCTGGTATGCCCTCCAGGCGCGCGGGGATCTCGATGGGGATGCCGCTTCGGCGTACACCACCCTGTGGTCGATCTTCTTCTCCACCATGGACATGTCGGCGATCTACCGAGATCGCGAACTGGAATGACGGAAATGGGTGTCTTGGAATGACAAAAAAAGGCACTCGTATTGGCAATTGTTTGGCAATATATTGATATAAATTGAAGTATCGGCGCGGCATGAAAAATGCTTTACCGCTGCGGCCTCCGCCGAAGTTCCCTTTCGACGAAGGCGTTCGAAGGTTTCACACGATCTGTTGTTTGGAGGTCCCATGCTTAAGAGAGATATGAAAGGTTTCACCCTGATCGAGCTCATGATCGTCGTCGCGATCATCGGCATCCTGGCCGCGGTGGCCATTCCTGCTTTCTTGCGGTACGTGCAAAAGTCCAAGACGATCGAGGCGGAGAACAACATCCGCAAGATCTACGACGGCGAAGTCGCCTATTACCAAGACGAGAAGGCCACCATCGGCGGGACCTACACGACCAGGGCCTTCACCAATGCCGGTCCTTCTCCTGCGACCGTGCCTCCTACGGGGACCAAGGGCGGCACCGCGGCTTCCTTCGAAGGTGATGAGTGGAAGCGGATCTCCTTCTCGGTCGATGGTCCGGTGTTGTACATGTACCGGGTGACCGCGGGCGGCACGGGAACGACCTCGTCCTTTACCGCGAATGCGATCGGCGATCAGGACGGCGACGGCACCTACTCGACCTTCCTGCGCACGGGCAGCATCGACGCCTCCGGGAACATCCAGGGCGGCGGCGGCCTGTATAAGGTCAACGAATTGGAGTAATATTTGCTGTTGTTCCGAGGTCCTAGGGTCCGGGTGAGGCCGTGGGACCTCGGAACGATGGTATAGGTTGACCCTGTGACCATTCTTTGCTCTGTAGGGGGGCGCTGTGAAGAAACATGGATTCACCTTGATCGAATTGATGATCGTGGTCGCGATCATCGGCATCCTGGCCGCCGTGGCCATACCTGCTTTCTTGCGCTATGTGCAGAAGTCCAAGACCATCGAAGCCGAGAACAACATCCGCAAAATCTACGATGGCGAAGTCGCCTATTACCAGGACGAACGGGCCACGCTCGGCGGCACGTACGTGACCCGGGCCTTCACCAATGCGGGACCGTCACCGGCCACCATTCCTCCCAGCGGGACCAAAGGCGGCACGGCCGCGTCCTTCGACGGCGATGACTGGAAGAGGATCTCGTTCGCGGTCGACGGGCCGGTGCTCTACATGTACCGGGTGAGCGCGGGCGGCACGGGCACGACCTCGTCCTTCACCGCGAACGCGATCGGCAACCAAGACGGCGACTCCAACTACTCCACCTTCCTGCGCACCGGTGCGGTCGATGCCTCCGGCAACATCATCGGCGGCGGTGGGCTCTACAAGGCCAACGAACTCGAATAACACCGGTTCGGTCTCCTGACGGGTCCGAACCGCGTCCCACCGTATCCTGAAGAGATTCCACGGTTCCCTGACTGCAGGGGCCGTCCTTCCTCAAGTTGAGTGATGACATTTTTTCGGCTACTGACTGCCGAAAAACGGCACTCCTTGCTGGGGGGAGGTCCAACTCGCAGAAAGGCTTGCAGGGGTCTCAGGAATGTTTTTTGCAATGTACCCGCCGCCCGCCTTCTCGAGGGGTGGGATTGATTGCACTACCACGCTGTCAGGAGGGTTATTGCCATGACAAGACGGCATCATGGGTTCACGCTGATCGAATTGATGATTGTGGTCGCGATTATCGGTATCTTAGCTGCGGTGGCCATCCCTGCCTTCTTGCGCTATGTGCAAAAGTCCAAGACCATCGAAGCCGAGAACAACATCCGCAAGATCTACGATGGCGAAGTCGCCTATTACCAGGACGAACGGGCCACGCTCGGCGGTACGTACGTGACCCGGGCCTTCACCAATGCGGGACCGTCGCCGGACACCATTCCTCCCACTGGGACCAAGGGCGGCACGGCAGCGTCCTTTGACGGCGATGACTGGAAGAGGATCTCGTTCGCGGTCGACGGGCCGGTGCTCTACATGTACCGGGTGAGCGCGGGAGGTACGGGCACGGCCTCGTCTTTCACCGCCAACGCGATCGGTGACCAGGACGGAGATGCCAACTACTCCACCTTTCTGCGCACCGGGGCCGTCGATGCCTCCGGCAACATCATCGGCGGCGGTGGGCTCTACAAGGCCAACGAACTCGAATAATCTCCGCTCATCCCACGTTCCAACGACACGTCCCACGCGCTCCTCGGGTGAGCGTCGCCCACGTTTCAACGTGGGGTGAGACCAAGTACGACCTGGTGGAGGGCAAGGCTCTCCGGATCGCTCTGTTCCGCCCGATGGAGCGCCGGGAGGATCGATGCGCCGAGGAAGTCAAGAATGCGACGTTGTTCTGCGAAGGCCTCGCGATCGCCGGATCTTGCAGCGATCAGGGCCAGGCAGAGATGAGCCGGCAGGTCGTCGAGGTACAGGTCGGTCCAACGCCTGAGAGAACGCTGGGCCAAGGCGGTCAACATGTCGGCGGGCCATCCCCGGGTCAAGCCGCAAAGGCACAGAGCGTTGGCCACGAAGGGGTCGTCCTCTCGTTCACGAGCGGCAGTGAGCAGGGCATCGTCGAGCGGAAAACCCGGCAACAGGGGGAGGAGCTCGAGGACCTCTTGTTGCGAGGCGGCGCCTTCGAGCAGGCGAGGGAGCAGTTCGAATCTTTGGAAACGCGCGACCACGATGGTCAGGGCTCGGCGCTTTGCGGCAGTGTCCGCAAGGGGGAAGAGTTGCTCGAGGTGTATCGTTCCGCGAATGAGGAGAGGCTCGAGATGTCGCCAATCCCTGTGCAGCATGACATCGAGTTGGGCTCCGAACGGGAGGCCGGATCCTTCAAGGGAGACGACGATATCGCGCAGGTAGCGGCCACCGTGCCCGCCGGCCAGGGCGAGCGCATGTTCCAGAGGGACGAGGGCGTCGCGGTGCCGCCCTTGCTCCTGCAGTAAGATACCCAACCGATTGTGGTACATGGGGAAATTCGGTGCCAGGGTGAGGGCTTGACGCAGCAGGCCTTCGCGTTCTGGGTAGTCGAGAGGGTAGGAAGCGGCCATGGCGGCCTTGTACCGGAGTTGGTGATCCAGAGGCCCCAGGGCGAGGGCGCGGTTCAAGGTACGGCGATACTCCTCTTCCGTTCCGACCTCGACGATTTGGAGCTCGCGGAAGAGTTGGTGGCTTGCATGCGTGCAGAGCAGGTAGATGAGCAGCGAAGCGGCGAGGGCCCGCAGTGTGAAGCGGAGGGGCATGGAGAGCGGGCGGGTGTGTCGGGGTTGCGCAGCGGTGAGGAGCAAGAGTCCGCCGAGGAGGCGCGTCGGGAGGAGGAAGGCGCCGGCGAGGAGGGTCGGACCGAGGGCGACCAGGGCGAGTCCCGGCAGGGCGTTGGGACCAGGCCTGGGATCGGAGAGGAAGGAGCGAAGGCTTGGCAGCGCGAGCACGGTGATCAAGGTGAAGAGGAGCAAGGCCACGGGCAGACCTGCTTCGGCCGCGAAGGAGAGAGGGTAGTTGTGCGAGACGGAACGGTAGAAGCCGCTTGTCGGAGCATGTTCCGTGACGAAGCGAGGGACCAGATAAGCCCGATTCTGCAAGCCGAGACCGAGCAAGGGATGTTCGGCGAGGATACGGCCGGTGGTGGCGAAGTCGTCCAGTCGACCGGCTCCGCTGAGGTGGAAGGTATGCGAGAGGCGTACCCGGAAGGAACGTACCGATCCGAGCAACGCGGCGAGGGTCATGAGGGCCACGCCGAGCACGATCAAGGATTTGGTGCTGGGACGACGGGTGAAGAGCAGGCGACCCAGGACCAGGAAGAGCAGAGCTGCCGCGGAAACGAGATCGGCCCTGCCGTGGTTGCACAGCAGGAGGAGCAGGGAGAGGATCACCGCCAAACCGGCGGGCAAGAGCCATTGTCCGGAGAGGACCAGGCTGGCGGCGACGGCCAGGGTCAGCACGAGGTATTGCCCGAGATGGTTGGGGTGATCGCCGAAGGGAAAGAAACGGTGGGTCAGCCCCTCGTCGAAACCCAGGACCACGAGTCGCGGCACGTACTCGTACAGAGCGGCTCCGGCCGAAGCGGTCAACGCGAAGAGCAGGACGACGAGTACGATGGGATGCAAACCCGTGGGACGAACGAGGACGGTAGGTACGAGGAAGAGCAGCCCGAGGATCGAGGTCTCGAGGGCCAGACCGATGATGGCGTTGTGGCTGAGCTCTGCTGTTGCCGAGGACAGGCCGAGGAGGGCGAGTATGCAGAAGACCAGCCAGGAGCCTCGCGGTTGCCGGAGAAGGTTGGCAGGCACGAGGACCAGGGTGGCGAGGAGTTGGATGCACAGCAAGGTCTCGAAGTCGGCAAGCGGGTGCAGGGCAATGGCAGGGGGCGAATAGGTCGCAAGCATGGTGGCGAGGAGATAGGGCCAGGGAGCTCGGCTCCAGCTCGCAAGGAAGATGGGGAGCACGAGCACGGCGTGCAGGCCGAGCTGGAGTGGTCCCACGGCCGCGGTATCGAGAATGGCCGCGGCAATCGCTAGAGAGCAGACCCCCGTGAGGGCAGCAAAGAGCCTGGGAGCATCGAGAGGATGATACCTGCTGGACAGACCTAGGAGGATGAGGAAACCTGTTGCTTCGAGCCCGAGGACAAGTCCAGCTAAGGGGGTGTGCAGGCCGAGGCTCAGGACTGAGAGGATGCCGAGACCCGAAGCGAGGCGAAGCAAGCCAGCGCTCTCGGAGAGGATTGAAGCAAGCACGAGCGTGGGCATCAGAGAGGCACCTTCCTGGTTTGCGAGGACTCCGCCCGGGACAAGGGTGTAGGTTCGCTAGGGGATCATTCCCGAGTGAGCGCAGTGAGTCACGGGTTTTTATCCCAGCAATGAAGAGCGAAGCTTCAAGGGGCAGGGACACACGAGCGAACAGGGGAGGAACAGAAGGAAGAGAGAGGGAGC
>MGSU01000338.1:3687-24211 GCA_001799195.1 Deltaproteobacteria bacterium RIFOXYA12_FULL_61_11 | reverse complement strand
GACACCTAGACCTAGTGCATATATCTCTCCAAGTAGCTTTTGTGCGGAAGTATTGCCATTCCTTGCATAAGGAGTAATATGCTCGACTGCAAGTTGGTATTTCCCGACCTTATATTCATTGATACCAAATTGAAGCTGTCTTTCTCTTTGCATCTTTTGAAAATACAAAAATAATATACCAGCAAATATTGCAATAGAAAAAAATGCAAGGAAAAGA
Organism: Deltaproteobacteria bacterium RIFOXYA12_FULL_61_11; assembly: GCA_001799195.1. Classification (GTDB taxonomy): domain Bacteria; phylum Bdellovibrionota_F; class JAHFAK01; order YA12-FULL-61-11; family YA12-FULL-61-11; genus YA12-FULL-61-11. Next base: position 23,994 of record MGSU01000338.1, on the reverse strand, counting down.
AATATTTTTAATTTATTTAATTTACTAGTAATCATTGTTTTGAATCATGCCACTACAATTTATACGTTGACAGAGGACTTCGAAAGTCGGACTCGGTATTAACACCACACTCACCTGGCTACCTTCTTCATGCTGGCAAGAGTACCATCGGGTTTATTCGGCAGCAAGAAAAGCGGCGTTGTCCCGGAAATGCAACTACTCAAAAACTACTCTCCAAAGTCGGACTCTGCTTCCATTTTTCGACACATCGGTAGCACATCCAACCAACCAAAGCCCGCGATCGAGGTCGCCGTACTGGTACACGGGGGTCGAGGCCCAGGGCTTTCGGCTTTCCAACCTCGTTTGTGCTCCGGGAGACCTGGGGTGCCCGCTGCGAGGAACCACAAACGGTACGCGGCGCGACCTTGGCGCGCCACTCGGATCCGGGCTGGACGCAGGGAAGCGGCCGTGTAAGCGACGCGCAGGATGCAGCGTCGTCAGACTGGTCCTCCCGGAGCGCCCCCGACGCTTCTTTGCCTCCTTTCTTGTCGTCCAAAGAGCGACTCTCAGGATGAGAGGAGTGTCGATTGCGCGCAGGATGCGCCGATGCAATCGACAAAGGATGTCGGCCGGCAGGATCGATCATCCCGTCAACCTCACTCCGCAGGTCGAAACCCGGTCGGTCACCGCTATCCTACCCGTAGGCTGCGCTATCGAGCATAGGGCACCAAAGCCGGACTCTGCTTCCACGCGTTTGCCTCGAGACCTGGCCCGGCTGACGGGTGAGATGGGCCGAGGCCGGGTTGGCTCCTGGTTCGCTCAACGCTCGGGTCGCGAGGTTGGTTCGATCACTCTTGGGGGTCATGGGTGGGTTCCTCCTCAAGGGCTCTAGTAGATTGTTCATGGGGGACCATGATCACTGGTAACTTCGTAGTATACGTTCCAATTGGAATAATCGCATTGGGGCCAATCCTTTGGGTACCGTTCCTCATCGTCTTTTAAGAAATCAAGAGGTATACAGTGTGATAAGGCAGTAGCATCATGCTCTGTGTTTTCATCAAGGAGCGATGAAGACACCGAAAATCTCGCAGGAACACAGTTTTTTCTAAACAACCAACAGGTTGTATCATTTTCTTTTACGACGATCGAGTTTTCACTACAGGTTCCACCCTTCGTACACCCAAAAACATAGGTGTAACGGCATTGTTGTTCGACCTCGAACTTGTCACCTTGAATAAATTGGCACGAAATAGCTGTCATGCATTCTTCAGCGGTCATAGAACTGCAATTGGTGTCATCACAAGTACCCCAGTATGGTGGTGTTGCTATCTCTTCGTTGCTGAATAAATCCAAGTTGCACGGAGCAAGAGCATCATCAACAGACTGTTTCTTGTCTTTTACAATTAATGGTGATGTAAGGGCGAAGTCCGCAGGAACGCAATTCTCGAAAAATACCCAACAGGTTGTTGCGTTCTCTTTTGATATGATCAGTCTTTTTTTGCAGGTCCCCTGATTGGTACAACCAAAATATTGGTATGAATCCGAACGGCACCTTCTCTCTACCTTGAATTTTGCTCCCATGATGGGTTCACAATGGACCGAGGCTAGACACTCATCTTGTGAAAGGGAGGGACAGTGTACCTTTTTAGAGTTTTTATCTTTTTCCTCGTCGAGGTCGTCGCACAATATGTAGCCATTCCCACAACCGTGCGGCGAGAGCTGGGGGGGAAGGTATGGTGGGATTGGTGGTCTATTCACAAAAAGATCGTATTTACCCGTGATTTGATAGCAGCTACCGTTCGGCGCGATGAGCTTTTCGTATTTACAGTAGCTTCCTCCTTCAGCGCACCAAGTGTATCCATTAATACTGATCATCCCAATTGCCGGGATAGCAGCATGGTCAACCGCAAATTTATCACCAAGACAGAAGAGATACTCTTTCTGTTCCAAGTAATAACATCGATTTAAATGGTCGAAACGCATTGGTTGTCCATAAATGCCATAGCTATTTGGTTTTATGTGTTCACAGATGAATTCATCCTCGATGAAACAACCGGCAAAGAAAGAACAAACAATCAAATAAAACTCCAAAGCCGGACTCTGCTTCCACACGCAGCCCTCACCACCAGCGTCTTCATGCCGGCAAGGGTAGCATCGGGTCAATCCGACGGCAAGCATGCTTCGAAGTCCGACCTAGGGTTAGGACCGGGTTTACAGTCCGACCTTGGACCTAGGGATACGGCAAGACACGTCCGGTCGCGGGAACGGATTTTGCTGCTTACTGAACAGCCGCTGTTTTTGCGACTTGGAGGTCCCAGGATGCTTCGCTTGTTCCTACAGGTTGTCACCGGGTTGATGTTCCTGGTTGAAGCATCTGCGGTCGAACGCCCCCATGCGGTCATCTTCGATCTGGACGACACCATCTTTGATACGAATTGCCGTACCTTAGCTGTGCTACAAGAGGTCGGCCGCGAACTCGACCTGAAACCACTCCAAAACCTGACCTACGAGCAGGTGGATTATTATTGCAAGACCACGGTCGAACGAACTGGTCTCAAGGACCCGGCACTGCTCGAAACCATCTGCGGGGACCCCAAGCAAGGTACCTTAACGACCTCCGAGTGGGGTAAACGATTTTTCCGTGATCCGGCTTTTCTGCAACACGATTGTATTATGCCGGGAGCGGTCGATTTCGTCGCCAGTATCGCCGAGCGGCTCGACGCCGTCGTACTCTATCTGTCAGGTCGCAGCGCGGAAGCTCTCGGTGAAGGAACCGAGGCGCAGCTTGCACACCACCGCTTGTACGGATACACAACCGGAGCGCTCGATACGACCTTGGCCAGGATTTATTTTAAACCCGATGCGGACACCAGCGAGGATGACGCCTTCAAGCGGCAACAGCTTGCGAAAATACGCAAGCAGTTCGTCATCAGAGCCGTCTTCGACGACAGCCGGCGCAATGTCAACATGTTTCGTACTGAACTTCCTGATATCATACCGATTATTCGCCCCATTCGCAACATCCTCACCCGCGATGACGAAGCGCCTGGCATACTGCGCATCACCAACTACCTGTACGATTGTACCCTCGGTGACGACGGTCGCGTCGCGGTCGTTTCCTCGAACCAAGCACTCTTGAAGGATCTGCTCAACGAAATTGTCGCTACACCTGCCGCTTCCTATTGACAGAAAGTAGCTCGGTGCTGGTTCTCTCGACGTTACACCGACCTCGCCGCTCTGCAACGCTTGCCGGGTTCTACTACTACCTGCGATGAGATAAGGACCTCCCTGGGCCACCTAATCCTGGGGGTTCCTCGAAGTCCGACCTAGGGGTCATCTGTCCCGGGTCGTACCTGTACTCCACCCAAGACAGATAACAGACTCCTGATTCGGAATATCGATTCGGCACCTACCGTTCGCGGCGTGTCAGTCTCGACAACACCTTGTATTACATACTATTCATGTCGGGCACGCGCCTTGCCCCTGCCAGGGCCAAGGCACCCGCTGGGGTAGTGCCCTCAACTCGAACTCAAGGAGCCGACCATGTCACGCTCATGCTTGTTCCTCTTCATCTTCCTGGCTAGCTGTCTGTTCGTCGCTTGTGCCCCGGATAGCTCCGATCCCGGAGATGCCGGAGCGGCCATCACCCTCAAGCACCAAGAGGTCTCCGACACGGCGGAAGACCCGAGCGCCCCGCCGACCGACGCCGAGAGCCAGGCCAAGGCAGTGCTCGACCTGCTCGACACGATGGACCCTGCGCTCTTTCTCGAGGCCCAGGTCTTTCTCCAAGAAGGAGCGACCTTCGACGAAACGTTCTCGATCGAGGAGGTCAGCGACGACCAGTATAAAATGTGGGGTTGGAGCTGGGTCAAGAATGCGGAGTGCGCCAAGCACTATTGGAACCCGGCGTACTGGGCCGCGCGGATGATCGCCGGAGTCGCCTACGAGTACAAGAACTCCTATGGTTTCAACTCAATAGAACAATGCAAGGCCATCCTCGCGCTGGCCAGTACGGCCGAGTGCATCACCGCGGTCAACCTCCTTTTGGGGTACTACGGCATCACCATCATCGCCTCGCAATATGTCTGGCTGGCCTGTGCCGTGGCCTCGGCCCCGGCGGTGAGCTGTGCCTGCAAACAGGAATGGTGAGGAGGCCGACGATGAAACGCTTTCTCTCCCTCCTGCTCCTGGGTACCTGCCTGGCGCATGCAGGCACTCCTCCCGAGGCGACGGGCCCGACCCTTTCCACTGTTGAAGGAGAAGGAGAGAGCTTCGACCTTGGGCTCTCCTTGCTCAACCAGAGCTATGATCCCGAGGGTGAAGACCTGTTCGACCTGGCCCTGTTCGGCTTCGGCTACCGCTTTCGGCAGCGCCACCGACTGAGCTTCGAATACTTCGACAGCGGTGGGGACGAGGGAGTGCGGGGTCGGATCCTCTGCTACGCCTTCGGCTTGAGCGGGGGGCAACTCGGCCCCCGCCTCTTCGCGGGACTTGGCGAGCTCTCTCTGCCGACCCCGGAGGAACGGACCTCGGCCGGACTGCTCGCCTTCGGCCTGGCCCAGGGTATTACGCTGGTGTCCCGGTTGGAACTCGACCTGCGCCTGACCACCCGCTTGTTGCCGGCACGGCTCGGCCAGGCCCACGGGACCTCGCTGGGCGGTGAGTTGCACCTCTTGTGGAGGTTGGCCCCATGAGACTCCACCTCTCCGGGCTGTGCCTGGCCTTGGCGTTCGGGTGCGCGCCCCCTCCATCGATCGTGCAGGTGCAGGACGCCGAGGGAACCCCCCTCGGCCGGCTCCTCGGTCTGGGACCAGGCCTGGCCCAGGTTCTTACCGCCGAGGGCGCGATGCTGGGGTTGCACCTCGTCACCGGAGAGGTACAGCGTTGTCCCCTGGCCGGTTTCCTCGAAGAGGGCTGCGAGGGTCAAGCCTTGGCGAGAGTCGGAGACCAGCACGACCTCACCCCCGTCGAACAGGTTTGTTCCGATGGTCGAGGCCGGCTCTGGCAACCGCTCGACCTGGAACCGCGCTACCTCGAAGCCCGCTCGCGACCGGCCCTGCTGCTCGATGGGAGCTGGACCTGCCGCGAGGAGGGCGAGGGGTCACCGATCAAAGCGCAGCGCTATATCGAGGTCGCCGCCGGCACCCTCCAACCGCGCTACCCCGCCCCTCTGAAGCTCGTCGTGCTCGAGGAGTGAAGGCGAACGAGACAGAAATACAGCTTTGCCACTCTAAACCGGCCGATTAACGTAACCCATTCAGTTTTGAGGTGAATTATAGGTTGTTCATCACCACGTTGGGGTGGCACCGACGGGGGACCCCCGCCACGGTGAGTGCATGGATGCACACCTCCAGGTGGTGCGCAGGATGCAGCGGCGTCGGTGTGAGAGGTGACAGGACCCCTCGAACCACCCATGACTGAAGGCATCCCCGATTGACAAGAGCCCGCCGGCCGAGGACACTCCCCAGAGCGTCCCCCGCGACTCGTTCCCGACCCTGGAGAAGCCTTCGTGCGACCGGACCCTCTGCTGCGCCTCGTGCGGCCTCTCTTGGCCTCCCCGGACACAGTTCCAACCTTTCCGCTCCCGTCGCTCCGGGAGCAACACCGCCTGATGTCCCAGGCGGCGCGCGAAGGCCTGGGCGGCATACTCTATCCGGCGCTGCGCGCCTCGAACTGGCCTATCACCAGAGCACCGAGCGCCTGGGCAGCCTGGTGGCTCGACCACGTCGCCGCGACCTTCTCTTCTTTGGCCGTGGCCGAACGGGTCGCCGCGCTGCTCGACGCTCGCGAGCTCCCCTGGGTCGGGCTCAAGGGTCCCTATCTCGGCCAAGCCTATTTTCCCCGGTCCTGGCTCCGTCCCTGCGGCGATCTGGACCTCTTGGTCTCAGCCGAAGCCTTCGACGAAGCCCGCGCTCGGCTCGAAGAGTCGGGGGCTCTCCCCTGCGGTCCGACCCGGACCTCCCCCCATCTGGCCAGCGTCATCCTCGCCTGGCCCGGACGACGTCCCCAGGTCCTGCACCTGCACCGACGGGCACTCAACAGTTCGTTGCCGGGGTACGGAAGGCTGGTCAACCTGACCTCCTCCCTCCTCGCGGGCCGCCAACGCCGCCTCCTCGCCACCACAGAGGTGTGGGTGCCGGCGCCCGAACACCTCCTGACGTACCTCGTGCTCCATGGCGTCAAACACAGCTTCGACCGGCTCCTGCTGGCCGTGGACCTCTACCTCGTCCTCACCGCCCACGCAAATCACCCCTCCGTCCGCTCGGCCTTCGCCAAGCAGCTCGAGGATCTCGGGCTCGGCCAGCTCGCTGCCCTGGTCCAAGAACTCCTCCGAACCTGGCTGGACTGCCCCCTCCCGCCCGGCGAGCTCCCCCCTTGGCGTTCCAACCCCTGGCTCCTCGCCTACTCTGCCCTCCTGACCTCCGGTCGCCGGGGAGGCCATCTCGACCTGCCGGTACGGCTCTCCCTCGAACCAACGCTCGCCGCCAAGGCCGCCCTCCTGCTCGGTTGGGTCGCGCAAGGGGCTTTCCCACCGAACTCGACGGAACGCCGATAACCGACCTCCGCGAAGAAGTGATCGTCCCGACTTGCCCCTCGTCCAGCAGCGTCCTATCATAGAGCCCCTTGGAAGTACTCGACGGTGCCCATGGTTGCGAGCGAATTCTCCGCCCTGCCTCCGGACATGGAACTCAACGAGAGCGGACGCTTGATCTTTGAGGCCCTTCTCGGCGGAGCAAGCCACCGCGAGATACTCGCCTTGTTGGCGGATACCTATGACCTCACCGGGAGAGAGGCCGAAGCTCTTCGAGACCTGGCCGGCTTGACCGACCTGTTGGCCGACGGGGGCTACGTACCGACTACCTCCCGCGTTCCCCTCCTGCGAGAACTCTTCCTGGCCGTGACCGATCATTGCAACCTCGGCTGCGCGTATTGCAACACCTGGTCGAGCCGCCACAAGGCCGAACTTACTGTCCTACAACTCACCACCATCCTCGAGCGTTTTGCCCTCTACCCCCTGGAGGCCCTCACCGTGAGCGGCGGCGAACCGCTCTTGCACCGGGACTTCCCTGCCATGCTCGCGGCCCTCGAGGCGGCCGCAGTCCCCTGGTCGCTCAACACCAACGGCACCCTCCTCGACCCGCGGCGCATAGGCCTCCTCGCGGAGTGCCGCAATCTCTCCGGCCTCCTCATCGGCCTGGATCAAATCGAGGGGAGCAGCGCGGGCCTCAAGACCCACAGCAAGGAACTCGACCTCGGATTGGAACGCCTCTGTGCCGCCGCGCCACATCTCTCGGTGCGGTTCTTCACCGTGGTCACCCGCGAGAACCTCGAGCACCTGGAACCCCTCGTGCGCTACGCCTCGGAACACGGGATCGCCGCGGTCCAACTCGAGCCGCTCCTCCCGGTCGGCAGAGGGGAACAATCTAGTTCCACCCTGGCCCTCGACCAGAAAGCGTGGCGACGATCCTTCGACCTCGCCGCCGCCCTCAAAGAGCGCTGGGGGGATCTGGTGCAGGGCAACCTCGTCAGCATGGGCCGGCATTTCGCCGCCTTGGCCTCTGCCGATCCCCCCACCGGGCCGGGAACCTTCAGGGTCTGCTCCGCCGGTACGACCAAGCTCGCGGTGCGCCCCGACGGCGGTCTCATCCCCTGCGACCGCCTCTGGGACCTCGTGGTCGGCAATGTTTTCGAGGAGCATCTCCTCGACGTCGTGGAACGCTCCGCGGCGCTCCGCGACCTGCGCGAAAGGTCCACGGTCAAGCTCGCCGACCGCGAACCCGGCTGTTCCCGGTGCCCTGTACTACCTTGTTGCGGAGGAGGTTGTCCCGCACCGGGTTGGTATGCCCATGGTTCGCTCCACCGGCTCGACCTCCAGTCATGCCTGCACTATTACCAGGAGGGTCAACGGTGAACGAGGCACCCGGTCCACCTCTGACTTCGATCTATTACAACCCCACGAGATACTGCAACCTTGCCTGCTCGCACTGTTGGCTTGCCCCGCAACGCGCCACTCCCGAACGCCTCGAGGCCGAAGACGTCCTCGACGCCGCTGGCTGGACAGACGTCCTGGACCAGGCCATGGCCCTGGGCCTGACCGGGGTCAAGTACACCGGAGGCGAGCCCTTCCTCTTCCCCGAGCTGCCCCGTTTCCTGCGCCTCGCCCATGAGCGCGGACTGCACCAATGGTTCGAGACCAATCTGACGGTGCTCGGCGACGACCTGCTGGCCACCCTCACCGAGATCTCCCCCCTTCTGATATCGGTCAGCCTCGATCACGTCGATCCTCAGGTCCATGACCGACTGCGCGCGAGCCCCGGGGCCTTTGCCGCGACCCGCTCCAACCTGGAAAAACTCATCGCAGCCGGCCTCGAGGTCCAGCTCACCCTGACCCTGCAACGCTCTAATAAGGATGCCATCGAACCGCTGGGCGACCTGGCCGCTCGGCTCGGTGCGACCTCGCTCAAGGTCAACATCCTCCAGCCGATCGGCCGCGGTCGCGAGCGTCAGACCGAGCACCTCGGTCTTCCCTTGGAGGAACTCCTCGACTTTCACGCCGCTCTGCACACCCGTTGGGGAGCCCGACCAACCCTCATCTTCGATTTGCCGATAGCCTTTAAAAGCTCCGACCAATTGCAGAGAGCAGCGCAGTGCCGGTGCAACATCCTCGAGACCCTCGGACTGCTCGCGGACGGATCCCTCTCGCTCTGCGGGATCGGCACCTTCGTCGAGGGCCTGCACTTCGGCAATGTCCGCCGGGATCGCTTAGAACCAGTTTGGCGCCGTCACCCCACCCTACTGAAACTGCGCGAGGACGTCCCTTCCCGCCTCACGGGGGTCTGCGGCCGCTGCCTGTTCCGCTCTTTCTGCCTCGGCGGTTGCCGGGCCGAAGCCTACTACCGCGAGGGCAATCTGCACGCTCCCTTCTGGTTCTGCGCAGAAGCCGAGCGCCTCGGACTGTTCCCGAAGTCCCGTCATCGGCCCTCGTGACGCTGGGGAGTTGACGGCCCAGCCGGGGTCGATATGGGGCATCAGCCCGCGCACTCCTACTAAGGGTCCCACCTAATCGCTGTAAATTCAACAGCCAGCCCCACCGCAGAAACGCCAACACTTGGCTCTCTTCTTGCAGAAAACCTCAGCGTTGGATTCGAAGCGAAAGGACGGGACGATGAACAAGCTCTTTCTTCCCCTGATCGGTATCTCCCTGGCCTGCATTCTGGTCGGCTGCAGCGACGAGGGCGTGACCGAGGGTATGATCAACGGCATGCCCATCCGCTTCACCGACGAGAACGTTCAAGCCGTGCAGGGAATACCCACCAACGTGGCGAACCCCAATGCCAGCTATGCCCTGATGCCGGGGGTGATGCCCCCGCAAAGCTTGTCTATCATCATCGGCGACAACTACAACGCCAAACGCTTTCGTCAACGCCTGAGCATCTACGTCTTCGACGTCGCCGCCGTGTTCAATGATCCGCGGCAATACGTGCCCTACACGATCTCGGCGGTCCTCGAATTCGTGGCCGACGGTGAGGTGCAGAGTTATTACGCCACCGCCGGTGAGATCATCTTCAATGACATCGGTATCCTCAACGGGGAGCGCGTGGACGGTGAGTTCAACGTGATCTTCGGCACCATGGGTTCGCTCTACGGCTCCTTCTACACCCGCATCGGCCTCAAGTGACGGGGTATGACCCCGACTCCCTCCCTCCAGATCCAGACCCAGCTCACCGACTTCGAACGCTACAACCGTTGGATCCATGCCACCCTCGCGCCCTGGATCGGGCGGCGCATCCTCGATGCAGGCTGTTCGCGCGGCAACCTCACCCTGAGGCTCCACCAAGCCGAACTGGTCGTGGCCCTCGATCGGGACGAGGAGGCCCTGGCCCAGTTGACCTCCTCTTGGCGCGGAACCGGTCGCTTGTACCCCCTCGTGCACGACCTCGAACTCCCCCTCCCCGATCACCTGCGTTCCTTGGCCCTCGACACCGTGCTCTGTCTCAACCTCTTGGAACACCTCGACCACGACGAAGCCGCGATTGTGGGCTTCCGCAGAGTCCTGGTCCCCGGCGGCCGATTGCTCGCGCTGGTACCCGCCTTGCCCTGGCTCTACGGCAGCATGGACCGCTTCGACGGCCACCATCGACGCTACACCCGCACAGGTCTTGGTCAGCTACTCCAGCGCGCGGGGTTCCAACTCGAAGTCCTCCGTTATTTCAACCTACCGGGGATCCTTCCCTGGTTCGTGGCCGGACGCATCCTCGGTCGCAACACCTTGGCCACGAAGGTCATGGCCCAGCTCGACCCCCTCTTCGCGCTGATTGAGCGTCTCGAACGGCGCTGGCCACCGCCGCTGGGACAATCCCTCTTGGCCATAGCTAGAAATCCCGAGGCTTGACCCTTGCCAGTCCGTATTACGCTCCAGGTGAGCTTTACTCGGGATCGCTCTTTGGGAGGTTCTAAAGGACCGGGTTGAATGCTTTCAGTCTTGGGGTGGATTGCAGGTTGTTTGTCACCACCTTGGGGTGGCGCCGACGGGGGCCCCCCGCCACGCGCAAGCATGAGCATGGTGGGGGTGAGAGGCGACAGGACCCCTTACCTCACCCAAGACTGAAGGTATACGACCGGGTGGGGCGTTCTGCTTTACTCGCCCTCCCCCTGCGAGTATAAGGGGCGCCGAAGCAACCCCGATACGCTGGAGCACGGCCATGGGCAAACGACGCGAGCGGAAGGCGACGAACCCGAGAGAACGCGTCCTCCTTACGGGCCCTTCCCCCCGAGGTATCGCGTTGAGTCTCTTCGCTTGCGCGATCGGTTTCGCGGTTTCCCTCTACCTGACCGACAAACACCTCGACATCGTGACCGGGAGGTATGCAGAATCCTCCCTCTGTTCGATCAGCGCTACCCTGGACTGCGATTCCGTCAGCGCCTCGGACCATGCCGAGTGGTTCGGCCTGCCCGTGGCCGGCTTCGGCGCCCTCTTCTATCTGCTCTTGGCAGTGCTCCAGGTCCTAGCCCTCGCCGACCGTACCCGGCTGCTCCTCGCAACCCTGCTGGGTCTCGCTTTCAGCGCCCTAGGGACTGCCATCTCGCTGATCCTCCTCGCCATCATGGTCTTCTCCCTGCGGCAACTCTGTCTATTCTGCCTGCTCATGGACCTGTGCACCCTCGGGTTGACCCTCGGATACCTCCTCGCCGGCCGGGGGCAACTCAAGGAAGCCGGAGGGTTGCCGACCCTCTGGTATCTCCTGCGCCGCCAACGCGAGTCCCATGCGTCGAGTCTGCTCATACTGCTCACCGTCGGCGGTCTCGCCCTGTTCGTCCTCCAACGGGTCGTTACCAAACAGACCGACGAGCTAGCCCCGCCGGCCGCTGAGGCCGCGGCGAAGTACCAGCGCGAGCCCCTGAGCGAGGTCCGACCCGACCCCGACCACCTCCTCGTCGGTTCGCCGGAGGCTCCGCTCCAACTCGTCGAATTCACCGATTTCGAGTGTCCGGCCTGTGCCCGGGCCTCGAGCTACCTCGATCTGTACCGCCGGCGGTACGGCCAGGATCTGGCCATCTACTTCTACAACTACCCGCTCGACGCGGCCTGCAACCCCGAGGTGCCTCGCCGTATGCACCCGAACGCGTGCCTAGCAGCCAAGATCGCCCTTTGCCTACGCCATATCCAACCGGGTGCAAGCTATGGATATACCCACGAGACCTTTGCCGCACAGCGGAAACTCGACCCCGGGACCTTGCGTCGCTTGGCCGTGAACGCGGGAGCCTCCGAGGCCGACCTCGAACACTGCCTCGGCGATCCCGCGGTGCAGGGATGGCTCGACCATGACTTGGCCCAGGCCCAACGCCTGCGCATCGAGGCGACCCCGACCATGTTCCTCAACGGCAGACCCTTCAAGTTCTGGCCCTCGCCGCGCGACGCCGAGGCCGTCTTCGAGCACGTCCTCCAGGGGGCAACTCGACCTTGAGGCCGAAGGACCTAGGCTTTCTCCACATATTTTCGACAATAGAGCTCGGCGTCGAGGACTTGGTACTGGGCGTGTTGGACGATCTCGGGAGCGATCCAACCATTGCGGCACTTCAGCAAGAAGGTCCCGTTCAGGAGGGCGACTCCCGGCATCCTCTCCGGCACTTCTTCGGGCCCGAGGTAGGCCCGAGCCTGCCAAACCTTGAGCAGGCGCCCCTGGACCACGGTCCAGGCGCCGTAGAAGGGGTTGGCCGCGCGCACGAGCCGCAAGGCCGAGGCAACGGTGAGCTCTGGATGCAACCGCAGACGTTGCGAGGTGATCCGGGGAGCGGTCGAACCCTCTCCGGGCTGCTCGACTTCAAGCAACCCGGGTCTGTCCTCCCCCTCGAAGGCCTCGAGCACCAGGGCCAAGAGACCGGGGACGAGGCCCAGGGCCTTCAGGTAGACGCTTCCCCCGCAGTCGTCATCTTCCACCTCGAACGCTGCGGCTGCCAACACCGGACCTCGGTCGAACTGTTCGTCCATCCGGTGAATGGTCAGGCCGCTCCGCCGAAGGCCTCTCCGCACGGCCCAGAAGCAGGGGTCCTGGCCGCGCAGCTCCGGCAGGAGCGAGGGGTGGAGATTGATACCCCCGAAGCGGGCGCAGCGCAGCACATGGATCGGAAAACGCTCGGGATACGTCGCGGAAACGAGCAGGTCTGGGGCAAAGGCGGTCAACGATTCGGCCAGCACGGCCTCGGTGAGCGTCGGCGCGGGTAGGACCTGCCACCCCTTGCTCTCGGCAAGTACGCCCAGGGAGGTGGAGACACCGAACTGGGCCGCGGGCACGAAGACCACCACCTCATGCCTTCGGCCTGCGAGGGTCTCGAGACAGACCTCCCCCATACCCTGCTGACAGAACAGGCAGATTTTCATCTTCCAGGCCTCCTCCGACCCAGCTCTCCGAGACTAGCCGAGTCCCGCGGCGCTGCCAAGTCCTCAACCTCCGGCCACGCAAGAGCTGCGGTCATTGCACGAAGGGATTGAGGTGCAGCACTTGGCCCTGTTGGATGGTGAGGGTTGTGCCCCCGGCCATGGGGAACATGAGGTTGGAGAAATCGGGGCACTGGTCGGGAGTGACGATCGTCGTCCCACCCTCTGGAGCCACGCAGCGCTCGGTGTCGGGCAAGGGGTCGAACACGAGCATGGCCAACTCGTCGGCCGGTTGGTCGAGTTCGGAGGTATGATAGAGGCCGAGGAAATGGCCCAGCTCGTGCGCAAGGGCCTCGGCCAAGGACTGCCGCTGGGAGGGCCCGAGATTTTCGAAGCGCAGACCGAACGTTTGCAAGGCGATACCCGAGGACGAGGTCCCGGCAACGAAGGACCCAGGGATAGGCGATAGTCCGGCAATGCCGTCGAGGCTACCGTCGGCGGTACTGATCCCGCGCACGAAGAACAGGGCTATGCTCAGCTCGTCGAAGCCCTCACCGAGCGCCAGCAACTGGCGCAACTTCGGAGAATCTTTGCCGTACTCGTAATCATCGATGACGCTCAACGCATCATAGGTCCCCTCGGACAAGACGACCACATCTCCCGCCGGTTCGAGAGAAATGCCGACCTGCCCGTAGACCTCGGAAGCCCGGGCCAGGACGTCCGCCACGGCGTCAAGAGCATCCCCGCCGAAGAAGGAGCCGACCAGGCGGGTAGCCAGGGCGACCCGGCCACGGGCCAGATCCTCGTCGAACTTGCGCAGGATATACGTCGTCAGCTCGGCAGGACGGTCTTCTTCCAGGAGTATGCGCAACCGATAGGACCCGGGGGCCAACCCGCGTTCGAGACCGTAGTAATGGCTGCCGCTCAACTCGTTCGGCAGGATCAGGGTCTGGGGCTCGGTCCTGCCGAGAGGTCCTTCGCGTTCGTAGTCTTCGTACTGGAGCAGCATGGTGCCGTCCGGAGCCTCGACCTCGAGGATCGCCGCCCGTACCTGGGCACCTTCGTCGGTCAGGGCCAACGGGGTGATACCGACCGAGGTCACATTCGGTCCGACCTCGAACTCGAGGTCGTAGTAGCCCTGCTGCACAGCCCCGGTCTCGATGGCCACGAGTTCGCCCGCGGTCGAGGCCACGGTGACCGCAATCCCTTCCCCGAGGGGATCCTGGCCGGGACCGGCCACGGTGAGCAGATACCAACCGGCGGGGATCTCGGGCAGCAGCACCGCGAGTCTCGCGTTGTCTTCCAGTACCTCGAGTTGGTCGAGCGGATAGGGTCCCAACTGGACCAACGTATCGAGGCCCAGCTCGGTACCCACGAGCACCAGCCGGTCTCCCCCCCTGGCGCTGACCAGGGTCGGACTGACCGACACCAGGCTCGGTCGTGCGGGACGGACGGTGAGCAGGGTTGGGGCGACCACGGTGCCTCCGTCCTCGAGTTCGAGCACGAGCTTGTGGGCACCGACCGGGACCGTCGGGCCGAGGCGCAGGCGGACGAGTCCTCCCGCCTCGACCTCAGTCCAACCCAACACCATCGACCCGAGTCGGACCGTGGCCACCTCGCGGGGATTGCGCACCGTAAGTACGACCTCACTGTTGCGCCCGGCGATCACCTCGCTCGGTTCAACCGAGAGGATGGTGAAGGCCCAGAGACCGGGGATCACTTGCACCTCGCCGTGTTCGAGCAGGATCGCGTCGTCGGGATCGAGCAAGGCCAACGGCCAGACACCTTCCGGCAACTCGGGGAGCAGTACGCTCCATCGATGTCCCTCGGCATCGACCTCGTCCGGCTCGAGGAGGACACTTCCCAAGCGGAGACGTAAGTCTCGGGTGAGTTCTTCACCGGACAGGACCAAGGAACGCCCCCCGGAGGTATCGACCATGCTCGGGGAAACCTCGTACAGCACCGGTCGCGGCGCCCTCACGGTGAGCGAGAGACCAGTCTCCCAAGTAAACCCATCAGAATAGCGCAGGCGGAGCGGATACGTGCCGACGGCGAGGTCCTCGGGAAGGCGCAGGAGATACTGTCCCTCGCCCATGATTTCCACGACATACTCGCCGAGCAACAACGCGTCCGGGGGCAGTTCCCCCTCCAGGTCGAGGCTGAGTTCGGACTCCAAACCGAGCACGACCTCGACCTTGTCGAGATCGTCCGGACCGAGCAGTGGGAGGTACCGATACGACGCAAAGGTGACTTCTTGCTGGTCCTGCCCAACCACACGGACCTCGACCAAGCGTTCCCCGGAGGTTGCCGGCGGTACCACGACCGCGAGGCTGGTGCCATCGGACGAGCCTTCTTGCACCGTGGCCCTGGCCCGGCCCAGGAAGACGACGCTCTCCGCGCTCAGTCCGGTCCCCTTGATCCGGAGAAGAGTACCCCCGCCGA
Source organism: Deltaproteobacteria bacterium RIFOXYA12_FULL_61_11 (assembly GCA_001799195.1). GTDB lineage: Bacteria > Bdellovibrionota_F > JAHFAK01 > YA12-FULL-61-11 > YA12-FULL-61-11 > YA12-FULL-61-11. The sequence goes on along the minus strand of MGSU01000338.1, from coordinate 8,696 downwards.
CCGGTCCGTTGGCCGGATCGAGCGCTGTGATGGTCGGAGCTGGTCGCGGGGTATCGTCGCCGGTCTCGGCCGGGTCTTCCCCCTCGGTTCGCGGGCTCGCGGCCGACCGGTCCGAGGAGACCTCCCCCGTGGGATCCTCGAAGCTCCCCTCCTCTCCCTCCGGCTCCGCGGAACAGGCAAGGCTCAGGATGACCACGAAGAGGATCGGGCAACGGAGGAAAGGGGTACTCATGGTTGCTCCTCAGCTTCGACTCGGCCGGAAGAACCCGGGTTCGGGGTTCACGCAACGCGCCAGCCCTCCACCCCTGCATGGTCAGGATACCAGGTATACACCGCCGTGTTGAGGCCAATTCACCGAAATCCGGGCAGGGCGTTCTTCGCCGCCCCGAGCTCGCGGACCACGTTGGTGAGACAATGCACATCCCCTCCTCCTCTGCTGTGCAGGGGACTGTCAACGAAGTGGAGCTGCAACCCAAGGTCGGCGGCAAGGCGGTGGTAAGCCGCACGGAGGCTGTTCCTGCGTGGATCACCGACCACCAGGTGCCGCCCGAGGACCAAGCAGTTGATCCCGCCCGGGTAGCGGCTGGAACAGTCCCGCGGGAGACCGCCGACCTCGCGACAGTGATAGACCACCGGGACCGGAACGACCCTGAGCTCCCGGCAACGGGAGGGATGTGCTGCCGTGGCCTCGCGCAGGATCATGAGCTCCGCGTCGATACGCCCTGCAAGGGCCAGATTGGTCCGCCGGAACGAGTCTTCCTCGCCCGAAGTCGGGAACCATGTCCGGCTCTCCGCCGCCCGGTCTTCGTGGTCGAAGCGCTGCATTGCTTCCAGCCCGGCAGCGGGAGAGGCCTTCAACACCACGTAACCACAAGGCTCTCGTGGGGTAGGCACAAAGGTCACGAGCTCGTCGACGTGCCCGACGAGGAGCCAAGAGGTGTCCAACAGGACTACGGGGCGCTCGTGCCGAGGATCGGGGACGTACCCGCGTTCCAGGAAGAACTCCACTAGAGCCCCGGATGCGGTCGAGCCCAAGACCAGGACTTCGTCCGGAGAGGCTTCGATGTTGCCGCCGTCGTTCCCGCCATTGTCCTCGGGGTCGGGGTTGGGGAGCAGGGGCAAGCCCCAGCGCCGGGCCAACCAGCGGCCAAGACCCGTCAATCCGTGGCGATTGCGCTCCCCAATACTGTCGAAGAGGGCAAGACTCGCGTGCGCTTGCCCGGGAGCGCGCCAGGCCAGGAACTCTCCTAGGTCTTGCAGATAATGCCCCGCCGCTCTCGGGGCGGCGAGGACCTCGACCTGGGCAGGTAGTGGACGTCCAAGGACTCGGGCGCTTTCCTCCGCTCCTCCGAAGTTCGAGAGCACGACCAGCCGGACTCCGCTTCGGTCCTCGCCCGCGATCAGGACCACGAGGTCGATCAAGCCCTGGACAAAGGCCACGCTGTCCCTGTCGAGAAAGCAGAGCACCCGCGAAGGAGGGTGATCGTTCCCGAGCACCGTGACGCGACCCTTGGCCTGCATACCAGCTCGTGGGCCTGCCCCGGATAGGAGCGGTGGCAGGAGAAAGAGAAAGAATACGATCACGCTCAACCCACCCTCGCGGAGCGGGCTGGAGAGGCAGGAGCATGGCCTGTGGCTCTCAGGACTCTCAGTATTCGAAGGCTTCCTCATCGCCACCCGAGGGTTCCTCGGCTGGGGCTGCAGCCGGTTCCGGTTCGCTGGCAGGCGGAGGTTCTTCCGGCTCCGGCTCGGGTTCGGTACCGGCCGAGCCTTCCCCACCGTCCTCTCCGCTCCCACTGTCCTCGCTGCTCCCGCTTCCTCCTCCCCAAGCGCTCCCGCCACCTTTGCGGGTCGCAAGCTTCTTACCAACCCCCGTCACAGACGGGGCGGCACCGTCCGGTCGGTCGGTCTGGTCCCCGCTCCACCGGCTGTCCTGGGAAGGTTGGCCGCCAGACGCCTCGGGCTCGGTTCCGGCCTCGACCGCAACGGGACTGTCGACCTCGTCGCCGGTCGGCTCACTCCCGCTCGTCTCATCGAGGGCGGCCGGCCGCTGTTCGGCTTCGATCCCGGCGGATCGGTCGCCGAGTTCTGCCTCGAACTCGTCGCGTTCGGTGATGCGCCCAACGATAACCCACAGGATTACCACGACTACGGCGATGGTCATGGCCAGGCCGTTATACGACATAGAGCCCTCCTCAAGGCGGAGCCTCCTTCTCATACCACCGGCGTGGGGCATTGTTCCAGTTCGAAGGTGGGAGGGGAGAAACCCATCAGTCTTGGGGTGGATTGTAGATTGTTTTTCACCACGTTGGGGTGGCGCCGACGGGGGCCCCCCCGCCACGCGCAAGCATGAGCATGGTGGGGGCGGCCGCAAGGATGCGGACCTCCAGCGCCGCGCAGGATGCAGCGACGTCGGGGTGAGAGGCGACAGGACCCCTTGTCCCACAAAAACTGAATGCTTACGGAGGGTGAGACAGCCGCCGTCTCTTGGGGTACACTGCCGGTAGGGGACACCTCCCTCCGAAGTGCTCCCGCCCCCCTGACCTAAAGGAGCCATGAACCCGTACTCTCCCGACCCATCGCTGCACCGTTTCCTCATGCGTTTCCTTGGCTTACCTCTCGGCTTGCTCCTCCTGACGGCCTGCGCCACGGACCTTGACACCCCCGAGACCCCGCTCTCGGCACCCTACGAACCCGCTCCGGCCCTGCCCGCTCCCGTGCTCCCTCCGGCGGATCCCACCGCGAGTACGGACCCTTCGCCTGTAGCCCCTCCTCCCCAGATAACGCCCGTTCCTGTCGAAACCAGCGCTGATCCCGTTATCCCGCTCCCTCCTGTACCCTCGGCCCTGACCTTCGAAGACACCTTCGCGACGGGTTCTCAACGCTGGACCCCATTCCTGAACTACTGGCGCCTCGAAGCCGCCCAATGGAGCTGGCGAGATGACGGCGTGCTGGTACACCGCTGCTGCTCCGGCACCAAAGAGGGCGAGGACGGACTGATCATGGTGCTCGGCGATGGCGTCGAGGCCTGGACCGACTACCGGGTCACCGTGCGCTTCAAGGTCACGGGGGACGGTGCGCCCCTCGGTCTCTGGGTGCGCGGACAGTACGAGGAACATGCGACGCGGGCCATGTGGGTGACCGGCTACTACGTGGTGGTCGGAGGAAAACCCGGAGGTTCCAACCACTACGTGCGCCTAGCCCAGCTCCAGACCACCACCGACTGCTGGGGGAACGCCTGCGCCAACCCGCAGAACCTCTACAACTTCAACAACCCCCACGAACTGTTCCAACAATCTCTGCCCGGCGAGCTGACCCGCGGCGCCTGGCACGAACTGCGGGTTGAGGTCGAGGGCCCTCGCCTGCGCGCCTGGCTCGACGACACGACGGCCTTCGACTATACCGACGAGAAGGAACCCTTCCTCACCGGCACCATCGGCCTGAAGACCTACCAGGTCGAGGAGGCCTTGTTCGACGACGTGCAGGTCGAGGGGCTGTGAAATCGGGCTACCCCAGCAGCACCCAGGTCAGCCGCAGGGGGGAGCCCAAGAGGTTTTGTACCTCGAAGCGGGCTTGGGCTTCGTTCCACGTGACGTTGATGGACCCCGGCGTGTCCTGCACCGGGGTGAACCACCCGTCGGGATCGGACATCTCGGCCGTGGGCAGGGCTCCGCGCAGGCTATACAGGGCACTGGGCCCGGCGTCCGTGGTGAGTACCAGTACCCCGGTGTACCCGGCGCCGATCGGCAAGGTGGTGACCCCACCGGCCTCGAGCACCACTTCGCTCCCGGACAGCGGCGAAGCGAGCGTGGTCGGTTGGTTCCACACGGCCTGGTCGTACACGGCCAGACTCACACCGTCGAAGCCGTCCCAGGGCAGGTAGAGCCTGGGCACCAGCCCCGCGATGGCGCGAACCCCGGCGTTCGTCCATTGCACGTTGCTGAGCAGGACCGGGTGGGTCGTCTCGTCGAGGACCAGGGTGTTGCGCTGCTCGCCCAACTCCCCGGCCAGGAGCACCGAGTTGGAGATCGTGGCGCCGCGGACCTTGTGCAGGTAGATCCCATGGGTCGACTGGTCGCAGCGCTGGTTGCAGGCACCATAGAGGTTGTCGAGCACGAGGTTGTGCAACGAGTAATGGTGGCTGAGGTAGACCAGGTAGCCGTCGGCCGCTTCGGAGGATTGCTCCCAACGGACATTGCGCAGGACCAGGTTCGAAGAGACGCCGTCGGTGGAGGTGTCGTCCCAGTAGAGGCCGTACTTGCCCAGGACCCAGGACTGGTAACCATCAAAAGTCACGTTGGTCAGATTCACACCCGAGGCGATGGTCACAGAGGCTTCCTCGCTGGCCGGCCCTCCGGTGACCCCGAGGTAGAGGTCGGAAAAATGGGCATGGTCGATGTCGATGGTGTCGTTGGGGTTGTCCTCGATGGAGATCGGGCGGTCGGCGAAGAGAGTCAGGTTGCTGGCCGTCAGGAGGTCTCGGCCGCGGTACTGCAATCCGATCGAGCCGTTGCCGTTCCAGTCCCCGACCGAGAGGTTGCGCAGCTCGAGGAGGTCGGTGTCGGTGACGCGTAGGGCGATCTTTTGATCAGGGCCAGTACCGAGGAAACTGAGATCGCGGAGGGAACACTGGTAGAGGATCTCTCCCCCGCCCTTGTCGAAGTCGAACACCACGCCGGCCTCAGCGTACAAAACCGTCGCGAAGATACCCGCGCCCTGGAGGTGGACCCGGTCCCGGTTCACCCTGATGGTCCCGGCAACGGAGATGATACCGGGGGGGAGGAACACGCGCCCGCCGAGATTGGTCACGTTGTCGATGGCCGCCTGGATGGTCGCCACATTGGCCTGCCGCTGTTCGGGGGTGGCGTCGAAGCCGAAGACCAAGGTCCCGAAGGTACGGACATCAATACCTTGGAGCGCCTCTCCCGGTTCTCCCGGGATCCCCTGTTCGCCCTGCAATCCGGCCGGTCCCATTGCCCCAGGTTCACCTTGCGCCCCTTGCTCGCCCG
>MGSU01000338.1:0-3670 GCA_001799195.1 Deltaproteobacteria bacterium RIFOXYA12_FULL_61_11 | reverse complement strand
CGTATCCCTTGAGCGCCTTGCGCCCCAGCAGCCCCCTCACGTCCTTGCGCACCAGACTCCCCGGGAGGTCCTACCGGACCCACTGCCCCTGGCTGACCCTCGTGCTGGAAAACATCGGGGATCTGGTCGTGGTTCAGGTCCGTCGGGGTGCTCGCTTCATCCTGTACCTCGCTCCCCGCCAACAGTTCGACAATATCGCGAAAGCCATCGCCGTCGCTGTCGTCATCAAACGTAGCGGTCACGGCAGTCTCGAGCGCCACGGAGAGCGTGGCATCCCCTGCCGCTGCCGCAACCACTCCGTCGAAGAGCCGTTGGTCTTCGAGCAGCTTGGGCGATAGGGCCTGGAGCAATTCTTCGAGGGTCAACTCGCCGGCCTGGTACTTGTGCAGCAGTTCCTCAGGACCGAGTGCGGCGGGATCCACCTGCTCTGTCTCCGGCTCCGCGGGGGTACCGGGATTGGAACAGCCACCGGCAAGGACGAAGAGCATGTAGCCGAGCAGCACGAAAACCCGGGCAGAACGAGTCTCACACTGCCCCATGGGTGCAGGTGCCTTCCTCAGCATCGATCGCGTGACGTGGTGATGGTCGGGAGCTTTCTGCATCGAGGACCTCCATGATAGTACTCTTGGCACTGAGATCGAACCGGCACCTGCTGGAGCAGGAAGCGCACGGCATTACCTCCGAACAGAGCCTCACCGAGCCCGATAATCCCGGTCGAACTCTCGAGGACGCGCTGCAACTGGGCCACATTGGGCGGGGCGAGGAAAGAAGGCGGCACGAGCAGGGGCGCACCGCGATCGCTGCCCAAGGCCACCCCGTGCTCTCCTCCGAGCGCCACCAGGGCTTCGACCGTCCGGACGAAGGCGTCGTTCCACGCGGCTAAACCGGTCCCGCGGAAACGGGGCAAGAGCCGCCGCCACGGAGTCACGCCGACCAGCCCCCCCCGGCGGAAGATCTCCGAAGCGATCGCGTCGGGTAGATTGCGAGTCGTCTCGCGCAGGCTCGTGAGGCCGGTGTGGGAACAGAGCACCGGGCCGCGGAACCGGGCCAGCACCTCGTCCATGGTGGCCCGGTTCATGTGCGCGAGATCGAGCAGAAGACCCAACCTCTCGATTTCGCACAGAAGTTCCCTGCCCAGGCCGGTCAACCCCACCTCGCTCACCGGTACGAGCCCGAAGCGATAGGAGTGGGCGTAGGCATTGTCCCAGAAATGGACCGGTTGAACCGCGACCACACCTGCTCGCACCAGAGCCTCGAGACTGGAGGGATCGTCCAAGAAGCGCAACCCTTCCAAACACAGGAAACCCGCGGTGCCTCGGCCGCCTGCGAGGTGGCTCCGGAGGCTCGCACCGTCGGTGATCAAGGGCCGGGCTGCGCGAGCGCGCAATCGTCGCACCATGGAAAGGATCTCTGCAGCACCCGCGCGTCTCGTGGGGAAAGACCACGTATACAGGGCATACCCGAGCACCCCGCATCCCTCGGTCTCGGCGTGCGCCGGCGGCAGCCGATGGAGCGACCTGGCGAGGAACGGACCGAAGACCGGCAGTTCGTGGTGGACGTGCAAATCAACACAGCACCCTTGGGGAACGAGGTCCTCTCGTGCTATGGTCTCCACCGATGTCGCTCCTCCTGCACACAGCGCTGGGTCTCTCCCCGGACCGTCTGCCGCGTCTTGCTCTCGGCACCTTCCCTTCACCCTGTCGAAGGCTCCACAACCTGTCCTCAGTGCTGGGTGTGGAACTGTGGCTCAAGGACGACGGCACTTGCAACTCCCTATACGGCGGCAACAAAGTCCGCAAGCTCGAATTCGTCCTCCCGGAGGTCCTCCGGAGCGGCGCGAGCGCCGTGCTGACCCTCGGAGCGATCGGCAGCAATCAGGCCGTCGCGGTCGGTGCGCATGCCGGGGCCCTGGGTCTGCAGGTCACGGTGGTGCAGTGTCTCCAACCGCAAACTCCCCACGTCACCCGCAATCTCGAAGCCCTCAAGGTCCTGGGGGTGCGCCGCGTTCTCGCGGGACACCAACACGATCTGCCGTTCTCTGTCCCGGTCGAGTGGCTGCGCCGCTTCCTGGACCATGGCCGTCCACCCTACTTCCTGCCCCCCGGCGCCTCGACCGCCGAGGGTGTGCTCGGCTACGTCGAGGCCGCCCTGGAACTCGACGGCCAGCTCGACCCCCACACCCCCTGGTTGGTCGTTGTCCCGGTCGGGTCCGGCGGCACGCTGGCAGGCCTGGCCTTGGGCAAGGCTCTGTTTTCGCTTGGCTGGTCCTTGTCCGGCATCGCCGTAACCCCGGTTTGGGCGTCGCGCCGCGGCCGGATCGAACGCCTGGCCACCGCAGCTCATGCTTTGCTGCGAGCCAAGGGCGCGGTGTCCAGGGCCATGCCGGCTTTGGATTTCGAGCTGCGCTACGACCAGCTCGGGCACGGGTACGGTTACCCGACCTCGGCCGCTCTCGAGGCCATGGCCCTGGCAGAGCAGGTCGAAGGTCTCGTACTCGAACCAACCTACACCGGCAAGGCCCTGGCCGCCTGCATTCGCTTGGCCAGATCCACCCACCGGCCGGTGGTGTTCTGGAATACCCTGTCCTCGACCGTGCCGGGGAACTACTTCTTCCCCGACGTCAGCACGGCCTGCCAGGGCTCATAGGTGGAAAGCGCCGCGAAGGCGGGGTTCTTGGTCACGTTCTGCACGAGTTCTTCTTGGAACTTGAGGCTTTGGGCCGAGCGGTAGAGGCCGGCCAGCACCTCCGTGGCCCGATCCAGCCGGCCTCGCGAGGCGTGCACGACGGCGCGGCGGTAATCGACCCCCCATAGTCGCACGGCGATATTGAAGTGCAGGTGGTTGACGTAGTCGGGTGGGTAGTTGGCCTTATCCGCCTTCGTAAAGCACCCTGCAAGCTCTTTAGTTCGATTGACCAAAAGCTTGCGGGCGGATAGGAAGTGCCGCTCGGCCTCTTCGTCGCGATCTTGCAAGTCCGCGAACACCCCCCGGGCCGAGTGGATGCTGGCTTGGAAGATCGGCTGGTCCGATGCGGCGGCGTCCTCCTGCAGCGCGATGAGGACGCGTTCGAGGGCCTGAACCCCGCCGGCTCCTTCCAGCTCATGCACCTGTTCTGCCCCGTCCTCCAGTGCCACGGGTGAAAAGGGGTTGACGCCATGGCGCTCACAAACGGCATAGTGCACGGGATGGCCTTGGGGTTGTTTACTGAGGAATTTGAAACGTTTGGTAAAAGCCTTGGCCTCGGCCTGGAGTTGCTCGTCACTGGGCTGAGACTCTGCAATTGGGATACAGGACCAGACGAAGGTCTGTGGACCTCGCTCAAAGGCCAGTACCGCGCAAGTTGCCCACTGCTCCTGATCTGAGAGGCTGACCAAGGCGAACTCCCATGTGGCCTTTTTTTCAGTGAACTCCAAGACCTGTAAGGTAGAACCCTGGCCGGCGAAGTACTGGGCCAACAACTCACGCCAACCCTGCCCCTCTCGGGTGGTCAAGACGTAGAGCTGCCAATAGAAATGCTCGTCGTACAGGGCCAAGCCGAGTACCCTGGACGCATCGACCGCATCACCAGCCTGTTCCGATCCTTCCACCTCGGGTTTCTCGGCCGTGGGTCCGGGTCGGGTCGAAAAGAGGTCCTCGGCCTGCTGCTCGGGCTCTCGGGCGATCAGCCCCT
>MGSU01000337.1 GCA_001799195.1 Deltaproteobacteria bacterium RIFOXYA12_FULL_61_11 | reverse complement strand
TTGCCTTCTCTCCGATTCTCGGGTATGGTGCGCTCCGCTCGTGGCCAGCAACCAAAGGGGGGGATATGCATTCCATCGTGGTCCTCTGCATCGCCAGTTTCTTCAGCGTGACGGCCGCAGCCGTCACGACGACCTCAACCTATCATTACTCCGCTCCCGTCGTGAGCGACTGGCACGGGTATAGCGACGTTGAACTACCGGGTCTGCCCCGGCTGAACGTCGCCGGTGCGCCCCTCCTGCCCGTACATACCGTCACACTGGTCGCCCCCGTGGGGAAGATACCGGCCACGGCGCACCTCGATCGCGGTGAACGCGAGGTCCTCGACCTCTCCTCCCCGCTTCGTCCCGGTTCCCACGTCCATCCCCTCTCCGCCGAACTCGAGGGACCGATCCCGTTGCCCCAACCCGACCCGGCCATCTACGGCGCCGGAGCCGCATACCCCCAGGCCGAGCCGCAACTCCAGGTACAGTACCTCGCCGGCCACCGCGTGGTTTTCTTGAACCTCTACCCCGTCCGCTACCTGCCTGCAGAACAAGCTCTCGAGGTCGCCACCGAGCTGACCCTCTCCGTGACCTGGCAGGACGAAGTCGAGCCGGTCGCCCTGCCCCGCCGGAACGCCGATCTTCAGCGGTTGCGCGCCCTGGTGGACAATCCCGACGATCTTCTCGAGGTCTCGGAGCAGCCGGGCGACGCTTCAGCCGACTACCTGATCGTGACCAACCGGGCTCTGGCCGATGCCTCGGTCGACCACAGCTTTCAAGACCTCCTCGCGGCGCACAGCGCCCGGGGGCTCTCCGGTGCCATCGTCCTGACCGAGGACATTGCCGCCGCGTACCAGGGAAAGAACCTGGCAGAGAAGATCCGCGCGTTCCTGACCCACGCCTACCGAACCCTTGGCACACGCATGGTCCTGCTCGGCGGCGATGCCGATGACAAACAACTCATGGTCGTGCCTGCGGTGGGCTTCATCGCGGAAGCCGAGGGATACACCGACAAGACCATCCCCGCGGATCTCTATTATGGTTGCCTCGACGGCGATTTCGATTTCAACAAGAACGGCATCCTTGGGGAACCTACTGACGGTCCCGACGGTAAAGAGGTCGATCTGCTCTGTGAGTTGGCCGTGGGCCGTGCCCCGATCGATTCCGCCGCCGAACTCGACCAGTTCGTGCGCAAGACCCTGCTCTATCTCGAGAGCGGCGCCGAACTGACCTACCGTGCCAAGGTACTCATGGTCGGAGAATACCTCTGGACCAGCAACAAGATCGGCAAGATCTGGGGCGGGGACCATATGGATCAGCTCGTCGGGGGCTCGGACGCCTTCGGCATCATCACCACCGGCATCCCCCTCGGGGCGACCTTCCAGAAGCTCTACGAGAAAAACAACACCTTCACCACGCCAGCCCTGCTCCAAGCCATCCGAGAAGGAGCCCATTATATCAACCACCTCGGCCATTCCAGCCTCGGCATGAACATGAAACTGACCAACAGTTCCATCACTGGACTGGGGAACGAGCAGCGTCCCTTCCTCGGGTACACCCAGGGGTGCTATGCCGGGGCCTTCGACAACAAGTCGCACTACGGGAGCGTATCGAGCACCGACGCCATCCTCGAAAACCTGGTCTCATCCCCGACCGGAGCCTTCGCCTACCTCGGTAACAGCAGGTACGGCTGGGGGGACGATCACTCGCTGAAAGGTCCCTCCCACCTCTACCATCGCCAATTCTGGCACGGCCGCTTCGGCAAGGGGTTGACCCGGCTGGGCGAATTGAACCACTTTTCCAAGGAACAGAACCTCGGGCTGCTCGCCGGAACGGCCATGCGCTGGGTCTACTACCAACTGACCCTGTTCGGAGACCCCGCACTCCCCCTCCACGGTCCGGTCGCGGCGGAATAATCCTCCCCATGCACGCCTTCAACTCCCGTCAACTCTTCGACAGCCTCAAACAGGTCCTTCGTTCGCGCGGGATCACCTATCGCGAGTTGGCCTCGAAGGTGAGCTTTTCCGAAAGTACGATTAAAAACATCTTCCACGACGGCAACGCTTCGATCGAGCGCGTGGTCGAGCTCTGCGAGGCCGTGGGCATTACCTTCCCCGACTTGGTCAATCTCGCCAACGAGGAGGCTGCCAGCACGTTTTCCTTCTCCCTCGAACAGGAGCAGTTTTTCGCCGAACATCCACAGTATTATTATTATTTCCGCGACTGTTTCTTCGAGGGCAAATCGCCGGAGGTCATTGCCGAGCACTATCATCTCAGCCCGGCCTCTACCTTGAAGTACCTGTTACGATTGGAAAAGCTCGGACTCCTGGAACTGCACCCCGAGAACAGGGTGCGCTTCAAGGTCTACGGCAAGCTGCGTTGGCTGCAGGGAGGACCGTGGATGCGCCGACGTTACCCCGAGTACCTCGACGAGCTGACCCGGCTCCTGCTCGACCACCTCGATGACGCCCGCTATTACACCTCCATGGTCGGGCATTTCAAGGTCAGTCAGGAGACCTACGACGAATTCCGAAGGGAGGCCGAACAACTCCTCGAACGATACACCGACCTCGCGTTCCGCGAGTCCCTCATCCGCCGGGAAGACCGCCCGCGCATCCCGGCGAGTTTCCATTTCACCATCGTCCCCCTCGACCTCTTCCGGCACATGACCAGGATACCCGACCTTGACTGACCACCCCCACAGTCCCGTCTCGATGCCAGGCGGTCTCCCCCTGGTCGTGACCACCTTGACGGGTCTGGAACACGTCCTCGCCGCGGAACTGACCTCGCTCGGCGCCGCAGCGGTCGAACCTTCCCGCCGGGCCGTGCGCTGTCTAGGCGACGAACTGCTGCTGTACCAGGCCAATCTCTGGCTGCGTACCGCGATCAAGGTCCTGGTACCCCTGACCTCTTTTCCCGTGCGCTCGCGCGAGGACCTCTACGCCGGAGCCTCGGCCATTCCCTGGGAGGACCATCTCGGTCCAAACTCCACCTTCGCCGTGCGCGGCTTCGTCCAAGCCGAGTGTTTTCCGAACACCCATTTCCCGCTCCTCGTGGTCAAAGACGCGGTGGTCGATCGGTTGCGCAAAACCCGAGGGGGCCGTCCATCGATCGACCTCCAGCGCCCGGACCTCGAACTGCACCTCCATCTCGCCGAAGACCGCTGTGACCTGGCCATCAACAGCAGCGGGGAGAGTCTCGCCCGTCGGGGGTATCGCATCACGCAAGGAGGTGCTCCGCTCGGGGAAACCCTGGCAGCCGGCATGGTGGCTTTGACAGGCTGGGACGGTTCCACGCCCTTGGTCGACCCCATGTGCGGGTCCGGGACCATTGCCATCGAGGCCGCCCTCCTCGCCACGGGCATCGGCCCGGGATCCTTCAGGAAGGAATTTCCTTTCCAGCGTTGGCCGGGACACCGCCGCAAGGAGTTCTCCGAGCTGAGAGAGGAGGCCCGCACAGCCCGCAAGAAAGTGTCCACGACGATCCTCGCCGCCGATCTCTCGCCCACCGCGACCCGGAAGACCCGCCAGAACCTCCAGGCAGCGGGGCTCGAGAAGGTGGTCGAGGTCCGGACCTGCCCCTTCGCCGAACTCCCTCCCCCGAGCACCGAGGGTACCCTGGTCTGCAACCCTCCCTATGGTGAACGGCTGCAACTCGAACAACTCGGGCTGTTCTACCAAGAACTTGGGAACACGCTCAAACAGCGCTGGAATGGTTACACGGCCTGGATCTTGTTCGGCGGTAGGGAGGCTCTGCGTTCGATCGGCCTGCGCACCTCGGCCCGCGTGGCCCTGCGCAATGGGGAACTGCCCTGCACCTTCGCCCGTTTCGACCTGTACGAGGGCAGTCGTCGGCGAGGCGGTGAGGCAGCAGCATCACCCCCCGGTTCCCAACTCTGACAAGGCCTCGTCGAGGGCCTCTCGCACCTCGGGGTCGTTCTCACACGCCAAAGCCTCGGACAGTCCCTTCCGGGCTTCCTCTCCACCTGTGAGCCCGAGTACGTAGGCGAGATCACCCCTCACCGTGGGTGGTTGCGTGGAGTACCGAGCGAGGATCGGAGACACCAACTCGAAGGCCACCGGTCGCGAACGGCCGACTAGTTCTTCGAGCACGGTCATAGCCCCGAGACGTGCCCGGAAATCCGCGGAGCACAGCAAGTCAGGTAAACTCTGGAACGGACGGCCGAGGGCGCACATGGCCTCGACCAGAGCTGACACCCCAACGCAGGCGAGCATGGAAGCCAGCTCGGGAGTGTCAAGCTGGAGGAGGTCGTCGGAAGCGGAGAGTCCGGGTTCAGCTTCTCTCATCGGTCGTGCCTCCAAGCCCGGAACGATACTGCCGGGCGTATTCTCTGTAGTTGACGGCCTGCCGGCGGAGGTGTTCGCGTTCTTCGGCGGACAACTCGCGCACCACTTTGGCCGGACTGCCGAGGAGCAGGACCCCGGGCGGGAAGGACTTGCCCGGAGGGACCAGACTGCCCGCTCCGAGCAGGGTCCCGGGCGCGAGCACCGCCCCATCGCACACGATGGAGCCCATACCCAACAGGCAATCGTCCCCCACGGTGCAACCGTGCAGCAGGCAGCGGTGTCCCACGGTCACCCCCCGCCCCAGGGTCAAGGGAAAACCGCGCGTGACGTGGAGCATCGAGAGATCCTGGACATTGGTGCTCGCACCGATGCTGATCGCGTCGACATCGCCGCGCAGCACGCAGCCGAACCAGACGCTCGCTTCGTCGCCCAACTCGACCGCTCCGAGCACCACCGCGCCCGGCGCGATGAAGACCTCTTTGCCCAGCACAGGTTGCCGGCCGAAGAACTGCATCATCCTACCACCTCTCGCCGGATCGGGTCGCCTCGCCTTCCTAGCACCCCCGGTCGGTCGAACGCAAGCTGCCGTCGTTGGAGACAATTGTTATGAAAAAATACTCTCAGGTGGTCGCCAAGGCCGGCCGTTCTGGTATACTGCGCCAGGTTCTCTACGACCCAAGGGGGTAAGACCATGCGACAGATACTGCAACACGTTCTTATCATGCTATTTCTCGGTGTGTTCTGGCTCGGTTGCGATGTGCTCGAGGAGGCCTCGAAGGACGAGACCGCAAATGCCTCAGAAGCGCTCTCCGATGAGGCCACAGACGGCTCGGTCGAACAAACGACCAATACCAATAGCCCGACCGATCCGAGTATAGCTGGCGGGGACGGCGAGGGCGCTCACGCGGACGCGAGCTACGCCGCTGAGGATTCGGGTAGCGCTAGTACCGCACCCATGGCGCCATCGACGAGTACGAAATCCGGCGAGCCCGGCATGCCCCCCACCGAAGCGTCCTCTACGACTGCAGGCGGAGATGATGAATCACCCTCACCCACGCCTCCCGAGGCCCCCCTCGATGAAGACGGTGAACCGACCGAAGTGACCGATGAAGCGCCCGAGGACCCGGCAGAACCGGAGGATCCCGAGACCCAATCCGGGGTACTCACCGCCGCAATCTGGAACGACCTCGAGAACTACGACGACTTCCTCACCTTCATCGACCGGTATCCCGAGTACCAGAGCGACTGGGCCCTCGACTACGACACCAGGGTGACCTTCCTGGTCAAGGGTGCCAACGATCAACCCGTGCCGAGCACCAGGTTCGTGCTCTCGGCCGGGGACAACACTCTCTACGACGGTCGGACCTCTCCCCAGGGCAAGGTGGTGTGGTTCGTCCAGGGCGACCCGGCCGAGGTGCCCGAGACCCTGCGTCTGGCGGTAACCTACGGCGAGAGCGAGGTCACGGCCGACCTGAGCAGCCGCAAAGCGGACGAGAGCCTCAAGACCTTCCACGAGTTCAAGCTCACGACCTCCTACGTGCGCGCGGCGAAACCGGCCCTGGACTTGGCCTTCGTGATCGACACTACCGGCAGCATGGGTGACGAGCTCGAGTACCTCCAGGCAGAGCTCCGGGACATCGTCCACACGGTCAAACTCGACACCAGCTCGGACGACGTGCGCATGGCCGTGGTCTTCTACAAGGACCGTGGAGACCAATATGTCACGAAAGTGTATGATTTCACGTCAGATCTCGACATCTTCCACGATCGCCTCGGCAGTACCTTCGCCTCGGGCGGCGGCGACTTCCCCGAAGCTCTCAACGAAGCCCTCGCAAAGACCTTCTCGGACTTGAGCTGGAAGACCGATGCGCGCTCGAGGCTGTGCTTCCTGGTTGCCGATGCTCCCCCGAACATGTACGACGACGAAGAGTACACCTATGTCGAGGGCATCGCCGACGCGCAGGAAGCCGGGGTCAAGATCTACCCCATTGCTGCCTCGGGCATCAACAAGAGCACCGAGTTCCTGTTCCGGCACATCGCCGTGGCGACCCAGGGCCAATACATTTTCCTGACCGACGATTCCGGTGTCGGCGGTTCGCACATCACCCCGGACATCACCGGCTACCAGGTCGAACGCCTGGACAATCTCTTGATCCGGGTGATTGAAGAAGATATGAAGCCGCTCTACCAGGCCGACTGAAGCCTCTCTGGGAACGCCCCCGTCTCTGCCGAACCCCTGAACAGTCTGAGAAATTCCCTGTTCGCATGTTCGTCTTTCCTCGAAGGGAAGAGGGAGGTCAGCTTCAGTCCCCCAAACCCACTTCTCCGGGGAAGTGGCCACCTTCGAGCGTGCCTTCGAGTTTCGCTCGCAGCAGCGCCTCGTCCTCGGCGCTCAGGCTGCCATCGAGGTCGAGGTCGGCGGCCGGCATGAGACACAGGTCTTCCGGTAGAGCGGTACCTTGGATATAACTCTGCAAGAGTGCGAGATCCCTCTGATCGACGAGGAAGTCCAGATTCAAGTCGCCGTAGCGGCACGTGGTCTGGCCTTGCGCGAAATGATTCTGTTCGGCCTCGACGGCCAGTTCGAGCAAGGTCAGGTCCAGGCGATCGACTCGCGCCTCGGTCAAGGGCTTCCCCTTGTCGTCGAAGTCGCGGTTGACGTTCAGGGCCAGGAACTCGCTGGCCAGCTCGGGCACGCTGTCGGCTTCTATGAGGGAGCGAGCCTGGGTAAGATCCGCGTCGGTGACCTTCCCATCGGCGTCGAGGTCGCCGAAATAGATGTCGTGCGGCAACTCTGCGATGAGTTTCTTCAGGTAATCGAGGAGGATGGCCTCGTCGAAGGGGTCGAGCAAGGGTCCGATCTTGCCGTTGCGGTTGACGTCCAGCGCCATGATCCGCACGACCTCGTCCTTGGTTCCACTGAGCCGCGTCTCGAGCAAATCGTAATCTTGACCTCCGCGAAGGATCTGAGACGCTAGGGCATAGTCCTCACCATCGTACTTCTTGTCGAAGTTCAGATCGCCGGGCACGACCTTGAAGGGGAGCGAGGTGAGGATATCGGCGAGGTAGAGCCTGAGGATTTGCACGTCGTGTCCGGTGAAGGCGCCATCGTCGTCCACGTCGGCTGCGACCCGGTTGCCGGCATGCACCGCGCCCGGGTTGCGCACTACTTCCTTGGCCTTGTCCACGTCGCGGTCATTGACCCAGCCATCGAGGTTCACATCGCCGTAACGGATCTGGCGCACTGGGAACGCCTTGATGTTGCCGAGCAGGTATTCGTCGAGCATGCGGCGGTCCAGCTCGTTGACCGCGCCGTCCTGGTTCAGATCCATACGCTTGAGCAGTTCTGCCATCGTGGCTGGGTCCGCGCTGCTCATGTCACCGTCGAGGACCTTGTCGAAGAGGTCGGCATCGGCCTTCTCGATCCGTCCGCTGTCGTCGAGATCTGCATATTTGATGATCGGAGCCGGCGGCACGGGAACGATGCCCGTAGACGAATCCTCGGGTGGCGGAGTCTTCCACTCCTCGCCCTGTTCCATACAGGCCAAGCAGCAGCAGAAGATGAGAACGAGGGGGCGATAGGACAGCATGCTCTCGCTTCGGGGTTGCCGATCCGTTGCAAGTATAGCGCAGCCGACAACCGGTTGTCATCCCGGCCTCGATGGGCCGATCTGCCTCGGAAGTCCAGCACGTCCCTCGCTTGCCATCCCTGCCTGCCTGGTACACAATCCCGGAAATGCCCGGACTAGGCTCCTATCCAAGTATCCGAGGAAGATCGAGTGGCTCAGTCCAATGTACGAGCGCCGACGTCCATTCAGGCCGAGCAGCTCGGGGTGGCTCTCGCCGGGCTGCCCCAGCCCTGTTGGGCCTCGGGTCTCACCGCGCTCGATCTGTACCACCGCGTCCCCATGCTGCCTCTGCTCGAGGTCTATACCACCAGGTCCCTGGTCGACTTGGCACGAGCTTGCGATGATCTGAGCTATCGTGCCGACGAACGGGGGGAAGCCCGGCTCCGCCGCGACGACCTCGAGCTCTGTGTGCGTTGCGGGGAATTCCCCGATCGCCCTCCTCGCCACCGCGTGAGCGTGCTCGACCTCCTCTACGAACCAGAGCATGGGCGTTTCCTGGATTGGTACGAGGTCTACCCCGACCTGCGGGCGGCCAGGCTACGGCCGAGCGAAGCCTTACTCCCGCCGGCGATGACCTGTTCCTGGCTGTCGCTCGCCGAAATCGCGCTCGTGGTCGGCCGACACGCGTACAAGCCCCCTCCCGAACTGGCGCACGGCACCGGAAAAGGTCCGCTCCTGTCTCCCGGCTACCAGCGCGAGTTGCTCACCGCTCTGCTCCTCGGCGAAACCCCCTGGCAGGGCCTCGAACTTCTGGCTCGAGGCGGCTTCGTCCGAACTCACTGGCCGGAACTCGAAGAACTCCGCGGCGTCACACACTCCAAGGACCACCACCCGGAAGGTGACGGCTGGCAACACACCCTCGAAACCCTCCATTACCCAAGGCTCGCCGACCTCACCCTCTCGCTTGCCTTATTGCTGCACGACGTCGGCAAGGCAAGTACCTATGCCGCGGGAACCAGGAAGTTCTCCGGACACGCCGAGCAGGGTGAGAGAATCGCCAGGGTCTTCCTCCACCGGCTCGGCTACCCCTCCTCCTTGATCGACGAGGTCACCTGGCTGGTCCGGCACCACATGTTGCCGGCCTCGCTGCCCACGCTGGCTCCGCGTCAGCTCGAACCCGTCCTGGGATCCCCGTGGTTCCCCAAGCTGCTCGTCCTGTATCGCTGCGACCTGGCCTCAACCTACCGGGACCTCGCCCAGTACCACGAGGCCGTCGCCTCCTACCGGCGTTTCCTGAAGCACCGCTCCAACCCCTATCGCGACCTCGGGGGGAAGAAGCTCCTCCTGAGCTACCTGGATTGGCCCTGAACCGGGTTCTCGTGTCAGGGGGCCGGGGCGACGCAGCGCAGTCCGATGAGCTCGTTGCCAAACTCCGGCGTCTGATAGTTCCGGTAGGTGTTCCCCAGGTTGGCCTGGTCGTTGGCCCAACTCCCGCCGCGGATGACCTTGAGGTTGGCAACGTATTGCAGATTGACCGGGTCGTCCATGTCCTCGGAAGCGGTGTAGAAGGGAGAAGCCCCGGGGGTGGCGCAGAAGTTATTGGAGGGATAACAGTCATACCAATCGAGTACCCATTCCCAGACGTTGCCGCCGAGGTCGTGCAGGCCGAAGGGCGAGGAGCCGTTCGCCGAGGTGTAGGAGCCGTCGTGGGTGGTATCGGTGAAATACCCTACCGGGGTGGTCTCGAGGGCTTCCACTTCGTAAGGATCTCCATTGGAGGCATAATTGAGGCGGTTGCTCTCGAAGACCTCACCCCAGGGATAGGCCAGGGAGTTGGAACCCGCTGCGGCATATTCCCATTGCGCCTCGCTGGGCAGAGTTCCCCCCAGCCAATGGCAATAGGCCTCGGCCGCTTGGAAGCTCAAACAATTGATGGGATGGTCTTCCTTGCCAACCCGGCCCGCGGTGCAGGTGTTCCCCGTGTCCGCGGCGACACAGGCTCCGGCGTCCACGCAGAATTCGTATTCCTCGGCGCTCACCTCGTAGGTCAGCATGTGGAAAGCGGAGAGATGCACGAGGTGCGCAGGACTCTGTTCGACCCGTCCCCCATCCAACCCCATGTCAAAGGAACCGGCGGGCACCCCGAGCCACGCATTGGTCACGAAGGGGACGATCAAGGCGACTTCCTCGATAGCCTCGGCCGAGACGTTCCCGGCGAGGTCTCGTAGCCACAGGTGCAGGCGTTTCGTCCCCAGGGGCTCGCTCAGGGTCAGGTCGACGGCGAGGGAGAAGGTACCGACAGGGGACACCGGATTCCAACAGGCCGGCGCCGGCGTTGGACTCCCCAGGTCTTCCAGCAGGCAGTACGCGCCGATGGCCTGATCATCGTCTCCGCTGAGCTCCACGGTGAGCTCGCGGGCCGGAACTGCTCCGACCGGAGAGACGACGGCCGGGTTGACCGGCCCGGTCCGGTCCAGATAGAAGGAATAACTCAACCAATCCGAAGTGTTGCCGACCTGGTCGACCCCCTGCAGCTCGAGGGTGTGCCGACCGTCGGGGAGCGCCGCGAGGTCCTTTGGACTGGTGCAGCTCACGGGGCCAACACCGTCGGTCCGGCAGCGATAGGTCGCACCCGGGTCATCGGAGGTGAAGGTGAACACCGCCTGGTTGTCGGGATCGTCGGGCCGGCCGAGCCAGACCACGAGGGGCGGGGTGGTATCCTCTCCACCGGCCAGCGGCGTATAGGTGATCAGGTCTTCGACCCGTTCCGAGAGTTGGCCGGGGAGGTCGCGGAACCACGCCGAGAGCCGGTGTTCCCCGGGGTTGTTGGAGAGCGTGAAGGGAATTTCGGCCAGACTGAGGGAGGTCACCGCCGGGTTCACGGTTCTCCAGCAGGGATGTTCCGGCCCGGGGAGGTCCGAGGTTTCCTTGACGCACCAGGCCGTGATACCGGTATCGTCGAAGGCAACAATGTCACGCGAGATCAATAGATTGTCCGTGGTTTCACCCCCGTCATTGATGGAAATTGCCGCCGAGGTTGGGGGGCCGCTGTCCGCTGGACCGGTGAATTCGATGCTGTCGGAGCTCGGCATAGAGATGTTGCCGACCAGATCGCGGAACCAGGCGGTGACGGTCTTCTGCCCATACCCGGGACTGAGCCAGAAATCCACGTCCGCGAGCTCAAACAGAGGTTGGGCGGAGTCCAGAGTCCTCCAACATTGATGTTCGAGCGTAGGAGGGTTCTGGTCTTCCTTGAGGCAATAGGCGGTGACGCCGACCTCGTCCGAGGCCTCTACACTCACTTGGATCTGTTGAGAAGCGGTGGTCGCCACTCCCAGGGCCAGTTCCACGCTCAGCGGAGCCGGGGGGACGACGTCCCCGGGTAGCTCATAGAGGATGGAATCGCTGGCCACGGTGCTGACGTTGCCCGAGAGATCGCGGAACCAGGCATGGACCTGTTTGAGACCCGGTCCTTCCGAGAGTTCTTTGGCGATATTCCCGAGGTAAAGGTTGGAGCTCGGCGGCTCGACAAGCTGCCAACACGCGTCCTCGGGTTCGGGCTCGAGCAGGGTATCCCGGACACACCAAGCCGCCACGGCGACGTCATCACGGGCCGAGAGCGAGAGCAGCACCTGACGCTGATAGGTCGTGGTGTGATTGTCCTCGATGACCACCCTACCCTCGACCGGGGAGGTGGTGTCCGGCGGCGGCAGGTAGTTCACCGTAAAGCGGAAGGGTGCGGTGAGGTTGCCGGCGAGGTCGCGGACGAAGACCTCGACCTGTTGCTCGCCATAGCCCGGAGCAAGCACGAAGACCTGGTTCCCGCGCTGAAGCTTCGTGGCTGGTATGAAGCGCCGCCAGCACGCGTCCGCGACTGCCGGTGGATCCTCCTCGAACGGGCTCCTGGCGCACCAGGCGGCCACCCCCGTGTCGTCGCTGAGGTCGAAGGCGAGGGTCAAGTCGGGGGTGGTCTGATCGGCGCTCGGATCCGGCCCGGTAACGGTCCCGCTCGGCGCTGTGGTGTCGAAGCTCAGGTCCACGGTCCAGGTGTGCAGGTGTTCGCTGCTCTTGACCCCGACCTTGTCAATGGCGAAGACGGCGAGCGTATGTTGGCCTGCGGTCAAGCCTTCGAGAAGGAGTTCGGCCGTGCAGATCTCGAACTTCGCGGCATCCAGGCGGCAATAGAAGGTGGCCGGACGTCCCGTCGAAAAGACGAAACGTGCGTTCGAATCCTGCACTACCGCGGAAGGAGCGCTGTCGATGGAGAGGGGTAGGTCGCGGTCGAGGGGATTGGCCAGGACCTCGCGCTCGACCACGTGCAAGGTGATGGTCTTATGATCTTCCAACCTGGGATTGCCGCTGTCCTTCACGGTCACCTGGACCTCCAGGGTCATGCCGAGTTGTTGCTGCGAAGGTCGCAGGAGGATGCGGTGGTGATGGCGTTCGTGCACCAAGTTGGCGGGGGCTTGGAAATCGAGGCTGAGGAAATCTCCCTCGGCATCCTCGGCTTCGATGAGCAGCACGTTCGGGGTCGAGGCACCGACGAGATAGCCCGCGGCCAGGGTCAATTCGGGCGGGGTGTTGCGACCAGAACCGAGGTGGATCTGTTTGGGGAGGAAGGCCACAGGTAGATCATCGACCCGAGCCTGGTAGTAGTCCCCGGTCGAGGCGGTGAAGACCGCCAGGGTGAAGAAGGGATGTTGCATGGCCCCGGTCATGGGACACGTCACGGCCAAGCGTTTTGCAGCGGAAAGCTGGTCCTCGACCTGGCACTGCATGCGGTAGACGCCTGTACCGTGCTCGACGAAGAGCAACGCCGTGACGACCGGTTTCTTGGTCGACTCCGCGGTCGACTGCTCTTGGTGCTTGGGTTGCCTCACGAGTTGGGTCTTGACCGTCGGATCGGCTTCGTCGTCGGTGTGACCGGGTTGTGCGATAAGGGAATCGCCGGAGAGATCGGCCAGAGCGAAGTGCGCTGCCGGAAGGGCTTGCGAGGGAATGAGCTCATTCGGCAGGGACTCTTCCGGGATATCGACGGGTGAGAGGGTGTGGCCGGGGATCGTGTTTTTGGCCAGGGTGGTCACGGGAAGGAGGGAGACCGGGACCAGGAAGGTCAATCCCTCTCCGGCGAACTGGGCCTGCTCGTTGATGCCGACCTCGGCCAGGAACAGGAAGCGGGAGGCTCCAGCGACGTTGATGGGTTCGGAACGATAGAGCAGACCGGGAATACTGACCGAGGCGCGGATGGAGGACTTGAGGCGAAGGCTCAGGGCATCCGGTGTACGTTGCTGGATGCGGATAGTCTCGGGTTTGGAAACGGTATCCTTACGAAGCTGCATGATGATGCCCTCGGGCGAGGTCACGTCGAGGAAATTGGCCTTGCCGGCACTGGCTACTATGGTGCTCGCGCCTTCCGGACCGGGACCGTTACCGTAGTTGGTCGGTGGTTGGTCAGAGCAGGCGAGACAGAGGAACAGGGCGGGGAGGAGGAACCGGGAACTCGGGCGCATGGCCTGCCTCCGAGAGGGGTAGACGAGTGGGCGGATTGTAGCCCAGCGGGCGCTCTCATGTAAAGAAGCCCTCGCCGAGAACCGCACGAGGGGCTTGCATTTCCCTTCGCTCTCATGGCAGAGAAGCCTTCAACTTGTTTGGTCGGGAGGCCAGAGATGAAATATATGATCCCGCTCCTATTGTCCTTCATGCTGGTACTGGCAACCGGATGCTCGAGCGACAGCACGGTCGATAGCCAGAACCCAGCTTCTCCCAATACTCCCAGCGGCACGGACGATCCCGTCAAGCCAAACGATCCAAGCGGTTACGATCCTGGTCGCAGCGGCGACCTGATCCGCGACGACCTGACCCTGACCTGTGCCACCCCATGCGCCGAGGGCACTATGTGCCGGGACGGTGTGTGCGTGCTCTCCCTCGACCGGTTGCCTCCGCACTCGACCACCGGCAACAGTTGGACCGTGCTGGTCTTCATGGCAGCGGACAACAACCTCGAGGCCGCTAGTTTCAAGGATATGCAAGAGCTCATGGCCGTGGGATCGACCACCGGGCTCAACCTGGTGGTCCAGCACGACCGGTCTGCAACCTTCACGGACGATGCCGACGCGGGTGTGTTGGGCTCGTTCACCTCCACGAAACGCTTCCTGGTGAAACAGAACTCAGTCGAGGAAATCTCCGACCTCGGCGAGCTGAACACCGGTACCGCCGAGGCCCTGGCCGATTTCATCTCCTGGGGAGTGGGCGCCTATCCGGCCGACCGCACGGCTCTGGTGTTCTGGGACCACGGCGCGGCCTGGCCAGGCTTCGGCATCGACGAGGGGGCGGCCTCCCCCGACATGCTCTCCCTGGCGGAAATGCGCCAAGGCATCTACAACGGCATGACCGCTGCCGGCCTGCAACGCTTCGCTCTGATCGGTTTCGATGCTTGCCTGATGGCCACCTACGAGGTCGCCATGGCCATGGCCCCCTTCTCCGAATACCTCGTCGCCAGCGAGGAACTCGTGCCCGGACACGGCTGGGATTATCGTTCCTTCGGCGTGCTGGCCACCAATCCCTCGACCTCTCCGCTCGATCTGGGGAAAGCCCTGGTCGCCGGTTTCGCCCAGCAAGCCCAGGAACGCGGGCAGTCCAACACCGTGACCCAATCGGTCATCGACCTCAACGCCATGCCCCGACTCGAGGCGGCCCTTCAAACGGTCCTGTCCAAGCTCGGAGGCCAGATGGCCAATGGCGCCACCGCCTACTCGGCCAAGCGCAGCGGAGCAACCGCGTATGGCAGCGTGGTGCGCGGCGAGGCGCCAGAGGGAGCCTACGATCCGCAGATGATCGACCTCGGGGAGTTCATCCTCGGCGCCGGCGTGAACTTCTCCGCTGAGACCGCCGTCTTCTCCCAGGCACTCGCAGCGGCCGTGGTGACGAATCACAAGGGCCCGGCCCGGGATAAATCGACAGGGCTCGCCATCTACTTCCCGCTCTATGCCAGCGAGTACAACAGCGGGTACAACCGCCTCCAGGACGTCGCGGTCTGGCGTACCTTCCTCGACGGTTATTTCAATCGCCGCGATGTCACCATCACCGCTCCCGCCAGCGTGGAAACCCCGGCTACGCCCCAAACCACGGGAGTTGACGCCAGCGGCAACGTCACCACTCCTGCGCCGACCGTACCGACGAGCGTGCAGAGTACCGGATTCTTTACCAATCCGAACCATGCGGGCGGCAATCAACCCCCGGCCGAGCTCGCCGGCTTCAACCCCTTCGGTGACGCGCCGTGGATCTCAGCGGACTTCGCTTCCGGTGCCGCAGCGCGCGTGGTCAGTGGGGTATTCTTCGGAGGCTTGATCGAAAACGGCAAGACCATCATTCTGCATGACTCTTTCTCCCAAACAAACGGCAACGTGGACATCTCAACATTAACTACTTTCAGTGTCCCATGGATGTTCATGGGTTTCGGCCAATTGACCCAGGGCTCTCGCGTGGAACGAGCCTACATCAGCCTCTCCAGCATCACTCAACGGGTTGATGAAACCACGTTCACCGAGTACGGATTCTTCACCGGCAGCATTCCGCTCCTCTACGAAACGGCCGATGGCCGCGAAATTTTCGTCCTCTACAAAGAATCGACTCCCTACCAATCCGGTATGGGCGGACTCGAACCCGCGGGTGAGACCCAATCCGCCCTCTATGCCGAGGTCAACGGTGGCTGGGCCGAGCTGCAACCGGAAGCCGGCTCGAAGCTCTACCCCTTGGGCAAGGTCCTCGAGGGCGAGACCACAACCTGGTTCAAACTGACCGAAACGCCCTTCGACGCCGCGGCCGAGATCACCTACGACATGGCAGACATTCCTAAAGACGGCTCGCGAACACTATACATACAAATCAAGCTATTCGACGCCCAAGGCAACTACGACTGGGTAGCGACGACCGCTCCTTGGTAAACCATTTCCCCTGCGACCTCTGTCTCAGTTCAGACGTGGGTGCATTGCACCATTGCCTCTCACCCCGGATATCGGGTACCATGAGGCGGTGAATACTCGGCTCCCCTACCCCGCGCCGCGACCGAGGCGCTTCCCTTCCCCCGCACTGCTAGGCTTCCTCTTGCTCGGGGCGTGCGGCGAACCCATCGACGTGTCCCAGGAAGAACCGACCGTCTACGGTTACTTGCCGGTCATCCCCGGCAGCGAGCAGGTGTTCGTCCCAACCGAGGACGAAGAACGTCCGGACCTCCCGAGTCCCGTGCTCAACCCCGAGCTGCTCCCCGCGGCGCCGGGAACGAGCTGCACCCTGGTCAAGGTCGTCAAGACCGGGGGCGAGGTCCTGAACATCCGTTCCACCCCCACGACCGACGGCAGGATCGTCGCCAGTCTGGAACCCAACGAACAGATCGAAGTCCTCGAGGAAGTCGAAGGCGAGAACGTCAACGGCGAAACCACCTGGTATCGGCTCGACGAAGGTTACATCTCGGCCTTCTACACCCGGTGTTCCCAGCACGATGCCCTCTTGCCAACCGCGCCCGACCCGACTACTCCCCAGCCCTTGCCTAACACTCCTGACCCCTTACCCGAAGCCCCCGACCGGCCGGGGTTCTACCTCCCCTTCGCCTGCGGCAAGAAGATCAAGGTGACCCAGGGCAACAACACCAACTTCTCGCACAACGGCAGCTCCCGCTATGCCTTCGATTTCGGGATACCCGTCAACACGCCTATCCACGCCATGGCCGCGGGGTTGGTTGTCGCGATCGCGCTGCCGACGCAGCCGGGCGAGCCGTGTTACAACGGCGGAGGCTCGGGATGCATCAATGCCGCCAACACCGTCACCATCGATCACGGCGATGGCAGCAACACCCTGTACGCACATCTCAATACGGCTAAAGTGAGCAAGGGGGACAGGGTCAGCCGCGGGCAGGTCATCGGTCTCTCGGGCAGCACCGGTTGGTCCACGGGTCCGCACCTCCACACCCAGCGCCAGAAGGACTGCGGCGGCTCGTGGTGTCAGTCCATCCCGCTCAGCTTCGAGGATGTCGGCGGCAACGGCGTTCCGACCGCCGGTCAGACCGTTACCAGCGACAACTGTCCTTAAGCTCGCTTCAGGGGGCGGCGGCGCAGCGAAACCCGACGCTCTTCTTTGTGCCGTTGGGGACTGCCAGGGATCGGTTCGCTGCGTGCAGGAAGGTAGCGGCATCGTTCAGCCAACTTCCCCCTCGCAACACCCGATAGGCACTGGAGTTACACGCAAGATTCAGGGGGTCGAGACAGCCGGCGGGACAGGTCGCATGCATGGTCGCGTAATAGGTACCGTCATAGCAATCGAGCACCCATTCCCAGACATTGCCGGCCATATCGTAGAGGCCGTGCAGCGAAGCACCCGCGGGGAAACTGCCGACCGGGGAGGTTTCGGCGAAACCGTCGGAACACAGGTCGGGATCGCAATTGGTCAAGGTCCCGTCGGGTTCGGTGTTCCCCCACGGGTAGGCACGATCGGTCCCACCGCGAGCGGCGTATTCCCATTGCGCCTCGGTGGGTAGGTCCCCGCCAAGCCACTGGCAACAGGTCCTTGCCATGGCCAAGCTCACGCACACGATGGGATGGTCGAGCTTGCTATCGTCATCTTGGTTGGGATCCCCCCAGGTACAGGTCTCGGCCGAGATACAGACGCCCGCGGCGACACAGGAACGGTACTGGGCCACCGTCACCTCGGTGCCGGTCATCCTGAAGGCGCTGAGCTGCACCAGATGGACTGGGCTCGCGAGGGTCGTATCTCCCATGGAGAAGGTACCATCGGGAAGGTCGATCCAGGTCACGGCCGGCGCCGGTGGGGGCGACGGGTCGGTGGTCGGATCGGGTGGATCAGGAGGCGGTGGCAGATCCGTGGTCGGATCGGGCGGATCCGGGGGTGGAACGACCGGTGGACTCGGATCAACCGTCGCGTCGTCGCCCGGGGTCTCGAAACCAGGGGAGGTTGGTCCTCCAGCCGGAGGCCCCTCGTTCCCGGAACTCGTAGGGAATTGGGTACCTGTCTGGGGAACATCGTCCGTGGCAGCTCCGTCCTCGATGCCGCTCGGATCGACCACGGGCGGTTGCGTCCCCGGCCCTTGGGTTTCGTCCGGGAGAGTGTCGACGGGATCGGTGTGGAGCACAAGGTCAGGATCAGAGGGTTCCAAGTGAAGAGAGTCTCCCATCTGGGGATCGGTCTCCGCTGCAGCGTCGGCTCGGGTCGTGGGGCTCTGCTCGTTGTTGCCGGTCGGCGAGGTGGGGTCGATCAGAGCCGATCCCGTGCATCCGACAAGCATCAGGGCGAGAGTTCCTACGAGCATGCGAGTAGTACTCGTCATAGCAGTCCTCAGGTGGAACCACGTCACCGATAGTTACGGAACAATACCAGAAGGTTCCCGGCCTGTCACCCGGCAACGCCCAGGATCTGCCGTACCTCTCGGCCGAAGGTATCGAGGGTGACTTCGCTCGGGAATACGGCGGCAGCACCGAGAACTCGGGCGGCAAGATCTTCGGTCGGAGTTTCCCGGTCACCGATAAGGACCACCGGCAGTTCAGGGTAATTGAGCTTGAGCCGGGTGAGCAGTTCGAGGCCATCCATGACCGTCGATTCCCTGGCCGCAATCACGAGGTGTACCTCGATCTTCCGCACGGCGAGCAAGGCATCATAGCCGTTGGCTACCGGGATCACGCCCAGGTTCTCATCGCTTGCAAGTTGATCGAAGAAGCTCTGTCGGCGCTCGGGATCAGCTTCGACCAGCAGGACTACCCTCGAGCGATCGGCCACCTCGGTCAACCAATGGTCGAGAGGATAGTCGAGTTTCCAACGCATATAGGCCTTGTCGCTCGGTAGACTGAAGACGTCGTTGATAGAGCGGTAGTACCGTTCGAGCAGGGACTCATCGTATTTGTGCACCACCACAAGGGTTTGCAAGCTAGGGCCACGGCTCTGCAACGAGCGAAAGGCGGAGGAGGGAGTCGAGGAGAGCACGGTCTCGTCGAACACGACGTGGGTGACCTGGTGGTCGAGGAGTTGATTGAACCGCTTGCTGACGGCGTTGAAAGCCAAGACCCTCGCTGCGTCACCGAAGAGCGTTTCGAAGAGCTTCTGTAAAGCTTCGTCGCAACCGAAGAGCAACACCTTGGGCCGACTCAGGGGACGTTCGCCGGGCAGGTCCTCGAGGTCCTTGTACTGGGGCAGGGAGACGATGAAGGTGGTACCGGTGGCCTGGTCGGAGCGCACCGAAATGCTCCCGCCGTGCAAGTCGCAAACCCCTTTGCAGATGGCCAACCCGAGACCTCGCCCCCCATCGCTGCGGGGAGCACCCGGTACTTGTTCGAACTTGTCGAAGATGCGCTCGTGGTACTCGGGAGGAATATAACTGCCCGTGTTGAAAATGCTGAACACGAGGTGGCGCGTGGGTCCTCGCCGTTCCTCTTCTACCTCGATGCTGATCGAGCCTTTCTGAGGGGTATGCCTGATGGCGTTCACCATGAGGTTGTTGAAGAGCTGCGTCAGCTTGATCCGGTCGCCGAACAGCTCGAGATCGTCGACCTTGTTGAAACACATGAAGTTCAGGTCCATCTGACGGATCTGGAGTATAAAGGCATGGCTGACCGAATTGATGATCGCGTTCACGTCGAGCATCTCGAAGTGACGCCGCACGCCGCGCTCCAATTCGTGACTGTCGAGCAATTTCTCGATCAGCTCGAGGCTGTAGTCGGCGTTCTTGATGATCCGGTGCAAAAAATCCTGCTCGATGTTGTCCAAACGTTCGCGGGCACGTTCGAGGAGGAAACGGGACATGGACTTGACGGTGCTGATCGGCGAGCGCAGGTCATGGGAACAGATCGACAGGAAGTTATCGAGATTCTCCGTCAATTCCTCCAATTCGCGGTTCTTCTCCTCGAGCTTGAGTTTCTCGAGCTGGAGCTGGTCGGTGTTGCGCAGGAGGTTCTGGTTGTGGAGCAGGAGGTCTTGATTGGCGTTGAACAGCTCGCGCTCCAGGCTGTGCTTGAGAATCTGGAAATCGAGCTTCTCGAAGGCCTTGTCCAGGACCTGTTGGAGGAAATAAGGGTCCCTCTCGAGCAGTTGTTTATCGAGATAATCGTGAGCGCCCGCCTGGAAGGCTTCCCGGAGGAGGTTTTCCCCACCCTCGGTGGTCATGAGCACGAAAATCAAGTCGGGAGCGAGTAGCCTGAGCTCTTGGAGGAGTTCCAGGGCAGTACCGTCAGCGAGCAGGTGATCGGCCACGACGATCTGATGGAGATCCTTGTCAAAAACTCGCAAGGCTTGGTCGCGGCTCCGCGCCGTGTCGATCGTGAGCTCGGTCCGGAGCATGGCCCGGAGACGGGAGATCTCTTCCTCACTGGAGTCGACGAGCAGGATCCTCTGCTGATCCATGAACTTCTCCGGATCGTGGATAGCGACGATTCGAAGAGCGCATCGAATCGACCCCGGGAACCTACAGCAAGAACAGAGGGAAAGCAAATTCCAAGGCGTTCCATACCGTCCGGGGACCAAGGTAGAGCGACAATAATAGCTGACTTCTCGGGCGGCTCCGATTGAAGATTCCGTCGCAACCATGTAGAGAACGAAATACATCAATAGACTGGTACGAGCAACGTCATGGACCACTCCCTGGAACAACACCGTGAGTTGCTCCGGGCCGAGTTGGCAGCCTTGCCGCCGGTTTCACCCCGGATGGCCGCCTGCCGTGACCTCTTCCGGCGTATCCGTCGCGTCGCGATCATCGCCGGAGCCTCTCGTTCGGGTTCGAGCCACCTCTTCGCTTTGTTGCGCCGGCTGCCCGGAGTGATTTCCCCTCCAGGCGAATGCCAGCCCTACTATCGTCTGCACGGTCTCCCTCTGAACCCGGGTCCGGAAGGTGACGCCCTCGGACCCGAGACCTCGAAGCTCGACCTCGACGCCATGGCCGGAGAAATGCTCGCCATGCTCGGCAGCGCTGCAACCTCCAAGGACCGCTACGACACCCCCGGGCTGCTCGAGGCCCACACCGCGCGCCTCACCCGCACCCTCCTCCTGCAATGGCCCGGCTTCCGCGGTCATGGTGCAGAGCTGTACGAGAGGATCTCCACCGGGCTTCATCGCGGCTGGGACCCTCGCTTCGGTCCGGTCTCCGGTGGACCGGGTTGGAACGACCTGACCGAGTTCCTCCACCGCCTCGAGCCGCGTTTTCATCCGAGTTGGTACGACGGTGCGGTCAGGACCTCGGGCGAGCCCTCCCCCGGCATCGACCCACTCGGTCCTCCCCACGATGGACCTATCCTCGAGGAACCGCCCTTCCTCAGGCTCGCTCCGGAAGGACCTCTCGAGCCGAGAGAGCTGGAAACTTCCTGGCTGTTGCTCAAGACCACGGCTGATTGCCACCGTCCCCACCTCCTCCGCGCCCTTTTCCCCGAGGCCGAGTTGCGCTGGCTCCACCTCGTTCGCAATCCCGCGTCCTCACTCAACGGTCTGTACGACGGTTGGTTGCACCAGGGCTTCCATTCCTGGGATCTCGGGAACTCACCCACCCTGCCGGCGAGCGGTCTCGACCTCGAGCCCTATTCCAGCCGACACCCCTCAGGACGACGGTGGTGGAAATTCGACCTGCCTCCGGGTTGGCCTGCCCTGACGGCGCTCCCCCTGGCCGAAGTCTGCACTGCCCAGTGGGAGAGCGCTAACCGCGCCTTGTCGGAATACCTCTCCGCTTCGAACGAGACCTGCATGAGGGTGCGGCACGAACACTTGGTGACCGACGCCTCGTCCTTCCGCCATTGTCTGGCAGGCATCCTCTCGTTCCTCGGGTTGCCCAAGGAGGCCGGGCGTGCATTCGAGTTCGCCGCCCACCCCCTGGTCCAGGCCACTCGTGCTCCCACTCCCTACCGGTGGCGCGAACGCGCCGCTCTCTTCGAACCCCTTCTCGAAACGCCTGCCGTGGTGGACCTCACCGCAACCTTGGGGTACGATCCCGGACGGCGAGAGGAGTGGGTGTGAGCAAGGTGTGTAGCATGACTGACCCTGAAGTACCGGGGAAGGGTGGACGTGGTTTCGGGGTGGCGACCGAGTGGGGTCGGCTGACCGCGGTCCTGCTCCATACCCCTTGGCCCGGGCTCCATCGGCTGGACGAGCCGGAACAGTACCTGCACGCCGGCCCCATCGACTTCCCGGGATTGCAGGAGGAGTGCCGGACCCTCCGCCGGCTCTATCTCGAACGGGGCATCGAGGTGCTGACCGTGGACTACCGCTCGGTCGCGCCGGAGCATAACAACGCCCTCTACAACCTCTTGTATTGTCGGGATCTCGTATTCATGACCCCGGCCGGAGCAGTGCTCTCGGCCATGGCAGAACCTCTGCGCCGGAATGAGGTCCGCTACGCGGAGCGCACCCTGCGCGAGGCCGGGGTGCCGATCCTCGGCAGGATACTGCCCCCGGGCAGGCTCGAGGGAGCCGACAGCCTCTGGTTGCACTCCTCGGAGGTGCTCCTCGGGGTTGGAGCCAGGACCAACGCCGAGGGCGCCGCGCAACTCGAAGCCCTACTCGCCCCCTTCTCCGTCGAGGTGACCCGGGTACCCTTCGCCGGCGGTCCGACCCAACACCTGCTCGGCGTGCTCCAGCTCGTGGCCCCGGACCTCGCCCTGGTTCGCACCGAAGTCACCGAGGCCGAAGTGCCGCGCTTGCTCCGGGACCGGGGCTTCGAGGTGGTCGCCGTGCCCGAACACCCCGAGGTTCGTTCTCTCCAGGCCATGAATCTCGTCACCCTCGCACCGCGCAAGGTACTTCTGGCCGCGAACCGTCCCTTCACCGAGAAGTTCCTGACCGAGGCCGGGATCGAAGTCTCGGGTACCTGTCCTATCGAACAACTCCTTCGCGGCGCCGGCGGTCTCGCCTGCGCTACCGCCATTCTTGCCAGGGAGGCCTGAGATGTCCGGACTGCCACCTGCCCATTACTTCCACAGTGATGCCCGGGATCCCCTGGAGGACCGCCTCGCCACCCTCGCTCTCCGGCCGGATCCACCGAGTGGAGTGACCATTGCATTGGTCGTCCCCCCCTCTCCCCAAGAACCCACTCCTGGTCGCGAATTCCTGATCAGCGGTCCCTTCGAGGGGTTCACCGCGGTGGCCACCCTGCTCCGTCGTTTGGGGCACGAGGTCCGCGTCCTGGACTGCAGACGGAAAGCCGATCCCGTGACCGAGGTCCTGGCTGGCGTCGACGGCGCTGCCCTGGTGGGTCTGGCGACCTATTGCGATTCCTTCGCGTTCCTCGAGGAGGCCTGCGCTGCGATCAAGGCCGCGCACCCTGAGCGCGTGGCGCAGCTCGATCGACGCCGTGAGATTGAGGTCGCTTTTATGTACGGAGAAATCGTTTCTCCACCAGTGCCGTTGTTTAGAACGCCGAAAGGAAACTCCGGCAGTCCGCACGTCGCCGTTGTCTCACACGAAGGAAAACGGCATCGGGCGATTATCAAATTTGGTTTCTCCGAACGATTTTCTAGAAGTGGCGTTGTGGCTGGCAATGGCTATTGGCGCGAGGTCTCGGGCGCGATGCACGCAGTGGGCATGGGAGTTGACGCTCCTGCGGTTGTCTCCAGACGGTTAGATCGGTATGGTCCGGCGACCTTAATGGAATTCCTAGACGGTTCTTCGTGCGAGATGGTTTCCAATTGGTTCACTGACAGTGATCGAAGGATACATCCGGAGATTTTCAATATAGCCGCGAATGATTGGCTGACATGGCGGACAGATGGTGCTCCTCGCAATTTGGTTACCACGATTGAAAATACGATCGCCGTGATTGACTTTGGTTCGGATTTTTCAACTGATTTGACCGTTGCGCTTAGTTCCGCTGCGTTATATCTGGTTTCAAAGCTCGATTATGAGATTCCGGAGGAGGTAAGGCAATGCGTCCGGGAGTGGGGGAGATCTACGGAACGTCAGATATTCGATCAGATATTTGCGTTGGCTCCCGAAGACATGAGTGGATACCGGCGAGCATATGAGGTGAGACTCGCACAGATGCTTGCCGCGTTTGACACAATGGATAGGCGTATAGCGTTTCCTCCGTATTCAGTATCGTTCAGGAAAGATTTCGGTCGGGAATTTTTCCTAGAATTTTTACGTTTCGGCAATACATGAGAATTTGCGCATAAAGAGAATATTTAATACGAGATATGCATCAGCTATGCGATAAAAACAGGGGTGCTCGCGTAGAATTATTTCGTTTGGAGCACGGTGAACCATTGCTCGCTGCCCTGGCATCGATCGAAAATGGGATCGTCGCCATTACAGGCGACCCAGACGCGGTCGCAATGTTGAACGCGGGGATTACGGATCCGCTGACAAATCGACCAATGACAACAGACGACGGATTCGCATTTCTTTCGGCGCTTTCCTCGGTGTATAAGAATCCGTATCTGTACGCGACTGATGTTATTTTTGACGATGAAGCTGCGGCATGAGTTCGAATAGTTTGGTTTTTTGGCTAGCCGTGGTATTATAGAGGCAAATAATGGAGGAATTATGTCGTCCATTGCAAAGAAAACTAAGTTAGGAAGGCCAGGTGGTGGAAAGGCTGTGAGGCGGGAAGTACAGCCGTCCCCGTCGCTTAACCTGTATCGCCGCATCGCGGTTGGATTTGTCGTGGCGGTTGCGCTGATGCTCGGGGCCGTCGTGTACATTTCGACGGTATCGGCGACCATTCACGTGACGCCGGTCACGGAAACGATCAAGACCGAATTTTTGGTGGACGTGGCCAAGACCCCCACGAAGGACACCGAGGTACAAGGTCTCGTGGTG
>MGSU01000336.1:24717-38128 GCA_001799195.1 Deltaproteobacteria bacterium RIFOXYA12_FULL_61_11 | reverse complement strand
CCCACCGTGGCGGGGGTCCCCCGTCGGCGCCACCCCTACGAGGTTACAGAAACTATCAGCAATCCCCCCAAGACGGAATGGTTACTCGAAGAGAGCGAACTGCTCACGGCTCAGGGCTCCACCTCGAGTTGGACCGAGAGCTCCACTCCGGCTTGCCCGAGTTGCACCTCGAGCACGCGTTCGACCGGGCGGTAGCCGGTCTTGGCTACGCGGATCCGGTGTTCTCCCGGGGGCACGAGATAGGCCGGAAGCGGGGTCAACCCCGCCGGCTGGCCGTTCACCGCGACCGTGGCCCCGGAGGGGGAGGAGGTGATGCAAAGGGTCGTCTTGGCGGCTTCGCTGAGCCAGAATTCCTCGCCCTCGACCCCCGGACGCAGGCGTTGCTCGACAAAGTATCCTTCCATGGTGACGCCGTGGAGCACCGTTTCCCTGCCGAGGGGGAGGAGCACGGAGAGCGGCGGACGCCCGAGCCGGACCGTTCCGGCCAGGATATGCGCAATGGGCCGCCGACTGCGCAGAGAGACAAGCCCCAACGGGCTCTCCGAGGACAAAACCCTACGACCGAGATGCGTCGCCAGTTCGCTGGCGGCCCGGGCCATCCCGACCAGCAACCCACCGGGACCGGCAGCGAGAAGTCGCGTGCCGACCAATCGGATGGAACCATCCTCGACGGCGAGGAGTTTGTACTGGAGCCGACGCTCCGCCCTCCGTCCTTCGATCACCACGCTGACCATGTCCGTGATCCCCAGGGCACGCACCGCGCTCTGCAGCTCTTCCTTGGCTTCCAACCACGCGGTCGGGACATGGGCTCGGGAGGCCAATGGTCGGATCAGGGAGAAGGGCAAGGGCAAGACTCCCTCGTGCAGGAGCAGCACGAACAGGGCATTGGCCAAGACATTCCCCTGCAAGGGCTCGACTCCTTCTCCCAGGACCACGAGCACCAGCAGCGAGCCGCGCCGAGGGTCGACCGGTGTATCCTGGTTCGTGGAACGGAGGAAACTCGTGGTCGAGGGCACTTCGGTCGGCAGCAACCCTCGCGGGGGGAGCGAACCCACGCCGTCCTGGAGTTCGCGGAACAGCTCCGTCAGAGAAAGGGCGAGGGGAGCGGGGAAACCCTCGGTCCACTCACCGAACTGTCGCGCAGCTCGTTGATCTTCGGCCGGGAGAGTATCGTGGTCCAGGACCGTGAAGACCCCCGACCGCATCGGCGTGATCACCCCCCCCGGCAGGGTAGCGACCTCAAGCATCCGCTCTGGCCCCGGCGACAACGGTCTCGTGTCAGCCACCTTGGACCGGGTCTTGGGGACCGGGGGGGGGGCCTGCCGCTGTTGGTCGGGACGGACGACGATGGCGGGAGTTGGCCTCGGAGGAGGTGGCGGGGAAGGGGAGGTTCTCGGCTCGTCCGCAGAGGCCTCCAGGATAGGGACGACGACCGGGGTCGGTGGAGGTTCGGGAGGAACAAGAGGCCGGGGCGGCGGGTTCGGAGTGGGCTCGGGTTTTTGAACGGCAGGGCGGACCCTCGGGGGAGAACTCACGGTCGGCGGAGGCGTGCGCGGTTCTGCTTTCGCCTGCTCCGACGGGACTCCATACTGTTGGGCATGTTTGGTGAAGAAGTCGGTGCCGTCGAGGTAGATCACGATCTTGAACGCATTGAGCAACGACGCGAAGGTGTACGTGCGAATTTTATACGAGGCGATCTGGAGGAGGTTCAGGGTGGCGTCGAGCCCATTGCCCGAGGGTTTCATGGTCAGGTCTGCCACGCGGGGATCGGCGATCTTGTGTACCCGGTCCAGTTCCTCGTGCAGTTCGCAGTTCGGAAGATGCAGGCGCAGGAATTGTCCATGGCCGCTCGTGCGGGCTTCCGAGGTGTATTTGAGCGTCGCGCTGAAGTTGAGGGTGATCTTGGTATAGTCGGTCAGGGAGCGCACTTCGTACGAGGTCAATACGACCCCTGCCGCGGCGGGAGCGCAGAGGAACAGCACGACCACCCCTAGTCCGAGTCCGATCGCGTTGGAGAGACTCTTCGGTTTGTCGAACGCGTGCTCCACCACTCCTCCGACCCCTTTCCCTGTCTTCGCAGGAGCCCCATAGTACGGTATCCTCGCGGTCTTGGCAAAACGGTCGCGCCCCCGTCCGGAAGAGCAGAGCGCACCCCGGAGTTGCATTTCTCCGGCCGTCGGCAACAATGGGAATATGGACCTCTGCAGATCCTTGCCCAACCATCGTCTTCCCCTGCTGGGCCTCTGCCTGGGGGTAGTCCTCCACGGCTGCTCCCCAAGCAATAAGCGCGGGGTGTACCCGAGCATCGAGCAGGGCGCGATGCGATCCTCGATCACCTCTTGGATGGGAACCCCTTACCGCTTCGGCGGTACGACCCGCGAGGGCATCGATTGCTCAGGCTTCACCGCCAAGATCTACGAGGAGAACGGCCTGATACTGCCGCGTACCGCTGCCGAGCAATGGCGCGTCGGCGATAAGGTGCACCGGGACGACCTCGTATTCGGCGATCTCGTCTTCTTCGCCACCTCGGGTGGCTCAGTCTCGCATGTCGGCATCTACCAGGATCACGGCTCCTTTGTCCATGCCGCTGTCAGCAAAGGGGTGAGTGTGGCCCGGCTCGACGATGACTACTACCGCAACAGTTTCGTCGGTGCCCGGCGCGTTCAGAACGCTCCCTGGGTCCTGGCCGACGATCAGACTGGGCACGTCGCCGTCGTGACCGGTTTCCCGATGGTCCTCGATCAGCTCCCCGTGAGCGAGGCCGCAGCCCTGCTGCCCCACCGTCGGGCTGAATTGGAACTGACCGTGCATTCTTCCGGAGACCTGGTTTTCGGCGTGGGTGCTGGGCTGTTCAACCTGCTCCAACTCTCCGCCATGCTACCGGTGCTCCAGGCCCTCGGAACCGGCAGCCCCGGACTGCGTCAGCCAGGATATTCTTTGAAACTCAATCTAGTGGAAGAACGACGCTACCTTCCGGTCCTGTCCCTGGGGTACGAGGACCGGCCGGTCGAGGTCTTCGACGACAACGTGGAAGAGCTCCGCTGGGGCCAACGTCGGGGTGCTTTCCTTGGCCTAAGCAAACACTACCGACACAGCTCTTCCTTCCTCCTCGGGTCCGGAGAACTGGAACTCGGCCTCGATCGCCAGCAGGGTTTTGACCGCTTCGCGCCCTCCGAACTGGGTTGGCACCTCGCCCTGCGACAACAATTCTTCCGCCGTTGTCAGGTCCTCGTCGAGTTCGGCGGGCAACAACGCGAGCTGGCACTTTCCGTGGGCCTGGCCGTAGCCCTGACCGACGACAGCCTCCTCGAATACCTGCTCCGCAATGTCTCGGCCTCGGAACAGGCAACCGGACCTACCCGCAGCCGGGCGCTGCGCCTGAACTACCTCCTACCCTTCTGACACTCCGCGTCTTTGTAGAACCCCTGTCGTTCGCGAGCGAGAGGATTTTCCTTGCATTTTTTCCTTCCTCATGGTAGGAAGTGGTCCGCTCGGAAGTGGCGACCGTGTAACGGTCGGTACCTCCGCACCAGGGTGAGGGAACTCAACGAGGGCAGGACCATGGTGAATGATCGCTACGTCAGGAATTACATCGCGTTGCAAGGGTTGTTGGCCGAGGAAGGGCACCAGGATCCGGCCGAGAACGACAGCATTTTACTGCGCAACAGCGATTTCACCGCCCTTGATTATCACCAAGTCATGAAGACGCCAATGCAGGGAAGCGTTTCCTCGAGAACCCTCGGGGATCAAGCCCTGCCCATGGGTGCCTTCGCCGATCTCTCCCACCTCGGGCAACCTTGCCTACCGATGGGCCGTACGTCCTTCAGCACGAACTGAGGCGGCTCGAGTCCTCCCGCATCCTCAGCTTTGATCCTTGCATGGAAGAACCGGTTGAGTACCATCGGGTTCGCAGTACCCCTCGCAGTTCCCGTTGAGCTATGATGCTCGTCCGTTGCGCCGCTCTCTGGCCCTTCGCATGCTCTTACCTCGTGCTCGCTTTGTCGGCCTGGGTCGAACTCGGCAACGGGCTTTTCGTCACCACCCTGGCTTGTCTCCTTACCAATACCGTCCTCTTCTTCCTGCCCGGACTCCCCTGTCTCTGGCTCCCGAGTGCGTTGGCCTGGTCTTTCCCGCGCAGGATGCTGACGGTCCTGGCGGTGTCGGTGCTCTTGCACCTCTGCTGCGTGCTCGGGTTCTCTCGAGGTCTTGGTTGGCTGCCGTCGCCGAAGACCTACCTCCTCCTCCTCGCCGTTTTCCAGACAACCTGGTTCCTCTGGCTCCGCATCTGGCGGAGGCCGATCCTCCCGTGCAGATCCTCCCTTCTCGTCCTCTTCCTGACTGCGATGCTGCTTGCCGGCTTGACGGTTTTCTCCGTGCGGAAAATCCCCCTCTTCCCCGACTACGATCTCGTGGCAGCGCACACCGCCTACGGAATGCTGCACGAATTCAAGCCCTATGGCATGGAGCACCTGGCTCAATTCTTCATCACCCGACCTCCGCTCCACCAGTTCCTCCCGGCCCTCTCCCTCTATCTCAACAATCGATTGCCCTTGCTCGAGTCGCATTATCTCCTCGCCAAGAACTTCGATCCCGCGGTGCTGTCCCATTACGAGGATTTCACCGAGACCCTCGCCCGGGAACGCGGAGTTGCCCGGGCCTGGCGAGCCGTGGCCGATACGACGGCGGGTGACGGAACCATTCTTGCCGGAACCCGGTTTCCGTTCCTCTTCTTGACGGTCCTGCTCCTCCTCGCGCTCGGCCTCTTCACGGCAGGGACCACCTCCAACCCTGTGGTTGCA
The DNA here is from genome assembly GCA_001799195.1 of Deltaproteobacteria bacterium RIFOXYA12_FULL_61_11. GTDB lineage: Bacteria > Bdellovibrionota_F > JAHFAK01 > YA12-FULL-61-11 > YA12-FULL-61-11 > YA12-FULL-61-11. The sequence continues at coordinate 33,329 of MGSU01000336.1, read as the reverse complement.
CTGGTGCTGCCGGCCACGCTCTTGTCCTGCCCCGAATTCCTGTTACGTGGCCTGGTATCCTCCTCCGGGCATGCGGCCATGGCCTTCCTCGGGCTGATTTTCCTCCTCGCGGTCCGCGATCCCTCTGCCCGGGCGCTCGCCTTCTTCCTCGGTTGGGCCGGCGTGCAGATGAACCACTATGTCGGGGGCTATTTCTCGCTCGGCTGCGGGGCCTTCGTCTTTTTCGAATTGGTCCGATCGGGGCTTCACCACCGAGAAGCAGGGGAATTCCGCCGGCCACGGTCCGCCTACTTCCAGGTCGCGTTGTATGCCGCGGCCGGCGGGATCGCCGGGATGGCTCTCTATCTGGCCTTCACCTATTCCCTGGACGAGAACCTCTTCCGGAACTACCTGTTGGGTAAGTACGATTTCTTCATGGTCCGCCCTTTCCACGATCGTTTCGCCCGGCTTGCCGACATCTTCGGTATGTGGCTGATCAATAACGGCTCGATCCTGCCGCTCGCCGGCCTCGGCGCCGCATTGTGGTTCGCGGCCACCGCGTTCAGACCTGGGCCCTCGGTTCTCCGGGTCTGGCTGGCCCTGACCCTGATCGTGCCTGCTCTGCATTTTCTCTGCATCGTTCCCGACCCGACCAAGGTGTACGACTACCTCCTCCTCCCCATGACCTGGTCGCTCGCCCTGCTCCTTGGAGTCCTGCCCTCCAGGAGTCACTTCACCTCGGCCGTACTGGGTGGTCTGCTCGCGGCCTTCGGGTACAACGCCTTCGTCGACTGGGTGCTCTTCGTCCGGGTCGAAACGGTGTGGTTGTTCCGGGCAGGGGGGGAGGTCCTGCTCCACCATCTCCGCTTCGGGGTGTATTTCTGAGAATGGCTTGACAAAGAGCCTCTCTGGAGCTATGGCTTGCAAGCGCATCAAGGACCTGCACGGAGGTTAGACATGCCCATCTACGAGTATCGCTGCAAAGAACGCGGTCATGTCTTCGAATTCTTGCAGAGGATCACCGACGAACCGCTGGAACGGTGTATCCATTGCGGGGGAAAGGTCGAGAAACTGGTTTCCAGGTCAGCCTTCCACCTCAAGGGTACGGGCTGGTACGTCACGGATTACGGCAAGGGATCCTCCTCCAAGGCGGCCGAATCGACCAAGAAGGAGAGCGGTACCGACGAGAAGCCTGACCCCGCAGCGACGCCACCCACGCCTCCCCCGGCTCCGACGACCGTCGACGCCACTGTTCCTGCCACCTGAACCAACGGGTTCTCCGGCTTTCCCCTTCTCCCATCCGACTGTATCGACGACCGATTCTTCCTGTGCTACCATAGGCTCTCGCCTAGGAGGGGAGATGCACGGCAGGATCGGTTTGAGCAATTGGAAGGACCTGTTCCTCCTCGGATCCTGCTGCGTCCTGTTCGTTCTCCTCTCCTCCAATCTCGAATCCCGGGACAATGCGACCCAAACCCTCGAGGATGCCCACATCCACTACAAGTACTCGCTCAATTTGGCTCGGGGCAATGGGCTCGTCTACAATGCCGACGATCCCGTGGAGAGTTATTCGAACCTCCTCTGGGTCCTACTCCTGGGCGGCTTCATGACCCTCGGCCTCGGTCCGGTCCTGATCTCGACCGTCCTGAGCCTCGTCTCCGGGGTTCTTCTCTTCCTCTACCTGTGGCGCCGGAGTATACGCGGAGGAAACCAGGAGTACCCTACCTGGGCATCGCTCCTCCTCCTGTTCGCCCTGGGTACCAATCATTATTTCACCGCCTGGGTACTCGGGGGATTCGAGACCATCATGTTCGCCCTGTTGGTCACGCTCACCGTACTCGAAACGGTCGACGACTTCCGGAGGGGCACCGATCGCTGGGCCCTCGTGCTCCTCGTCATCCTCTGTTACCTGACCCGCGCCGAAGGGGCCTCGGTCCTGGGTTTCTATGTAGGCACGAAAGCCCTGCAATACCATCGCCAACGACGCACCCTGGGGCGGTTCCTGGTACGGGTTGTGGTGCCCTTGGCCTCCACGGTCGTCGGGATTATCTTGCTCCGCTATGCGTACTACGGCCTGCCTTTCTCGAATGTGTACTATTCCAAGTGCTTTCAATTGAACTATTTCTCGGGCGTGACCTATCTGCATTCTTTCCTCGCCGACGTCGGTCCCTTCCTCCTAGTCCTGGGGGCAGTTCCTCTCCTGGCCATTGCCCTCGTCGGTCAGCGCGAACTGCGCTTACTGGCCGCCTTCGTGGTGCTCTGGCCCCTTCAGCACGTGCTCACCTCCGGCGACTATTGGCCGTACTATCGCTACTACGCTCCGGTCTTGCCCCTGCTCTTCTACGTCGCTGTCCGGGGGATGCTCCTGGTACCCCGGCTCTACCCTCACCCCCTCACCCGTCCCCTCGGACCGCTCCTCCTGGTCCTGTTCGTCCTCGGTTGGCAACTCCACCCCGTCGCCGGAGCGGCCTCGCACGTCAATCTGACCTATAGGTTCGGCACCTTGTACGATTTCCGGGGACTGTACCTCGAGAAGGAATTGGGAAAGGACGAGAAGACCCTCAATCTGCGCAACCTCGGGCAATGGCTGTACGACCATACCCCCCCGGGGAGCGTGGTGGCCATGGAAGCGGTCGGCTTGACCGGCTTCTACAGCGACAGGATCGTGCTGGATTACCTCGGTTTGATGAACGCGGACATAGCCCAGCTCAATGAACCGGGTAAGGCCATCGAGTACACCATGGCCAGGAGACCGGATAATATCGTGCTCCACCTCTATGACACCCCCGCCGAACTCGCGGGGACCCCTACCATGGAACTCGGTCGTTTTCTCGTCGCCCATCCCGATTTCCAGGCCGACTATGCGCTTGCGATCAGGCTTCCCTTCAAACGCGGGGAGATGCGTCACTTCACGATGCTCCCCCCCGAACTCACTTCCGCGGCGACGAACACCAGCATGGCCGTGTATCGCCGGATCGAACCCACGGAAACCATACCCGGAATTGGACTACCCGAATGAAAGCTCCTCCCGACCAGGGCCATCCTCGAGCGTTGCTCCGTCCTTTCCCGTGTTTCCCGTTGACACCAGCACGGCTATAGGGAACGTTGAAGCAGCTCCTCACGCGCGAAAGATCGGTTCATGGTACGGCGGTTCCCATGAAGTTCTGGTTCCCCCATGCGTTCTGAGTTCCCCACCTCTCGATCTCGTTCCGGCATGGTCCCCCCTTCAAGGAGGAGGCAGGCATGAGTCCTCGATCCAAGGTACTAGGGCTCGTTGCCCTCCTTCTCAGCCTGCTCGCCCTGGCCTTCTCGGGCTGGTATTTCCTCCATCGGCAACGTCTGCTCTCTTTGGTATTGCCCGGGCTCACCGGGCCCCTGCTCGACGAGTTCATCCTCGACGAGAGCCTGTCCGGTACCGGGAAGGCCCAGTATTTCGGTCACGCGGCTGAGCGGCGTTGCAAAATCACCGTTTGGGAGGAGCTCGGAGTCGAAGCTCAGGACAAGATTCTCAAGGAACGCCTCTTCGCCCTCCACGCGATGTACCGGAGCCTGCGTTCCCCCTATCCCGGCGCACTCTCGCGCAATATCCACTGCGACGAACGCTTCAAGCCGCAACTCCTTGCAGAGCAACCCCATCTTCTCTATCTCCTCCACGCCACCGAGCGTCTTACCTATGGAGTGTGCGAGGAGGCCGCGATCAGGTACAGGTCCCTCCTCGCCTTCATCCGCTGCAGCGCCACCGGACGCCTCTTCCAGGTTGAGGTGTTCCTGCCCACCGGAGAACCCCATGAAGCCACGGCGCAGGCCTTGGCAGCACTTGCCTGTGTCCGCTAAAGGTCGTTCTTTCGGCAGCATGCTCCGTTCGCATCGCGGACGGCTGCTCGCCTCGGGCCTGGGTGTGCTCCTGCTCGCGCTGTTGGGATGGCTGTTCGGGGCCCCCCCTACTCAGACCTCCTCCCAGGGGACCCTCTGTAGAGAGAAGCACGGGATTGTCAGAGACAGGTGCCTGGCCGACTTGGCGATCAGCGCCGACCGGGTCGAACTTTGCCGTTCCATCCGAGATCTCCAGCAGCGCGATCACTGTTTCTTGAGTCTCAGCAACCAAAACCTCAGGAAGCGCGAGCAACAGGACCCCTGCGCCGAGATCTCCTCCCCTGTCCTCGGCTATCTGTGCATGCGCGTGCAGATCCGTCCGCACATGCACCGTTTCCTCACCTATCGTCAGCACTACACCCCGAGCGTGGCCCTTCCTGACCAGCCTGGTTGCGGTCGATACGGTACGACCGCCGAGGTATCGGTCTGCCGTTACCTCGAGCTAGCGAAGCATGCAGGGCCGGTGCTCCTCGAGGAACTCCAGCGTTGCCGGACCGAGTTTCCCGAGCCCCAGGCCAGCGAATGCGCCTACTATCTCGTCGTCGCCTCCTTACTCACGCGCGGAGACCGGGGAGGGGCTCCAGCGTACCTGCAGAACTTGGAACGGGGATGCGCCGATATCTTCGATCCCTCTTTTCGGTCAGAATGTTACTATAACCTCGCCGACGAACTGGCCCTGGAGGCTCCCGCCGAACACCTCGCCGAGCTTGCCGCCTTGTGCCGTCGCTCAGACGAGATAGAGAACTACCACTGCGTGGACCACGTGGCCAGGTTGTTACCGAACACCGAGATGGTGCTCGAGCTGTGTCGGATCCTCGGTGCCAAGGTCCTCGACTCCAATTGCTACGGAGTACTCGGCGAGCAGTTCATCCTTCTCCGCACCTGGCCCACTGCTCGTGCTCTGGCCACCTGTGCTTCGCTGGAGGGGACAGACCAGGCCGAAGCCTGTCAACGCGGTGTAGCCCGGGGTTCGGGGTACCTCTCTCCCCCAACCGGGAGAAAGGTCGCGGCCGAAGGAGACGCCATCCCTCCCTGGTGGCGGGACGAGCAGAGGAGCGGCATGGTCCTGGCCATGGCCGATCGACTGTTCCTCGACGGTGTTCGACCAGAAACGATCAGCCAATGCGAGGCGTTCGAGGAACCCGAGAGGCCGCTCTGCTACCGAGCCTTCTTCCAGAGCATTCTCTTCCCGTTCGTACACCACCTGCCAGAAGGACGTGCCCTGTGCGAGGAACTTCCGGCCTACCGCGAGGACTGTCTCGAAACCTTGCTCGGATATGTCCGAGAACTCCAGGGCCGTCGTCCGGAGGTACTACGGGCGAGCTGCGGCTACTTCCCTCAACCCCATCGATCCCGCTGCGAGAACACCTCCTCGCCGTGAGATCACCATACGGCAGGACCGGCGAGCCGTTCTCCACTCAAGCCAAGGCTGTGCGCACTGCACGGACCAGCAACTCGAGCTCCCGCTCGCCCAACTCCTCGTATATCGGCAAGAACACGAGCTGATCGAGGGTTTTCTGGGCCTCTGGACATCCGTCCGAAAACGCCTCGATGAAGCCCGCGGAACTGTCGACTCCCGATCGACGCAGACGGCTGCGGAACCCGCGCTTGTCCTCGACGAACACGGGGAACGAAGCGGCGCTGAACCCCGCACGGGGGTCGAGTGCGGGTAATCCCAACCCCGGCACTCCGTGTAAACGGTCCCGCAGCTCGTGCCAGACGTGGCGGCGTCTCCGGAGTCTGGAGGGAAAGTCCCCGAGTTGTCGAGACGCGAAACCGGCGAAGGCGGGGTGAGGTCGGTGGAGGTGCAGTGCTCGCCCCAGACCAGCCTCGCGCTCCCGGAGCAGACCATCGACGAGATCGATACCGAGGCGATCGCCTAGCTCGAGCCCTCGCGCCACAATGGGGAAGACCAGCGACGAAGTAGCCACCGTCAGCATGGCGGCCTTCCCGAGGAGGGGCAACGCCTCGGACCTCGTCTGTCGGGGTAAGCCGACGCAGGACTCGAGGAGAGCCGCTCCCAACGCAGCCTCATCGGTGACGAGTAGACCTCCGCCGAGCGCGGTGAAGGCCTTGGTCGTCGCCAGGGAAAAGATGGCCGCGAGCCCGAACGATCCTACCGGTCGAGCATCATACGTCGCGCCGAAGGCCTGCGCGCAATCTTCCAAGAGTATGAGTTTGTTGGCCGAACAGAAATCGGCGAGGTCGCCCAGCGCATGTGGGAGCCCCGCGAGATGCGTGGCGAGTACGACCTTGGTACGCGCTGTCCGTGCCGCGGCCAACCGGGAAGGATCGAGGGAGAGGGTGCCGGGGAGCAGCTCGACGAAGACCGGCGTTATTCCGAGCTCCCGCAACACCGCGGGCACGGCCGGATACGTGAGAGCGGGCAACAGCACCTCGTCGTGCCTGCCAAGGCCGAGGGCTCTCAGGAGCAAGCGCAGGCCTTGTCTGGCCGAAGGGACGAAGAGTACCGTGCTCCTCTTCAGGTAAACACCGACCTCGTCGGTAAAACGGGAGACCTGCTCAGGTGCGGTGGAGCCGGCCAGCAGCTCCCACCCCAATGTGACGAGCGCCCTCGGGCGGAGGGAGGGGCGTAGGCAAGGCAGAGCGACCATGGCATTCTCGTGCGGTTCGTCGAGCTGTATTCTAAGCCCTTCGAACCGATCTTGAAAGTGCCTCTTGGCGATGGACTCCGCGGGGTGCTTCCTCTATCGTACAGGTGCGTTCCAGGAACCGGGGGCGAGCGAGGTCGTGAGGACGAAATGGCCTTTGTCTGCATAGTCGGGGGCGGGATCAGCGGCTGCATGCTGGCGCGTCAACAGGTCCGAGCCGGCCATCGGGTCCTGCTCCTCGAGAAGGAAGCGCAGCTCGGGGGGTTGGCCCGCACCTTCCGGTATGGCGATTTCCGTTTCGATATCGGCCCTCACCGTTTCTTCACCAATGACCCCCAGGTGGAAGCCCTGCTCGGGGAGGTATTCGGGGAAGACCTCCTGCGCATCCCTCGCCGGAGCGAGGTCTACTTCTGCGGCAAGTACCACACCTGGCCGTTGCGGCCGACAACTGTCTTCAAATTACCTCCAAGGACGACTCTGCGGGCCCTCGGGGATCTGCTCCGCACTTCCCTTTCGACCCGCAGCCTGGGTGAAGCCTCGTTCGAGACCTACATCCTCGAGCACTACGGCCCCTCGCTGTACCATGCCTTCTTCAAGGACTACACCGAGAAGTTCCTCGGCCTCCCCGCGGGGGAACTCCACGCCGACTGGGCCAGGGAGGGGATGCGGCGGGTCATGATCGATGAACGCCTGGCACATCGCGAGCTTCTCGATATCCTCGCGCTGATGCTCCGGTTCAACCCCCCTCCGACCTGGTGCTGGTACCCCCCTGAAGGGATTGGATCCTTCTGTGAACGGCTGGGTTCGAGCTTGTCGAGGTCCGGAGTGACGATTCTCCCGGCGACCAGGGTACAAGCCTTGACGGTGCGGCGCGGTGCCATCGAGGCGCTGCACTGCGAAGGGGAAACGCACCATCCCGAGCGCGTCATCTGGACCGGTCCCCTAGCCGAGTGCGCCGAATTGCTCCAGCTCTCCGCCCAAGGCCTGAGCACCGTGGCCTTGTTGTGCTACAACCTTGAACTTTCCGCCCCACCCTTGCGCCATTTCCAATGGTGTTATTACGGCAGCCCGGGTTTATTGTTCTCCCGGATCTCCATCCCCTCCGAGTTCTCTCCGACCCTCACCCCGCCCGGACACGGCAGTCTGTGCGTCGAGCTCACCACCAGGCAGGGCAGCGCCCTGTGGCATCAACCCGAGCAGGTCCTGCCGACCCTGCTCCGCCAGCTCGTCCAGGTCGGCATCCTGACCGATACACGCCACGTCCTCGCGGTGCATTGCGAACGCATCGCGGACGCCTATCCGCTCTATCACCGGGGGTATCAAGTCCAGCGCGATCGCGTACTCGCCTCCCTCGCCACGATCGGCAATCTGCGTCTTGCGGGCAGGGGGGGGCGCTTCTGGTACAACAACATGGACGATTGCATCGCCGCAACCTTCGATGCTGAAGAACGGGCTACCTCCTCTCCGCCCGACCTTGCCCCCGACCGTCTCGCCCGGAGGGCGGCTCCATGAAAACAAGCCAACTCCTCGCCTGTGGTCTGGGAGCCCTGGACTGGAAGGTGCGTCGGACGTCGCGACCGCTCAATATCATGATTTCTCTGACGAACCGTTGCACCTCTCACTGTTCCTATTGCGATATCCCCCTCCGCGAGCAGGACGAACCGAGCACCGAGGAGCTCTTCTCGCTCATCGACCAGGCTCGGGAACTGGGAGCCCAGCGTCTCGGTTTCTGGGGAGGGGAACCCCTGCTCCGCGACGATATCGTCGAGCTCGTGAGCTACGCGCACCTGGCCGGTCTGTATGTAACCTTGGATACCAACGGGATGCTCTTGGAACGCAGGTTGCGAGTGCTCGACCGACTCGATCACCTCCTGGTCGCCCTGGACGGCCCTGAAGCGGTGCATGACCTGGTCAGGGGTAAAGGAAGCCAACGCCGCGCCCTCGCCGCAATCCGCCTGGCCCGCCGAAAGCTCCCGGTCTGGACCATCACCGTGCTTCACCGGCACAATCTCTCCAACCTCCCCTGGATACTGGACACGGCTGCGATCGAAGGGTTTCTCACAACCTTCCAGGTCCTCCACCACAATGCACTCCTCAGCCGGTCGTCCAGCCGGCTCTTCCCCGAGGATCGAGCCTACCGAGACGCCT
>MGSU01000336.1:0-24668 GCA_001799195.1 Deltaproteobacteria bacterium RIFOXYA12_FULL_61_11 | reverse complement strand
CGACACCGACGGACGGGTCTATCCCTGCTCCCTGTTGATCGGCCAGGTCCCGGCCGCCGACTACCGCCGGGTCGGTCTGGATCAGGCTCTCCGTTCCACCTCGCGCCAAGGCTGCCAAGCCTGCTTGGCCGCGTGTTTCACTGAATACAACCTCTTGTTTTCCCTGCACCTCGGCACCATCCTCGAATGGTTGGAGGCCTTCACCAGCACGAGGCGTCGATGAACTCCCCCAAGGATCTCTCCACGGCCAGTCTCTGCCCTCGATGCCTCCGCCGCATCGAGGCCCACCTGCTGGTACGCGAGGGAAACGTGCTGCTGGAAAAGCACTGCGCCGAGCACGGGACCACCACAGCCCTCCTGTCCCGCCACCCCGACTACTTCCTCCCGCTGCGCAGGTTCTACTTCGCCCTCAATAGGGGTTCCTATCCCCAGAAAGACTTCATCGTCCACCTGACCGATCGCTGCAACATGGCTTGTCCGATCTGCCTGGCCGAGGCCGGGCAGCGCCACACCGAGGACTATCCGACTGAGGACCTGCTGGGTTTCCTGCGTGGGAAACGCGGTTGCAAAATCGATCTCATGGGCGCCGAACCCACGACCCGAGCGGATCTCCCGGAGCTCATCCGGCGGATCCTCCGCTCCGGGAACCTTGCAGCTCTTCATACCAACGGCATACGGCTCGCCGATCCCGCTTACTGCCGCACCTTGCGGCGAGCAGGTCTGCGCGAGGTTCATCTCCAGTTCGATGGTTTCGACGACCGCGTCAACCGATGCCTGCGCGGCGGGGATTATGCGGCGGAGAAAGTGCGGACCCTGGCCAACCTCGAGCGCTTGGGTTTCTCCGTCGACCTTGTCGTCACCCTGGCTCGCGGGGTCAACGAAGACCAGATAGCTCCGATCCTGGATTTCGCCGCCACCCACCCCTTCGTCAAAGAGGTCTTTTTCCTGGGGTGCCGTTTCCTCGGTCGCGCCAAAGCCCAAGCGCTCGAACGTTGCCTCACTCCGGACGAGGTCATCGACCTGGTGGAGGAACACACCCTCGGGCTGCTCGAGCGTGCGGATCTGCGGCGCTTCCAAAAACTCTATTTCACCCTGTTGTCCTTGTTCAAGATTCGCAAGTGCTTCTATATACAGCATTACTTGTTCCTGAGGGACCGCGGGACTCTGGTACCCCTGGCCAAAGCTTTTCCGCTGGCAGCCCTGGAGCCGGTGTTGGATCGCTACCGGTCGCACGTCGAAGCCGGGAAACCCCAAGCCCGGGCCACCCTCCTCCTTGCGGCCGCCCGCATCCTGGGGAAGACCGTGACCCCCTCGCTGGCCTGGGAATTGGGATCCTTCGTGCTCCCCTTCGCCCGGGGGTTCGATCTGGCGCGCTTACCCGCCCGGCCACTGCTGATCGGCTTCATCTCCGCATGCGATGGTCTAATCTACGACGAGGCCGTGGCCCAGAACTGCGGCAAGGGGGCCATTTCCAAGGAACTGGGGGTGCAGAGCTGTGGTGCCCTCGACAACGTGGTGCGCGACGTCGTGCTCAGCGGGGGGCCTCGATGAAGATCCTGGCCCCATGCAATCATCCGAACGAGGTCGACCTCCTGCTCGAGGCCGGTGCCGACGAACTGTACTGCGGGGTATTATCGCAGGCGTGGCGTTCCCGCTTCACCAACCTTGCCTCCTGCAACCGCCGCGAATGGCGCGCAGCCAACCTGGACGACGTCGAACAACTCGGCCGGGTCGTCGCACGGACCCATGCGCACGGTGCGGTGATACACCTCGCGCTCAACGCCTTTTACACCGAGGAACAGTATCCCCTGGTGCTGGAACAAGTCGAACAAGCACTCGCCCTCGAGGTCGACGCCTTGATCGTCGCGGACCCCGGGCTCATCCGTACCCTCCACGAACGTTACCCTGCTGTTCGCCTGCACATCAGCACCGGCGGCACCACCTTCAACCGTGCGACCGTGGCTTTCTACCGCAGTTTCGGAGCAGCCCGCATCGTGTTACCCCGGCAATTGCGCATCGAAGAGATGACCGCGATCATCGCGGCACACCCCGACCTCGAATTCGAGGCCTTTGTCCTCAACAGCGGTTGCAAGAACATCGACGGGTTTTGTACCTTCCAGCACGGCGTGAGCGAACTGCGCCACGGTCCACTGTGGAAGGTGCCCAAACGCCTGGGCCTGGACGGGCTCTTGCTCGATGGGTTGCGGTACGTGCCAAAATCCCTGGCCCGGAAGGTCAGAGCCGGCCGACTGCCGATGGACAGCGCCTGTCATCTCTCGTACCAGGTGACCGACCTGACCCAGCCGTCTACCAAACAATCGCGGTGCCTTGCCAAGAACGTGAAGGACTCCTTTTCCTTGCTCGCGGCCGTGGATCCCTGCGCCGCCTGCCGACTCCCCGAACTCCTCGCCGGTGGGTTGCACGGAGTGAAGATCGTGGGTCGGAACCACCCCACGGCAAAAAAACATCGGGATGTCGTGTTCCTGCGGGGATTGCTGGACGCGCTTTCCACGGACATGGTCACTGATTTTCGCGCCATGGCCCGGCAAGAATTCAGGCGCCTCTACGGCTACGCTTGTGCCGAACTCTGCTACTACTCGGACGAGGCCAAATGATGGAACACGCCCTGTTCCTGCCGACCCGGGCCATTCCCGACCCCCTTCCGGACGGTTATGATCGCCTCTATTGCGGCATCGAATTCTGCGAACGGCTCTTGCCGAGACCGGCCAGAGTCTTGGAACTCGCGGCCGCCGCCCAGGCCTCGGGCCTAGCCTTCACCCTCGTCACGCCCTTCCTCACCGATGCCGGTTTGCCCGCGGCCGAAGCCCTCGTCGACGCTCTCGCTTTGCGGGGCTTAGCCTTCGAGGTCGTGATCAACGACTGGGGACTGCTCCATCGGTTGAGCGGTCGCTCCCTCCACCTCGCGCTCGGGCGCTTGTTGTGTCGGCAGAAGCGCGGACCCCGCATTCTCGACCTCGTGCTTCCTCCCACCGCGTTCCGGCACTTCCGCATGGCCGGTGCCGATGCTCCTCACCAACGCGCCCTCCTCGACGCGCTCGGCGTGGGCAGGATCGAACTCGATAACCTCCTCCAGGGTATTGCCCGGCCTCCCGGAGCCCTGCCCGCTTCGCTCTACTATCCGTACTGCTATGTCACGACCACGCGGCTGTGCAGGAGCCTGTATGGCGAGAAACGCTCGACAGGCTACCGCTCCATCGGCCCCTGCGGCGAGGTCTGTCGGAACCACCTCTTCGCATTGCGCCACAGGACCATGCCCCGCCCACTCCTGCTCCGGGGCAATACCCAGTTCGTCGAGCATCGCGAACTGCCGGAAGAACTCGAGGCGCTCGGGATCGACCGGCTGGTTCATCAACCCGAACCGCCGATCTGAAGGAGGACGTGGTGCCGAGAGCGCTGCTGACCTTGCTGCGGCAAGTACTGTGGAAGGACCGTCCGATCTACGCGCACTATGGCCTCACCCATCGCTGCAACCTGCGCTGCGCCATGTGCACGATCCGCGAGCAAACACCTGGGGAGGAACTCGGTCTCGACAGGATACTCATCCTTTTCAAACACCTGCGTGACCTGGGGGGCCGCTTCCTCAGCGTCGGAGGGGGAGAGCCCCTGGTGCGAGAGGACCTGCCCGAGGTGCTGGAAGGCCTTGCCGGTCTCGGGTACCGGGTCCGACTGCTCAGCAATGGTAGCCTGCTCGACGAAGCCCGGCTCGCGGGATTGTTGCGAACCGGGGTGCGCGATTTCTCCATCTCCCTCGACACCCTCGAGCCCGAGCTCTACGATCGCATCTGCGGTACTCGAGGAATGTTGCCCACGGTGCTCGCCAATGTGAGCAGGTTGGCCCGAGCCGTTCGATTCGAGGGTGGTCTGGTCGTGCTCAACTGTGTCCTGTCCAGGCTCAACCTGCGCGAGGTCGGTACCTTGCACGACTATGCCCACTCGCTCGGAGCGAGGATCTCCTTCCTTGCTCTCGAGGGTAGGCTTGCGGATGCTTGGCACTTCGGGCCCGAGAACCGCTCAGAACTCGAGTCGACCTTCCACCGTCTCCTTTCCCTGAAACGCCGGCGCGGCAACGCTCTCTTCAACAGCTCGGCCTATCTCCGGTTGCTGCGTTTGCGCCTGCTCGGCCTGCACGCCCCCTGGCCCTGTCATGCTGGCAGGTTCTACGTCTCGGTAGATCCTTCGGGGGGAATAGCCCCCTGCCATGGTTTGCCCCTCAGCGCAGGCTGGCTCTCCTCCGGTACGCACGAGTTCACCCCCTGGCGTCCCGTGACGTCTCGGCCTCTCTGTCCGGGTTGTCTCCGGCCCTGTTGGACCGAAGTGTCCTTGGCCTTCAGCGATCCCCGGAGTCTGCTCGAAGCCGCGCTGCTCTGGCGGCAGCACCGCACGGCAAGGGGACGGGCGTGAGGAACGAAGACTTCACCGTGGTCCTGGTCAATCCCCCGGCCACCGGCCTGGTACAAAGCGAACTTTCCACTGCCGTACCCCGCCACGAGGGCCTGATGCCCCCCCTGGGGTTGCTCTACCTGGCGGCCGCCCTCCGCCGCGAGGTCGGTTGCCGGCTCCGGCTGCTCGATGCGCCGGCGGAAGGACTCGATGAAGTGGGCACTCTCGAGGCAATCACCCGAGAGAGAGCCGATCTGGTCGGGCTGAGCGTGCTCACCTCCAACCTGGTCGCCGCAGCCTCTCTTGCTCGGGCCTTACGAACTCTCCACCCTAGACTGCCTTGTTGTCTAGGGGGACCCCATGTCACCCATTTCCCGGAAGAGACCTTGCAACTCCCCGGCGTGGACTACGTGGTCGAGGGAGAGGGGGAACAGGTCCTCGTCGACTTGGTACGAATGCTCCTTGCCGATGAGCCCCGGCAGCGCCCGCGTACGCCGGGGGAGCGCAGACTGGTCGGTCGGCCGGTCGAGAACCTCGATGACCTGCCCTTCCCCAGCCGTGACCTGCTTCCCTCCGCGTCCTATTCGATGCTGCTGGCTCGGGGCCGCCGACCGACGACCCTCCTGGCCAGCCGGGGATGTCCCTATCACTGCACGTTCTGCAGCACCCCGCGAGGCCCCTATCGCAGGCGCTCGATAGCCTCCCTGCTCGCCGAGCTCCGCCACTGCCGCGATGCAGGTTATGATGAGTTTCACTTCCTCGATGACACCTTCAATGCCGATCCCGGCTTCGTAACAGATTTCTGCACGGCTCTGCTGGACGAGCACCTGCGCCTCCGCTGGAGCTTCCGGGGCCGGGTGGGCCAACTCGAGGATCGCCACTTCGAACTCCTGCGAAGGGCCGGTTGCGTTCGCATCCATTTCGGCGTGGAGGCCTCGAGCAAACAGGCGCTGGCCAGCCTCGGCAAGGGGATCGAACTCGCCGCGATACGCCGAACCTTTGCCCTGGCCAGGCAGCACCGCGTGCGAACGGTCGGGTATTTTCTCCTGGGCTGTCCCACGGACCGCACCCCAGCCGATCTCGCGGCCACGGTGAAGTTTGCCCTTGCCCTCAGGCCCGACTATGCTCTCTTCAACGTGCTCGTGCTCTACCCAGGCTCCCGCTTGCACGACCGGGCGGTCGAACGCGGTCTGCTCGATCCCGAACACTGGAGGCGCTTCGCACGCTCGCCGCGGCAGGACTTCCTCCCTCCGTACTGGCCGGAATGGTTCGACCGGTCCCGACTCGAGGCCATGCGCCGGCAGGCCAATCGCCGCTTCTATCTCCGCCCGGGGTACCTCGCGACCGCGCTCCTGCGTCCCGAGAACTATCGGGCTTTGCCGCAACGGCTACTCGCCCTGCGAGAGTTGGTGGTGCGTGGGTGACCTCAGCCGACCAGCTTGCGCCAGCGCCACATGGTCCGACCGAAGAGTCGGTAGTCCCGAACCACCCTGAAGCCGAAGGCTTGCAGCAGTGCATGGACCGCGAGGTTGTCCGCCTGGGTGGAAACCTCGAACCACCTCGTTCCCTCGGATTGGAAATGGCCGAGGAGTTCGGCGGTGAGCCGCTGGCCCAGGCCCGCGGCGCGATAGCGAGGCTCGAGGGCGATGAACAGCAATTCCACCCCCGCACCCTGGGGCCGAGCTTCTCGGCGCGGTAGCAGCAATTCGAGGCTGCGGAGGGTAGGTCCTGGTCGGCGCCATAAAGCCCGGAACCAAGCCGATCCCACGGTTGTGGAGAGAGCAAGGCCTGTCGGCGAGAAAGCTCCGAGCGCGGCAGCCACGATGAAGCCCCGCACCTGCTCGTCCTCGGCAACCAACCCATACACCGTAGGCACGTTCAGCAAGCGGGTCAGCAGGGCTCGCACGAAACGCGGTCCGAGCTTGGCCAAGTGAGAAGCGTACAGGTGTTGCGTGTAAAGGTCGCCGAGGACCTGGGCGTCGGCCGGGCGAGCCGGCCTGATCAGGAGTTCGGACGCAGCCATGAGGTCGAGAAGAAGCGCAGGATCGACAAGCCGCGCGCGGCCTTCACGAGATCCATCCAAGAACGCAGAGTGGCGAATTGCCTGCGCCAGACCTTGGGTCGCGCATAAAAGAGCACGTAGAACAAGCGTAAGGCCAGGTCGAGGTCCCGCAGAGTCATGCCCTCGGGGGCATAGGTCGCGTTGAAGAAGGTCGGAGGGCGCTCCGAGTCCGTCACCAGGGTACCCGAACGCAAGGCCAGGGGATACTGGGGCGTCCCTTTGAGCGGGGTATTGAGCTGCACCGTGACGTCGCTGAGAGGTAACTCGAGCGCAAAGGCAATGCTCTTTGCAAGGGAGGCATAGGTTTCCCCCACATGGCCGAGCATGAAGAAGCCCTTGGGCCGTAAGCCCATCTTGTCAGCCAGGTTCACGGCCCGACGCACCTGGGCGGTGGTAGTCCCCTTGTCGATGCGTCGCAAGATCCGGTCATCCCCGGATTCGATGCCGATGCGGACCCGCCAGCATCCGGCCGCCTTCATCCGGCTCAGGAGTTCTTCGTCGAGCGCATTGGCCCGGGCAGTGCATGTCCAAGAGAGGTCCCAACCTCTGGCCGACAGGGCTTCGCAGAGAGCGAGTACCCGGGTTCTGTCCACGGTGAAGGTGGAATCCAGGAAGGCGATGTCCCGAGCGCCGTAGTGCGTCACCAGGTGTTCGAGTTCGCGCAGCACCCGGGCCGGACTTTGCGCTCGGTAACGCCTTCCGAAGACCGCTTTGTCGCAGAAGATGCAACCATAAGGGCAGCCCCGGCTGGTGATCAGGCTCAGCTTGGGCAGCCGGTACTGGTCGTTGGGTTGCGGGAGATAGCGCTCCATCAGCAACAGGTGCCGTGCGGGCAGGGGCAATGCGTCGAGATCTTCGAGCAAGGCGCGCGGGGAGGTGCGGATCACCCTCTCCCCACGGCGGAAGAGAAGGCCCTCGACCTGCTCGAGATCGAGGCCTGTACTCAGGGCGGCCACGAGCTCGGCGAGGGTGGTTTCGCCTTCACCGAGGACGACATAGTCTGCCTCGGGGTGGAACTCGAATTCCTCCGCGTTCGCGGTGAGGTGGGGGCCGCCCAAAACCAGGGGGGTACCCGGCAGGAGTTCTTTGACCCTCCGGGCGAGGGCCCAGGTGGAGGAGGCAGAGGCACTGAGCGAGGTGAGGCCGACGAGGTCGGGGTGGGTGCGGCGGAGCGCCTCGGCCGTGTTCGCTATCGACCAGCCCTCCAAGGCAGCATCGAGGATGACGACCTCCTCACCCTGTTCGAGCAAGACCGCGGCCAGGGAGCACAAGCCCAAGGGCGGACTGTTGGTGAAGAGCGCCCTGGCCAAGGGACCGATGCCGCGCCGCACCGCGGGTCCGAGCGGGGGATTCACCAGCACGATCTTCATTGGATCAAGATCCTCCCCCGGAGGCCGTATTCCCTCAGTTTTTCCCAGGAGAGGTGACCTTGCCGAGCCATTTTGAAGCCGATGTAGCACAGTTTCAAACTATTGGATACTTCCGCGCAGCGCAGCAGCAACAAGGGGTGCCGACACGGCCACGAGGTGTGCACCAGGGCGCGCAACAGAGCACGGGGTATGAAGCGTTTGGAGGTCAGGGACACCAAGGCGACCAACGCCTGCTGGTCCGGGGGCCTCGGCCAATCGAAGGTCACGCGGAATTGGCGCAGGGCCTTCTGGGCCTTGCCCTCGACCTGGCTCTCTTCTAAAAGACCCTCGGCCAGCAAACGTTCCGTCAGCGCCGTGCCGGGAAAGTAGTTCAAGGAGTATACAAACAGATCGAAGGGGCGGGGCACGTCCAATAACAACTCGACCAGAGCTCGACCGTCCGCGGCGACGGCCGTGGGATCGTCGACGATGAGATCATACACCACCTCCAGCTTCGCTTTCTTCGCCATCGCGGCGAAGGCTACTACCTTGGACCGTCGCAAGATCCTGCCGTACTCCTGCTCGGCCCGCCGAGGGGAACCGGTCTGGAGCCCGACCTGCACCCGGCGCAAACCAGCCTGCCGCAGCTCGGCCATACGAGGCAATACGTGCTTGTTCGGATCGAAGAGGATCTCGAAGGGTAGACCGATGGCCGAACGGTACGCGGTACAGAACTCCTCGATCCAGGGTTTGGGAAAGACAAACGTGTCGTCGTCGAATTTGAGGAGACGAACCCGCGGTAGCTGGGCGAGGGTGTGCTCCAGCTCTGCGATCAAGCGCGGGACACTCTTGTGCCTGAACCAGCTCTTGGCTGGATACAGGCGCTTCATCATGCTGTTGTAACAATAGGCGCAGGTTCCTGGGCATCCCCGAGAGGCCAGGACCCGGAGTTCCCGCGTTGCGAGGAGCGGATCGCCCACGCGGAGGCGATCGTGCTCGAGGAAATACATCTCTGTCTGGGCATAGAGGGGGAACGGGAGAGTATCGAGGTCGGGCCAGAGCGGTGCGAGCGGGGTTTCGAACGGTTGGCCGTGGAGTAGCGCCGCGAGTCCGGGGACATCCTCGAGCGAGCCGTGCCCGTCGAGATGGTCGGCCAGGGCGAGGAGGGTTCGTTCTCCTTCTCCTCGGCAGACAAAGTCACAGGAAGCGAGACATTGCCTCGGCCGCGCAATGGCGTGGAGCCCTCCCCACACGATCGGGGCCGTAACCGACGTGCGGATCGTCCGGGTCACCGTTCTCGCCAACTCGAGCAACGGTGAGGTGAAGGAGAGGCCCACCAGCCCGGGCCGGAGGTCGGCCAAGACTCCCCGGAGCAAGGCGAGCTCCCGGGGGGACGGAGGCTGGAGATTGTTGTTCACCCAACGCTTGAAGAAGATCAGGGAGGTCTCGTGCCCCTGGCCGCGCAGGTGAGCTGCGAGCGTCCGCAGTCCAATGTTTTCAGGACCGTAGAGAGCGATCAAGGCAACGCGAGTCATGCAACCGACCGTTCATGGGCCGGCGGCCAGGATACCAGAAAGCGCGGGCTGACGGTAGAGCCACGGTGGGTGGAGGTAAATGGGGCCGTCTTCGGCGTTCGCTAGAAATCGGCTTGGCAGCGCACCAAGGTAACCCCCGGATCGGGGAAGAATATCTCTTTCTCTTCAGGATCGCAGGCCAAGTTCTGCATGAGCGCCGCCCAGGTGTCATTCCCGGGCCATTCCTTCTGCAACACCAGCCAGAGCGTTTCCCCTCTCAGCTCGCAGCTCGTCGAGAAAGCCTCGAGGTCTTTGGCGGAACAGAGCGAGCGCTCAGCGGGGCGATAGAGACTGAGCATAGTT
The DNA here is from genome assembly GCA_001799195.1 of Deltaproteobacteria bacterium RIFOXYA12_FULL_61_11. Taxonomy (GTDB): domain Bacteria; phylum Bdellovibrionota_F; class JAHFAK01; order YA12-FULL-61-11; family YA12-FULL-61-11; genus YA12-FULL-61-11. Next base: position 14,979 of record MGSU01000336.1, on the reverse strand, counting down.
TCCTGGTGCGTGGAGAGCATGACGAAATAGGCCTCCAGGTCTCCGGGGAAGTCCTCGACCAGGAAGCGGGCGTCGCGATAGTAAATGAGATTGAGGAATTGGACCCCGGGGGAGAAGAGGAGTGCGCGGTCTCCCGCCTGTTGCCGCAACTTGGTATCAATGGCTTGCCAGGCTTGCACCGTGGTCAGACCGAAGACGGCGGACAGAGCTGGCGAAGCCAGCCCGGCGAGCACCAGGACGATGAGCGGAAGCGGGAGACGCAGGCGATCGGCGAGAAAGAGTGTCCCGGTGACCGTCAAGAGGAGGAACGGCGGCAGCACGACCAGGAAGTACCTGGGGAGGAATACCGGGAAGACGAGGGTCGAGAAGACCAGAGCGCCCAGCGGAGGAACAATGCACCAGAGAGGCGCGATCAGCGGTAGCAGTGAGCGAGAGCGCCGCGCTTCGAGGAGCGTCAACCCCAGGCCGAGCAGAAACATCGTCCCGAGGATGCCGGCGCTGATCCTGCAGCGCAACAGCAGGGGCTCGTCCAACTCGAAGCCCAGACCGCTGTTATAGGGTCTATCGCCGCCATAGCTCAACGTGGCCCAGAGGTTGTACACATCACCCAGGAGTTGGGGGCGGCGGAGATAGCGGGCCTGCGCCTGGAGCTCGATAGGCTCGGTCCCGAAAGCCATGAGGAAATACAGGCCCACGATCAGGATCATAAGTCCGAACGGCCATTTCGGCCGTAGTCCGGCACGGACAAGCAGCGGTACGTGCAAGCCGAAGAGGAAGAGGCCGTAGGGATGGGTGAACAGGGCGAGAAGATCGACGAGGACCAGCGCGGTCAAGGCGACCGGGGTTTCGCGCCGCTTCAAGAGCACCGCGGTGAGGGATGCGGAGAGGATGAAGAGCAGCATCAACAGCGTATAAGGACGGGCCTCCTGACTGTGATAGATATGGAAGGAGGCCAAGGCCAACAGGAGAGCGGCCACGCCGGCGTGACGGTGACTGCCGGTGAGTTGCAGGGTCAGCGCGATGAAGCAGGGGAAGGACAGGAGCGCGAACAACAGCGAAGGGGTCTTGAGCGCGATCGGTGAATAGCCGAACAGTGCGACCCAGCCCCGCATGAAGAGATGGTAGACCGCCTGGAGCCTGAAGTACTCCTCCCCGCCGTCCATCGTGGACATGACCAGACTGAAGACCTCGTCGTACCAAACGCCCATCTCTCGCAACAGCGGCAACCTGATTGCCAGAGCGAGCACGAGGATGGCCGTGTAGCCGAAGAAGACCCCAAGGTTCGCGTTCCTGGTGATCGAGCCATGCAGGGACATGCTTGTTCCGGTCGGCGGGTTCATCGTACGCCCACGAGCGAGTTCCTTCCGGTGACCGCACCGGACCCCACGGAGGCCGAGGACCTTGGCAAGGAGCTCAGGCCTCGACGAGGTGCTGCAAGGCTCGTCGATCGGGCCCTCGTTGTCAATGATCGGCTCGGCCTCCGATCGACTGCCTCTAGGGGTGACCGCCGCCGACGCTCCCCGAGTGGCGTGAGCTGATTCACTAGGCCGCTCCCCCTGGGCGTGCTACGGTCGGAGGCGAGTTGTTCCCGATGGATCCGGATCATGTCCCTCCCGCTCCGAATAGCCTTCACCCTCCAGAGTGCCAGGGCTCGCCTTCATCGGCACCTGCCCTTCGTCCCCTTCCGCCTCTCCCAGCTCACCCTCATTCTCACCGAACAGTGCAATCAGCGGTGCGGCTTCTGTTTCCTCGGTCCGCCGAAAAAGAGCGTCTTCCTGGATCGAGGTCTCCTCGCCGGCTTGCTGGACCAAGTGCCGCGCTCGACGGTCCTTTCTTTCACCGGAGGAGAACCTGCCCTCCATCCGGAATGCTTCTCCTTGCTCGAACACTATGCGAACGAGTTCCGGTTGTCGCTCGAATCCAACGGCACCCTGTTCGACGACCGGACTGCCCGGCGTTTGGTCAGTCTCGGCTCCCGCACTGTCCTCGGCAATGGATTGAAGATCATCTCGATCCCCCTCAACGGCCCTCCGGAGCTGCATGATCGGCTCGTGGGCCAGTCCGGGGCTCATGCACGAGCCCTGACCGCGCTCCTGCGGTTACAGTACTGGAAACAGCGGTTCGGTCTGCGGTTTCCCCTCCTCAACCTCCGCTATGTCGTCACCCCCGAGAACCTCGCCGAGGTCGAGTATCTACCAAGGATGCTCGAAAGCCAGGGGTTCGACCTGGGCAACTTCCTGCTCGAGAACCCGGCCCGGTATTTCGGAAAAGGGGGAAGGTCCGAGACGGTTCCGGGCGCCGACCGTCCGATCGACGAAGGAACCCTCAACCGCGCTTGCGACGTCCTCGCCAGGGCAGGACGTTCCGAACGGTATATATTTCTCACCCCAGACCTGGCCGGCAGGTCGGAGCTCCGCAGGTTCTTCCGGAACGAACTCGAACTCGGGGCTTACACCTGTGCGCTGGCCTCTTCCCGCCTCATACTGCGCCCGAGCGGTGCTCTCCATCTCTGCGTACAAGGGCCGCCGCTGGTCGAGAACGTGAGAGGGGTCGAGCTCTTTGCCCTGCTCCGTTCTCACGCTCTCTCCTCCTTCCGGCGCATCCTCCGCAAAGGCTTGCCTCCCCATTGCGCTCGATGCTGTGGATTGTTGGGAGTTGGCGGTTCGCTCGTCGGCTGAAGAGGGCCTTACCCCAGGGTGCGTTTGACCAGGTTGGCGAGGTCTTCGGCGTGCCGCTGGATGAGCGCATCATTCTCGCCCTCCAGCATGACCCGGACCTTGGGTTCGGTGCCCGAATGGCGCACCAGGACCCTGCCTTTCCGGCCGAGTTCCTTCTCGATGTCGGCGATGCGTTGCATCAGCTCGGGCACATCGATGATCTGCTTGCGCTTGCGCACCTTCACGTTGATCAAGACCTGCGGATAGGTTTCGACGAAGGCTGCTAGCTCGGCGAGCGGACGCCCCGTCTGGATCATCACGGCCAGGATCTTCAAGGAGGTGATCAAACCGTCGCCCGAGGTATTGTGGTCGAGGAAGATCACGTGCCCGGATTGTTCCCCGCCCAGGTTGAGGTCGTGCTTGAGCATTTCCTCGAGCACGTAGCGATCCCCGACCTGGGTGCGGAGGATATCGATGCCCAGCTTCTTGAGGCTGTGCTCGAAACCGAGATTGCTCATGATCGTGGCAACCAAGGTATTGGAGCGCAAGAGGCCTTGGGCTTGCATCTCCTTCGCGCAGATGGCCATGATCTGGTCACCGTTGACGATCTCACCGTTGCCGTCGACGAACAGGACCCGGTCGGCATCCCCGTCGAAGGCGATACCGCAATCATACGATCCCGAGCGGACTTTGGCGCACAAGGGATCCATGAAGGTCGAACCGCATTTGTCGTTGATGTTGGTGCCGTTGGGATAGGTGGCGAGACTGGTCACCGCGGCTCCCAGCTCCTCGAAGACCCGCGGTGCGATCTTGTACGCCGCGCCGTTGGCGCAGTCGACGGCTATGCGTAACCCATCCAGGGTCTTGCCCTTGGGGAAGGTGCTCTTGGAGAACTCGATGTAGCGGCCTCGGGCATCCTCGAGCCGATAGGCCTTCCCCACGTTCTTGGCCGTGGGGCGGTGGTAGTCGAGTTCGTTGGAGAAGATGAGCTCCTCCATCTCCTTTTCGTCGAGGTCCGGCAACTTGAATCCATTCCGGTCGAAGAACTTGATGCCATTGTCCTGAAAGGGGTTGTGCGAGGCCGAGATGACCATGCCCGCATCGGCGCGCATGGCCCGGGTGAGGAAGGCCACCGCCGGGGTGGGGATCGGTCCGACCAGCAACACGTCCACCCCCATGGAGCAGATGCCGGCTGAGAGGGCTTGTTCGATCATGTACCCGGACAGGCGGGTATCTTTCCCGATCAGGACCTTGTGATGCTTCTTGGGGTCGTGTTTCTTGAGCAGGTAGGACAGCGCGCGGCCGAGTTGCAGGGCGATCTCTACGGTCATCGGAGGTTGGTTGGCCATACCGCGAACGCCGTCGGTGCCGAACAAGGTCCCCATCTGCATCACCTCTTCTTGCGCGGTCTGGTTGGAGTTGCCGTGATACCGATGGTCTCGGGCAAGTATTCGACGATCTCGATGCCTTCGGGCGCGGTGATCGTCGGCGGCAGAGCCCCGGGTTCACCGTCCCAAGCGGTGAGGTCCAGCTGGGCCTGGACCTGCTCGCGGCGCAGTGCCTTCATTGCCTCATCACTGCCCCGTACCGTGACCTTGAGTACGGTTGGAGGCAACAGGTCGTAGCGGAAGCCCGTACCGGCCCCGACGAGCTGGAGCGGAACGTTCAGGATGTTTCTCTCGATCAAGGTACGCGGCTTGCTCTCGATGAGCCGCACATTGACCTGGCAGAAGGCAATGGCTTCGAGTCGGATACTGGGGTCCGGAGAAACCGGCTTGCAGTTCTCGATGTAGCTGCTCGAACGATTACTGAGGTCCAGGTCTTCGGTGAGCACGACCTCGATGGCGGCCAATTTGCTCTTGGGACCATAGATCTTGAGCTGAGCCGGTTTGACGACCGAGTTCTCGGTATCCACGATCAAGGTACCGCGGGGAGTGCCGAGAAAACGAGGCCGCAGGGGTACGATCTTGGAGGCTATCTCTTCCAGGGTCAAGGTGATGGTGGCAGGCCGAATGGACATCACCTGGAGTCCTGCCGGCAACCCCAGGGAATCCGGATACAGGTGTTGGACCAGATCCCCCTCGGGAGAGTTGCGCAGATCGAAGGAGAGCGTGTGCGGCTCTTCGTTGAATTGCTGGAGGGTGATCTTCGGCCCGAGCAATTGGACCTCGATGCGTTCGGGCAAGTGGGTGGTCACCGCGAGATAGTCGGGTTGTTTGAGTTCGAGGGAGTAGAAAACAGTCTCCTGGTGCTGGAGCTGGCTCACCGTGTACCCCCACCAGATCAGAGCAAGGGCGAAGGCGACCAGTTTGAGGATCCAGTTGGTGGTGACCAGCACTTTGAGGCGACGCAACAGGGCCGGCAGGAACTGCTCCGGAGGATGGGGCGAGGGTCTTGGAATGGGACGAGGTCCTCCGCTCACGGCGCGGGCTCCAGGACAGTGTCGGAGTCTCCGACCTTCACCTTGGCCAAATACTGTTCGGTGAGCAATTTCCGCAGGGCATGCTGGTCGAGCGGTCCTAAGCGGTTTCCGGCCTTGACCGCCGAGATATGCCCGGTTTCCTCGGACACGACCAGGACCAGCACATCGACCATCTCGGTGATCCCGATCGCGGCACGATGGCGGGTACCGAGGTCTTTGTTGATCCGAGGGTTCATGGTCAAGGGCAGGAAACAGCCGACCCGCGTGATGCGATCGTCGCGGATGGTGATTGCCCCATCGTGGATCGGAGAGGAGGGCATGAAGATGGCCAGGATGAGTTCTCGGGAAACCCTGGCGTCGACCCTATGGCCATGTTCCAATTCGATGAAATCCCCGACATCGGCCTCGTGCTCGATGACCATCAGGGCCCCGATCTTCTTCTTGGAGAGGGAGACGCAGGTCTTGACCAATTCATCGAGGACCCAGGCTTTCATGCTCGCCCGGCGGGTGAAGAGGGACCTCTTCCCGAGCTGGGTGAGCACGCGTCGGATCTCGTGCTGGAAGAGGACGATGATGATCAAGGGCAGATTGGAGAAGACATGGGTCAACAACCAGCCGGTAGTGTGCAGCCGGAAGACCGAAGTCAACCAGAGGGCGGCGATGGCTAGGCCCAGGGCGATCAGCATGGAGAGAGCCCGAGTCCCCTTGGTCAGGAGCAATATCCAATAGATGAGCACCGAGAGGAGCAGGACATCGACGGCGTCGGCGGCGCGAAAGCTGGAGATGAGGGAAGAAATGAGGTTGGTCATGGTTCGGGCGTGGCGGTATCCTCTGCGTCGCTCTGCGCCTCACGGTCTTCGGTACCGCCGCCGGACGGTTCCACCTTGCGGGTTGTGTCCTGAGGCCGCTGCAGTTTGCTGCCGGCGAGGACCAAGTCGATTTCCGCGCCGTCGAGAACTTCGTATTCGAGCAAGGCCGCGGCCAGGATGTTCAGCTTGTCGAGATTTGCCTTGAGCAGTTCGCGCGCGCGGCTGTACTGCTCGTTGACCAGGGTGCCGATCTCTTCATCGATGATCTGGGCGGTGCGTTCGCTGAAATCGAGGTTGCGGGAAATCTCGCGGCCGAGGAAGATTTGCTCCTCGCGTTTCCCGAAGGTGAGCGGACCGAGCCGGTCGCTCATGCCCCATTCGCAGACCATTTTCCGAGCAAGTTCAGTGGCGCGTTCCAGATCATTACCCGCACCGGTGGTGCGCTGGCTCAGGGCCAATTCCTCGGCCAATCGGCCCCCCATCAGAATGGCGATGTCGGCCTGGGCTGCGGTCTTGGACATGGTGTGCTTGTCCTCTACCGGGAGCTGCTGGGTCAAACCTAGGGCCATGCCGCGAGGAATGATGGTGACCTTGTGGACCGGATCGGCTTCGGGCAGCAACTTGGCGATCAGGGCGTGGCCCGCCTCGTGATAGGCCGTGGTCTTCTTCTCCTGTTCGCTGATGAACATGCTCTTGCGCTCAGAACCCATGAGGACCTTGTCCTTGGCCCGCTCGAAATCGATCCGGTCGATGCGGTCCTTGTCGGCCCTGGCCGCGAGCAAAGCCGCTTCGTTGACCAGGTTTTCCAGGTCAGCGCCCGAAAAACCCGGAGTGCCCCTCGCGATGACCGTGAGTTCGACATCGTCGGCGAGAGGGGTCTTGCGGGTGTGGACATCGAGGATACCCTCGCGTCCCTTGACGTCGGGTCGGGGCACGATCACCCGTCGATCGAAGCGTCCGGGCCGAAGCAGGGCGGGATCGAGGACGTCGGGGCGGTTGGTGGCCGCGATCAGGATCACGCCGTCGTTGGACTCGAAACCGTCCATCTCCACCAAGAGCTGGTTGAGGGTCTGTTCGCGCTCGTCGTGCCCGCCCCCCAGACCGGCCCCGCGATGCCGGCCCACGGCATCGATCTCGTCGATGAAAATGATGCAAGGGGCATTCTTCTTCCCCTGTTCAAACAGGTCCCGCACCCGCGAAGCGCCTACCCCGACGAACATCTCCACGAAGTCGGAGCCGGAGATGCTGAAGAAGGGGACATCGGCTTCTCCGGCAATGGCCCTCGCGAGGAGGGTCTTCCCCGTTCCCGGGGGTCCCATGAGTAGCACCCCTTTGGGGATATGGCCGCCGAGCCTCGTGAACTTCTTGGGCTCCTTCAGGAAATTGATGATTTCCTCGAGTTCGTCCTTGGCCTCGTCGACCCCGGCCACGTTCTTGAAGGTGACCACGTTCTTGTTCTCGGTCAGGAGCTTGGCCTTGCTCTTGCCGAAGGCCATGGCCTTACCTCCGCCGGACTGGAGCTGCCGCATGAAGAAGAAGAAGACCAAGATCAAGAAGATCATCGGGAACCAGGAGAACAGCGCACTCTGCCACCAGGGGGTTTGTTCTTCTTCGACGAACTCGAAATCCACCTTCTTCTCGACCAGGAAACTGGTCAGGGCCGAATCCGGCTCGACCCCGATGGTGTGGAAGGTCGTGCCGTCCTTGAGCGTGCCCTGGATATCCCGGCCCTTGATATGCAGGCGTTCGATCGAGCCCCGTTCAGTCTCGGCGTGGAACTGGGTATAGGTGAGTTTCTTGATGGTCTGGGGTTGCTGATTGATCAGGCGATAGACGCTGAGGACCATCAGGACGAGAATTAGCCAGAGGGCCAGGGTTTTGTGACTGGGTTTCAAGCCGCTCTTCTCCGCGGGTAGAGGCAATAATCCGTGCTCCGTGTAGCACAGCAGGGTCGCGCTTGGCAATGATTTTCAGGCGAATCCTGGAGTTCGGTCCGACGCGGTAGCGCTCGTCAAGGGTGTACCCGATCAAGGCTGCCGGTCGATCGTCGAGCACCACGACCAATTGGAATGGCCTCAGGGCTCTCGGAACCCGCCGCTCCGAGAGGATGTCCGCAATGGTACGGTGGCCGGGTCCACCGAGCGGGTGCAACCGGTCGCCGGGTTTGGGCGGACGGATGAGCACGGCAGGCGCCGAGGCCTCGTCCCCCGAGTCTTGGCAACGATCGAGGGCGAGCAACAGCGTATCCGAGGGCGGAGGCAGCACGGCAGGGCCCGTTTCCACAGAGGCCGAGAGAGTCAGACCGAGCAGTTCGTACCGAAGGCTTCCACCCGGCAAGAGCCACGCAGGCCGGGGCGGTTCCCTCGTCGGCGCCTCCACTGCGCGAAGGAGCAGCTCCCGATGCTCCAGTACGAGCAACCATTTCCTGTTCAACGCGAGGGTGAAGGTCGGGCACGACCCGGAGAGGATCCTATCCGCTTCCTCGAAGGTCTTGAGTCCGAGCTGCCCTCCCCGGTCGGTTCGGTTGAGCAGCTCCTTGAGGGCATAGTACCGCCCCACGCGATCCTGGTTCAGATACTCGCTCCGGAGCAGAGTGTTCCTCGGGCCGAGTAGCCGGCCGGCCTCCGAGACGAGATGCCGGTCGAGCTCGGCGAAGAAGCGCGAGGTCCTGCTCAGCGTCGCTCCAAGAGAGGGATTGAGGATCGAGGTCAGCAGAGGGATTACCGTAAGTCGCAAGGCATTGCGGGGAATGCTCGGATCGGCGTTGGTGCGATCTTCCCGGTATTCGAGCCCGTGTTGCCGGGCATACGCGAGGACCTCGGCCGAGGATGTGCCGAGCAACGGGCGCAATAGATCCGGGGCGCGATGTTCGGGAATACCGGCCAGACCCGCGAGGAGACTGCCCTTGCACAACCTCATCAGGATCGTCTCGACCTGGTCATCCAAGGTGTGGGCGGTCAGGACCGGAGCAAGACCGTGCCGCTCGGCGAGCTGTTCGAAACAACGGTACCGCAGCGTACGGCCGGCCTCCTCGAGGGAGAGTCCCTCGGTTTTTGCCAGAGTCCTCACCTCGACGCGTTCGAGATACAGGGGCCAGCCGAAGGAAGCGCACAGCGTCGCCGCGAAGGTCTCGTCCGACGCTACCTCTGGACGCAGCCCGTGGTTCACGTAGACGACGGCCAGGTGGCGATAGCCGAGTCGGTGGAGGAGGTGCGCCAGGACCGTGGAATCCTTGCCCCCGGAGAGGGCCAACAGAGGTCGACTCCGCTCGGGGGTGCAGGCGTGAGCACGCAGACAGCGGGCGACCCGTTCGAGGATGGGTTCTTTCCGCGTGCGCGAGCGTGGGGAGGGACCTGCAGTCGTCATGTCGGACTCATACCTCAAGCTCGGTGGGAAGAGGATGGTTTTTTCTGTTTACACGGCGAAGTCGGCACCTGTACACTCTCGCCGCTCTTCCGAGGCTTGCTGTACCGGACTGGAGTGCAGCTTCGGACCAGTCGATCGATCGCACTGACGATCGGGGGCGGGAGGAAGAACGTGACGCCAAGGGAGGTCGGGCGAGGATGAAGAAGGACTACGGGAAAAAATACATCTGCTTCCAGTGCAATTGTGTCTTCTACGACTTGGGCAAACCTTTGCCCTTGTGTCCGAAGTGCGGAGCAGATCAGAACCTCGCTCCGGTGCATACCAAGAAGACCGTTACCACCATGGCCCAGGTCAGCAGTAAACGGAAAGACATCGAGGAAGAGGAAGAGCCTCATATGGGCGAATTCGGGGACTACCTCGACGAGGTCGAGCTGGACGCTCCGGACGCTGAGGTCGATGGCGACTTCGAGGCCGAAGAGGAAGAGTGATGCGGCAGTACTCCGACAAACGCGAGCGCTGCCGCCTAGGACTACGTCTCGATGCCATAGCTCAACTTCGCGAGCAGGGACGCACCGCGCAGCCTGACCCGGTGCAGGCCGCGACGCTGGCAGAGTTGGCCGGGGTCGACGCCTTCGTCTGTCACCTCAGGGTGGACCGGCGACACATCCAGGACCGGGATGTCCGGCTGTTGCGCAAGGTCAGCGGCGTTGACCTCATCTTGCAAGTGGCTCCTACGGCAGAAATGCTCTCCGTGGCCATGGAGATCAAACCCGACTTGCTCCTGTTCGTGCCCGAGGTCGAGGGGGAACGAGCCCTCGAGGGACGTGCCGCAGAGCTCGATCTTGATCTGCTCGGCGTATACTGCCGTAAAGCTGTAGAAGCGGGACTCCATACCGGGGCTCTGATACCTGCAAGGGTGGAACAGGTTCGAGCCGCGCGAAAACTCGGGTTGGAAGTGGTTGAACTGCACACCGGACGGCTGCTCGAAGTGGATGGCGAGGAGCGGCGAGCCGAGTTCCGGCAGATAGAAGAATGTCTACGCCTGTGCGAGAAGATTGAGCTGGACGCCGCCCTAGGGCATGACCTCGGTCTCGGCGAAGTCCGCGAACTCTTGACCATCGGTGCACGGGAGTTCTGGCTTGGTCACTCCCTGGTCGCCCGGGCGCTCTTCCTCGGTCTGGAACGAGCCTGTCGCGACGTGGTCGACCTCCTTCGGGCTCATTGACGTGGGCGCCCTTGGGCCACGTCCCCTCCTCCTCACCGTAGGTCCACTCCTCCTGGTCCTCACCGGTCTAGGAGGTTGTCTCCGGCTCACCTTCGCCGAGGCTGCACTCGAAGTCACGTATTTTGGCTATGCTTCCTTCCTGATCGAGGACCCTCATGCCGAGGTCTCCTTGCTCCTCGATCCCTGGAGTGAGGCGCTCCAGAGGCACAAGGTCAGCGACGAGGTACTCGCATCGGTCGACCTGATCTTCATCTCCTGTAGTCTGAGCGGCCACTACGATCCCTCGATGCTGAAGCGCTTGCGCAAGCTCAATCCCGCCTCGAGGGTGGTCACCAGTGCCGAGGTCCAGGCCAGGCTCGAACGAGAGCGGATCTATGCCGAGGTCGCCTTGAATGGTAAGAACCTCGAGCTCGGCGGCCTACAGCTCCGCTTCACCCCGGCCCAGGTCGAAGCCGAGAACTTGGTGGTCGGAGCCGCAGGTCTGCTGCTCATCGCCGGCCAGACCGCGGTGTACTACACCGGACCGACCCGCTATTTCGACCCGTTCGTCCTCGAACTGACGCAGGACGTGGACCTGCTCCTGGTCCCCATCACCGGGCAGCATCGCACCATGGACTTCTTCGAGGCAGGCAAGTTTGCCAAACGGCTCGCTCCAGCCCGGGTTGCTCCTTTCGGTTACGTGAGCTGGGCGCGGCAGCGCACGACCTTCCCCGAGGACTTCTTGCGACAGTTCACGGATCCGGGCCCACCGAGACCCCTGCTCCTCGAGGAAGGTCAAGTTCTGCGGCTGTAAACGCGGGCGGGTCAGGACCTCCGGTTCGGAGGAGTACCCTCTATCCAGGGAGCGAGCTCGGAGGTCGGCATGGTCGTCCCGTGCTTGGCGAGGTGCTCGACCAATCGTTCCGTCCCCACTTCGGTCAGAAGGGAGAAGAAGGCCTCGACGATCGTCGCGTCGAATTGTTTACCGCGGTTCTTCCTCAACTCGAGGACGGCATCGTCGTGCGAGAGGGCCTTGCGGTAGGAGCGATCCGAGGTCATGGCATCGAAGGAATCGGCCACGGCCAGGATGCGGGAGCCGAGCGGAATGGCCTCCCCGGCGAGCCCTTCCGGATAGCCCGTGCCATCGAAATGCTCGTGATGATAGTAGATCACCAAGCTCAGCTCGGCCAACGAAGAGATGGGTTCGAGGATTTTCCTCCCATACTCGGGATGGAGTTTGAACATCTCGGTTTCTTCGCGGCTCAACTTCCCTGTCTTGTTGATCTTCTTCGTGTCGATGCCGAGTTTGCCGATGTCATGGAGCAACGCCGCGCGATGGATCCTAGCGGTATCTTCCTCGCTCAACCCGAGCCGTCCGCAGATCAACGTCGCATAGGTTGCCACCCGTTCGGAATGACCCTGCGTGTATTTGTCCTTCTGTTCCATGGCCACGGCAAAACTCTGCATGGTCTCGTTGAAGGAGCGTTCGAGGTTTTCGTTCAGCCTGGCGTTCTCCAGGGCGTGAGCGACCTTGCTCGCCAAGATGTACAAAGCCTTGCGCTGCCGCTCGGTAAACCGACGTTCCGCGGCGCGGTTCAGCCCGGCGATAAAGCCGACGACCTGGTTCTTGGTCAGCATCGGGACTGCTACGAAAGAACTCAAGCCCTCTCCCTCCGGCACGCGGAGGTAACGGTCGAGACGTTCCGTCGGTGGGGGCGAAACGAGAATGCAGCGCCGATGGTTGAAATCGTCGAGCAGGACCTCCAGACAGAGTTCGGGCCAAGGTTGGGCCTCCTCCTCCCGCTGTCGGCTCCCCTGCAAGGCGAACCTCCCATCAACACCCCGCAGGTAGAGGGCTGCTTGTTCGGCCTGGAGGTGTTCGAGGGCGGAGCCGAGAAAGATGTCCAAGATGGCCGCGGTGCTGGTCGAGGTGTTGATGCGTTCGTTGACATGGTACAGGGCGACCAACTCGTTGAGCTGTTCGTTCTGTTGCTGGAGGCGTTGCCGTTCCAAGCCCCGGCGGATGGTGAAGACCAACTCCGGCACTTTGAAGGGCTTGAGGACATAGTCATAAGCCCCGCGTTTCATGGCCTCGATGGCGGTCTCGATGGTACCGTACCCGGTCATGAGCAGCATGATCATCTCGGGATAGGCTTCGCGAACCCGCTTGAGCAACTCGAGACCATCCATGTGAGGCAGCTTCATGTCGGTCAGGACGAGGTCGAAGGAACGTTCGGCCAGAAGGGCCAAGGCGGTGGGGGCATCGCCGACCGCTTCGACCTCGAAGCCCTCGAGGCTGAGGAAATCGACGAGGATGTCACGTATGGATTGTTCGTCGTCAATGACTAGGATGCGGTCTCGTTGCATGGATCATCATCTCAGGTGTCGGCAGGGGAGGCCCTCCTCGCACCTCGAGAGGGTAGCCCAGGGACGGGGGGTTGTACAGGAATATTGCAGCGAGGCCGGGCCCGGCAGCGGCCAGCAGTCCTACGAGCAGCGATGCAGAAACTCCTGGAGCTGCTGCACCGAGGTGCCGATATAAGAAGGTGGGGATCTTCGGGCATAGGAAGGGAGAGACACCATGAGCGATGCAATCGGGACGAGTCTCCATGGGGTACTTCATGGGAAGGACCTCTTTGCAGAAGCTGTCGGCACGCTCGTGCGGGCCGCGGGCCGTTTTTCCAGTGCTACGCCTTCGGACGTCCCTCGAGGAGGCGAAACGGACCTGGCCGAGGCAGCGGTCCGCGTGACCATCTCCAAGGTCGGAGTCGAGGCCAACCTCGCCGCTCTTGCCGCGGCGCTCGAACTCGAGGACGAGACCCTGCGCCTGCTCGACCCCAACAGGTCACGAACCAGGTCCTCATAGCCGGGAGCCCTCGGTTGACAGGGTCGCGGACTGGGTGGTAGACCGTTACATCAGCGGCAACCACGCTCCAGGAGTGGCCCATGCAGCAAGCCCGCATCATCCGAAAATACAAGAACAGGAAGCTGTACGACACCACGAACAGCAGGTACGTGACCCTGGGCGAAATTGCCCTACTGCTCAAGCAGGGTATTGATATCAAAGTATTGGACCACCAGAGCGAGGAGGATCTCACCGGCACGGTGCTTTCCGAGATCCTCTGCGATCAGGAGAAGAACCACCAGAGCATTGTATCGCTCGGAACCCTGAACAACCTCATCCGCGCCAAGGGTAGCACCGCGTACGAGTTCATGAAGCGCTTCATCGTGATCAGCTTGGGCGAGGACGGCGACCGCAACCTCGAAGCCCAACGCTATATCGAATCCCTCATCGATCGCACCGTCTTGACCCCGACCGAGGGGAAGAGTCTCCTACGCGAGCTCCAACAAAGCGAGAAAGCCGCGGCCGACGAGCTCGAACGTCAGATCGGCGGCGTCGTCGAGGGGCGTATTTCCCGTTCCCCCGGCCTGGATCGACTCCAAGAACGCCTGGACCGCCTTGCCTCGGCCGCCGAGCAACTCGAGAAAAAACTGGGCTGAGCACCAACCCTCGATTAGACTGGGCCGAGGTCATCGGATTGGCTCCCTATGCACTGGCCGCTACGTCTTGACAGGTTCCGCCGCACGGGCGCTCTCGCCGCCAACGCGCTGCGCTCCAACCTCGGACCGCTTCCCCACCCCTACAAACTGACCCTGGCCGTCACCGAACACTGCACCATGCGTTGTGCCACATGTGCTATCTGGCGACAGGCCCCGCGCAGAGCGTGTAGCTTCGAGGAACTCGAACGCCTGTTCACCCGGGCGAGACGCTTCAACTGGATCGACCTCACCGGTGGCGAACCCTTCCTGCGCGAAGATCTGGTCGAGGTCGTGCGGGTCATCCTCAGTACCAACCGCGACCTGGCCTTCCTGCACCTCCCGACCAACGGCACGGACCCACCGAGGATCCTTTCCGCGGTCCAGGGTATCCTGGCCCTCGGTCCTCCCCGCTTGTCGCTCACGGTCAGCCTGGACGGCGACGAAGCCCTTAACGACCGGCTCCGCGGCCGTCGCGGGGCCTTCCGCCTCCAACTCGAGACCTACCGCCGACTCCACGCGCTGCCCGGGGTCGAGGTGGTGCTCGGCACCACCCTGTCCCGGTTCAACGTCCGACACCTCGACGACCTCTGCGCCGCGGTCGCTGCCCGGTGTCCCTGGTTCGGTCCCAACGATCTGCATCTCAACCTGGCCCACCGCTCCGAGGTCCTCTATCGCCATACCGGTTCGACAGCCTTCACCCCTCCTTACGCCGATACCGTCGCCGCGGTTCACCGTCACCTGAAGCGGCGAGCCGCCCGGTGGAGCGCCGGGGAGGTCTTGGAACGCTCCTACCTGCGCGGCGTCGAACCCTATCTCCACACCGGCAGCACCCCCTTGCCCTGCCGAGCCCTGACGTCGTCTTGCTTCATTGACGCGGGAGGAACCGTCTTTCCCTGCACGGGGTTCGCCAGTCCGGTAGGCCGGCTCGCCGAGCACGATTTCGACCTGCTCCGCTTGTGGCGTTCGGACCGAGCAGCCGAA
>MGSU01000335.1:863-24779 GCA_001799195.1 Deltaproteobacteria bacterium RIFOXYA12_FULL_61_11 | reverse complement strand
AGATCAGAATCCCCGGTGCCAGCGCCGCGACGCAGTCGAGTCGGTGGGGCAGAAGTCCAAACGAGCCCTCGCGCGTCTCCGCGACGATACGCGACACACCGGTCTCCTCGGCAAAGACCCGAAACGGTAGCAACACCTTAAGATGCATGAGCGTCGGCTGAGGCATGGGCAACCTCCGGTGCGGGCTTCAGATCAAGCTTCGGTGTTGGCTCTTCTGCAGGCTTTCCGGCCTTGGCTTTTCCTTTCGCTCCATCGATCGCCCCGATCATGTAGAGGGCGCTCTCCGGATGGTCTTTGAACTCATCGCGGAGGATGCGTTCGCAGCCGTCTAGCGCGTCTTTGAGGCTGACGAGTTGCCCCTTGATCCCGCTGAACTGCTCGGTGACGAAGAAGGGCTGAGTGAGAAACCGCTCCAGGCGGCGGGCTCGGGCGACCACGCTGCGGTCCTCCGGCGAAAGCTGCTCCAGGCCAAGCATCGCGATGATGTCCTTGAGCTCCGCATACTGTGCGAGCGTCCGCCGAATCTCCTGCGCCAGCAGGTAGTGCCGTTCGCCGACGATGCCGGGCGTGGCCATCTTGGAACTGGACTGCAATGGGTCGATGGCCGGGTACAGCCCTTGGCCGGCCCGCTTGCGCGAGAGCACGATAGACGCCGAGAGATGCGAGAACGTGTGCACCGCCGCCGGGTCGGTCAGATCGTCCGCCGGGACATACACCGCCTGGATGGAGGTGATGGCTCCGGTATCGGTGTTGGCGATGCGCTCCTCGAGCCGCGACAACTCGGTGCCCATGGTCGGCTGATAACCCAACCGCGACGGCATTTGCCCCATCAGGCCGGACACCTCCATGCCGGCCTGGATGAACCGAAAAATGTTATCGATCAGCAGCAAGACGTCGCGATGCTCGTCGTCCCGAAAATACTCGGCCATCGTCAGGGCCGCGTGCCCCACACGGAACCGGCTGCCCGGCGGTTCGTTCATTTGCCCGAACACCATCACCATGTTCGGCAGAACGCCTGCCTCCTGCATCTCACGGAAGAGCTCCTCTCCTTCGCGGCAGCGTTCGCCTATGCCGCAGAAGATGCTCACTCCCTCGTGGTGCCCGATCATGTTGTGGATCATCTCGGTGAGCAGCACCGTCTTGCCCACGCCCGCACCGCCGAACAAGCCTGCCTTGCCGCCGCGCTCGAGCGGCACGAGCACATCGATGACCTTGATCCCGGTCTCGAAGATCTCGGACTTGGTGGAACGCCGCGCCAACGCCGGTGGGGCGCTATGGACTGTCCGCCATTGGATATCCTTCGGCGCCGCTTGGCGGTCGATGGCGTTTCCAAAGACGTCGAACATCCGAGAGAGGGTCCCCTTGCCGACCGGCGCCATCAGTGGCCCGCCCGTGTCCTCGACCACAATGCCGCGCGAAAGACCTTGGGTTGGAGTCAGCGCAATACCGCGCACGTGATGCGCATCGAGTTGAGCCAAAACCTCGATGGCGATCGCGCCGTCCTTCGCGTGCAGCAGCGAGTAGATGGGCGGCAGCTGTGCATCGAACCGCACATCCACGACACTGCCGCGCACCGAGACCACCGCGCCGAGATTCGGAGAATTGGAGAGCAGTTTGTTGACACGCGAGTTCCTGGTCATGACTGTTCTCTCGCTTCCCGCTCGCTCCTGCATCGCCCGAACACGGCTACCAACTCCTCAAATCCATCATGACTTTGGGTTTCCGTCCGCATGATCCATCCCCGTAGGGGGGATTCACTCATTATCAAGCCCCATGCCATTGTCAGCTGTCGAGACAAACCCCGTGTGGGACTCGATGCTATTGTCCCTGGTCGAGGAGGGCCTACATGTGCATCCACACGTGCATGGCTTGTGGCAGAGCTCTCGTAGTTTGCAAGACTGGTCAGTACATCGCTTGGCCAGTGTTGTGAGCTCGAAACAACGGCCGGGTACGACGGGAAGCAATTACCTGAGTCCGCTCAAAATGAAGTGCCTGCCATTCATTATGATGTTTGCAATTGGCCCATCGCCTTGACGACGTGGTCAAAGGAGCTCCGCCCCGTGACGGCAAGCTCTGGATTGGGTTCGATGTATCCAACATGGCACGGAATATGCTTAGGGCCTCGGGAGCTGGTCGCCCTCCGCCGTCATCCTGGCGGTGGCGGTTGTGCTGTACCTTACGGTCATCTCAGCCTGCATTGAAGGCAATGCGTGCCTGTGGCCAAGCGCGGTGGAACAACGGACAGTGAAAGGAGATAACACATGCGACTATCTGACGAAAACCTTCGGGGACGAACCATCATCGCGGCTGACGGGCAGGTGGTGGGTGAAATCACCGCTCTTTTTTTCGAAAGCGACGCTTGGCGGGTGGAGTCGCTCCAGGCAAAGCTGGGC
Source organism: Deltaproteobacteria bacterium RIFOXYA12_FULL_61_11 (assembly GCA_001799195.1). GTDB lineage: Bacteria > Bdellovibrionota_F > JAHFAK01 > YA12-FULL-61-11 > YA12-FULL-61-11 > YA12-FULL-61-11. The sequence goes on along the minus strand of MGSU01000335.1, from coordinate 22,386 downwards.
AAGGACATCGCCGACCAAATCGGGGCTGATCGCAGTATGTTCCATGCAGGGACGCTCGAAATCCCGGTCCGTATGATTCAGTCCGTGAGCGACACAGTCCTCCTCTCGGTTTCGGCACATGGGCTACGGGAAGTTCTACCCATGGATGCACGGGCCAAGGCCGAGGGTGCCGCCCACTAAAACTGCGGCGGTGGTCGATAAGCAGGGGCCGGGACGAAGACCGTGCATATTTCGGAAAGAAGCAACTGACCCACAGGGCAGAGAGGAACTATCCATGTTGCGAAGCCTGAAAGATCTCGAGCGATACACCGTGTGTGCCACCGACGGCGACATCGGTAGCGTGGTGAATTTCCTTCTGGACGATGAGCGTTGGATAGTGCGCTATCTGGTCGTCCAGGCCGGTGGCTCTCTCTTCCTGAATGGGCGCATGGTGCTCATCTCCCCCATCTCCTTCCGCCAGGCCGACTGGTCGACCCAGTACTTTCACCTGGCGTTGACGATGGACAAGGTCAAGAACAGTCCGAGCATTGACGTGGACGAGCCCGTCTCCCGACAGCACGAGCGGATTTACTACCGCTACTATGGTTACCCATACTACTGGGGCTACTCTGGACTTTGGGGTATGGTTGGTTACCCGGGATTGCTTGCGGCGAGCAAGGGGACCGAGGTGCCTGCCGAGCATGCTGAGGTGCCTGCCGAGCATGCTGCTGAGTCCAGCGACGTCCATTTGCGCAGCGCCCGGGAGCTCCGCGGGTACCATATCCAAGGGAGCGACGCAGCGATAGGCCACGTCGAGGATTTCATCGTCGACGATGAGTCCTGGGAAATACGCTATCTGGTGATCGACACCAGCAATTGGTGGGTCGGCAAGAAGGTACTGGTCTCACCACAATGGGCAAGCAGTATCAGTTGGTTGGAAAGCAAGGTCTATGTCGACCTGTCGCAACAAGCGATCAAGAAGAGCCCCGAGTGGAACGCGAGTGCGGCGATCAATCGCGAGTACGAAACACGTCTGTACGACTACTACGGACGCCCGGTCTATTGGAAAGGCGCCGATCGAACGGCAGGAATGTCGCCGCAGCACCAATCGGAGAACCACCCCGAGTGACCAGGAGGAGTTCGAAACGTGCGACTATCTGACGATAACCTACGGGGGCGACCCATCCTCGCGGCTGACGGGCAGGTGGTGGGTTCCAATAGATAGTATACGGGAAGTTCTGCCCATGGATGCACGGGCCTTTGGCGAGTCGTGCGCGACAGTTCTGATCTCACTCCCCGATCTCACCACAACGTTCCCACTCGAGTTCGAGCAGCACCGTGCCCGGGGGACCGGCCAGGGTGAGGAAGTCGTACTGGTTGGGCAGGGGTAGGAGGAGCGTTCCCGGCCCTTGATGCTTCCGTTCCCAGCTCACCACGGCCACGTCGTCGAGACCAAGCAGGGCAGCCCCGGTAACAGGGGGTTCGTGGGTCACGGTCAGTCGAAGACCCAGTCCGTGCGTGCCGGGTACATCGGCGGGATCGAGATGCTCCTCGGGAAAGGTCACCCGGCCGGAAAAACGCCGCCACGTATAGGTGCCGCCGGCATGGGTGTCGAGGTTCTTTTCATCGATAGCATCTCCACCGCCGAGCGCCTGGAAGGAAACCTCCACGGTGCTGGCGCCGGCATTGTTCCCGCGCAGATAACCGAGCACCGTGACGCTCGGTACCGGGGTATCGGTGAGAGCGGCCACGCGGACGGTGTTGAGAGGACGCAGGTGGCTGGCTCCCTCGTTCCCGGCACTCCGACTGCTGCAGAGTCCCAAGAGACCACGCCGGGCACCCTCGCGGCAGGCGAAGCGAGAGGGTCGCGAGAGGTCCCAGCGCGACAGCTCGAAGGTCTCGTCGTCCAGATCCCAGTCTTCGAAATCCCCGTGCAGCAGGTAATCGCGGCCCAACTCCACAACGCGCTCGCCGAAACCGCCGAGTCTGGTAAGGGACTCGCCTTCGCGACGCAGGGAACGCAGGTCGAGGAGCTCGCTGCCCTCCGGACCGAGCTGGACCTCAAGCGTACTCGAGCGTCGCTGCCGTCGCGCGCTGCCCGAGAGCACGAGTTGGCCCTTCCCGTCTTCGATACAGACCTGCACGCCCTTCGAGACCTCGCCCAGGCGCCGCAACAATGCCTCGGCCAACTCCCCGGTCACAGGACGGGGACTATAGTCCTCGAGGTAGAGGGGCAAGGCCCTCGCGCCGACCACCGCGCCGCCGCGGACATCGACCTCGAGCAGGACGGTCAGCATCGTTTCCAGGCGGTCCTGATCCAACGCCAAATTGCCCAGGCTGTGGGCAACCAGGACACCCCCTTGCAACTCGAAGCCCTGGGCCACATGGGGATGATGGGCAAGGACCAGCGAAGCCCCGGCCTCGACGGCGAGGCGGAAACGATCCAGGGCGTACTCGGACGGCGAGAAGGAATACTCTTTGCCCGTGTGGAGCATGGCCACCGGTAGACGCCCCCCGTTACGTTCTTTCCCGACCGCCTCGAGTACGGTCTGGTCGTCGCGAAGGTCCGCGGCTCCGCCCTTGGTATCGCTCGCCACCAGGTCGGGTTGGTATTGCGAACCGCTGACCGAGGTCATGGAGAGAAACGACAACTCGCGACCGGCCAGCGTGGTCCGGTACGGCAGGAAAGCCTGGCGGGCGTCTTTCCCCGCTCCGCTGGAGGGCAGGCCTGCCGAAGCGAGGTTTGCTAGGGTCTGGTCGAGGCCGGCCTCGAGGTAGTCGTAGAGGTGATTGTTACCGAGCGAAACGTAGTCCACACCGAGCCAGGAAAACGCGCCCAATGCGCCGGGGAGGGTAAAGAAGACGAAAGCCTTGCTCGGATGAGGGGTTTCCGGCCGGTCGAGGACTGGCGATTCGAGGTTGAAGGCACGGAAGTCGACGGCCTGGAAATAGGGCCGCACCTGGGCGAACACCGCCCGAGCGCCGGGCAACGGGTCGGAGACCTGGAGCAGCGCGGCCGGGTTGTCCGCGGGGAGGACCTCGGGAGGCGTGCCACCGTCGACGTCGAGGTACCGCCGGCCCAGGGCCACATCCCCGCCGAAGAGCAAGCGGGAGAACTCCGGCTCGCGGGGAGCGGGCCTGACCACCAGGACTCCGAGCGCGATCTCCTCCGGAGGTCGCGCCAATCCCAAGGGTCGCAACTCGGGATAGTATCCTTCCGCGCGAACCTCGAGCAGGGCATTGCGGGGAGGGACTTCCGGGAACAAGAACTCGCCCTCTGCACCGCTGACAGCAATGAGCGAACCGAGACGTACCTCGGCGCCCGCCAAGGCCTTGCCCCCAGGGGCGAGTACCCGGCCCTCGACCCTGACCCGGGAGAGCAGCACTTCCTCGAGCAACCGCTCCTGCCCGTCCCTCGATGCATCCTCGAGTCCGTTCTCGGCATTGGGCCTGGAACAATGACCGAGCCCAACGAGCGCGGCCAGCAGACCGGCGGCAAGGCCTCGCTTCGTCCCTCCCTTCACTTTCGTCACCCGCAGCCTCCCATACCTCGTTGCAACGCTGCCCTAGTCCTCTTTTCCCGGGCTGTGCAGAGCCCATACCTCGGGTTTTGTGGAAAGGCCAGCGGACGCAGGCAGGTTTCTAACTGGGAAATACCAAGCGCAGGACTGCGACGTGAATGTCCAAACAAAAATTTATCATAAAAATATGTGTGAGCATCTATTTGATAATTAATATAATAATTTAGCATTGATAATGACACCTAATGGTATACACATTGCATTCGTAGCGAACATCAATCCTGGAAGGACATCTGAACCAAGGAGCAGGCAACATGAAACATGCACTTTCACTTTTATTGGTTCTCTCTTTTTCGGGCAACCTCCACGCTGACTGTGACAATTGGGACCCAAATACCGGTGACCCCATGGGGTATGCAACGAGACAGACAAATGTTCCTGACGATGATGAGGAAAAAACCATCGTACTGAGAGAACGATTTGAATACAATTCGATTGATCGTGAACATGGCCAGTGCTCGGAATATGCTCAAGCCATAGAAGATTCTATGGATAGGAAGGTGGACTGTATCGGCAGGCATAGGAGAATCAAACGTCACACCATTTCCTCGGATTACCTCTGCACGGTGACGTGTTACAAATAATGATTCCACATCACTAGAAACACTTACTCCGGAACCACCACCTTCGTGAGTAATTCTTTCAAGGTTTCATAGAACGAAATTGTCGAGGAACGACACGCGGAGAGAGGGTCGATGAACTCAGTACCTTGCTCGGGTTCTGGGACAGCATGGCCCTCCGGCCTTGGAAGGCAGTCCTCTACCTGCTAGGATGCTGCTGTTGTCATCGACAGCGTGTCGACCATGCAGGTGGACGGTAGGGATCTCCGCCGAACGGAATTTCTGGGAAAAAGAGGGGAGCACTGGCGAGAGTCGCTCCTTGCCCTGAGACGCCGCATCGGTCTCCCGGAGGAGCGTTGGACCCTGCACCTGAGGTTAGAGCCGGCCCCTCCTCCCAGCTTGGCCTGGCTCAGTTCCCTCCACGTGGAGGGTTTCGAACTGGCCCTCCATTTCCATGCTCGGGACCTCACGCCGAGGACCAGCGTGCTCCTGCACCAACTCAGGCCCCTGGTCCGCGCGTGCATCTATCTGCACTTCCCGGACGAATATCCTTTCTATACCTCCTTCCTCGAGAACTTCTACCTGCCCGGTATCTCCAAGTACTTCTACCTCGAGTTCTGGGAAGCCAACTACGAACAGTTCGGCGCCGAGGACCTCTCGCTGCTCACCCACGTCGCCCCCGCCGCGCTCTCGTTGTGCATCCTGCACCAAGCCGGAGGCCACCCTCCCGTCACCTTCGACTTACCACCCGAGGTCTTGGCAACCCCCCGATCCTGGGTCAAACCCTCACTCCACGCGGTGCTCGACGAGAGGCCCTCGCCGAGCTACCCGCAGCATTTCACCTGTGCTCTGCAGCGCAGACTCTATCTCGAGGACGGGAAAGCATATGCCTGTCCGCTCGGAGCTCCGATCCTGAGTTTGGAGGAAGTTCCGGGAAATAGCATTTTTGCTTCCAACTACAATGAGCTGGAAGCCTTCAAGCCGCAGTGTACGCATCCCTGCGCACGACACTACGAGGCCGAAACCCTGCCCATAGTTCTACCATCCCCCCCTCTCTCGGAGAAACCTGGAGGTCTCCGACCACGACACTCTCCCTGGCGGACCATGCACCTGGGCGAACGTCTCGTGCTCGCCGATCGCTTGGAGCAAGCGAAAAGGATCCTCACCCAAGGTCTCGAGGCTCTGGAAGTGGATGCTCGCGCTTACCCCACGGCCCTGCTGGCCATAGCCTCGGGGGCTCATGCCGAGGCCCTCGCCCTGCTGGAGAACCTCTCTAAAACTCGCGATCCTCGGGTGCTCGTGTTGCGCGGTTGCTGCCGCTTGCACCTTCGGGAAACCACCTTGGCCACCCTCGACTTCCTGGCCGCAAAACACGACGCTCGCGTGGGGCCTCTCGCGCGGCTTGGCTTGGGCAACCTCCATCTGGCCGGCGGCCGTCTCCCCGAAGCCGAGGGGGTACTCCGCGATTGGCAGCCTCCTACATACCTCCGGCCGATGTGCGCCGCGCTCCGAGCCTGCGTCGCACTGCTCGGCGGGGAGCGCCCCACCCCCCTGCCCTCGTGCAAAGACCCCTATCCCCAAGCCCTCGTCGATGCTACGAGACTGTACCTGAACGGCTTCCCGGTTCCAGCAGAACTCGGCCGGGGCCGACTCCTCCGTCCGTTCCTGCTCGACTCTCCGCCCCCTGTCTCTCAATCCTCTGAAGAGGGGAAGACATAACGGGCGTTCTCGGCAAAGTAGCAATTCACCGGGAAACCGCACGAAACGCGACAGGTCTCCATCTTGAGGCGTTGCAACGAGGCTCGCGCTCCTTCCCAGAGCTCGGCCAGGGAGTTCTCTCGGAGGTTACCCATGAGTCCCTGGTTGAAACACGACGACACCTCGCCGTCGTTCCGCACGGTGAGATGGAAATTGCCGATCATGCAATCGTGATAGACAAACTGGTTGGGATTCCTGAAGTAATACTTGAAGAATTGTAACTGGAAGGGACGATTGCCTATTGGTGCTCCGGCGGCTTGCAGGGCGAGCAATTGATCAATGAGAACCTCCACGGCGGCCGGATCCGACGGCCACAGCTCGCTGGTGCGATACCACGAGGTGTCGGGCGGGTCGGCATAGGTCTGCGTCAAGGCCTGGAACTCGATGAACCCCAGGGCTTCCTCCTGGCTCACCCATTCCACGAGCGGGACGAGGTGCGAAAGATTGGGACCCATGAAGACGGTCAGAACCCCTACCTGCATGCTCGGGTTGTGCCCTCGCAAGGCCCCGATCGCTTCCAAGACTTTGTCGAACAAACCCTCTTTACGGCGCAAGTGATCATGGAGCGGACCCAGCGCATCGATCGACAGCTTGAGACTGCGCAACCCAGCGGCCTGTAAACGCTGAATACGCTCCGCATCGAGGAGGAACCCGTTGGTGGGCACCGCGGTCTCTATTCCCAGGGACGAGGCATGGGCGATCAGTTCCTCGAGATAGGGGACCAGTAGGGGCTCGCCTCCGGAGAGGCAAAGCTGGTACGGCCCCGAGAGCGCATAGAGTTCATCGATGGCCCGGTGCCAGAATGCCGGTTCCATGTGGGGGAACTGGAGCCGCCACAGGTTGCAGAACCTGCAGCGCAGACAGCACTGCATGGTCAGGTTGAAAATGATCGAACGCGGTCGGGGTAACACCCTGGCCCGATCTTCCAGGACCGCTTGCCCGCGCTGTCTCAGTTCTTCGGCCAGGACCGTGCCCGTCGTCCTCGGTCGATCCTGCCGAAGGTCGAGTTCCCGAACCCGCGGATACAGCGCGGCCAATTGATGATAGCAGGACGTGAGGAAATCCACCCGGTCTCCGCGTCGGCGAAGGGGTCAGCGAGCAGCGCGGCGTCGGCTGAAGAGCAGGACCCCCAGGAGGAACAGGAACGGCAAGAAGCCCTGAGGCTGCTCGGCGCTCACGACCGCGCACCCGGCGTCTATCGCGAAGTCGGTGTCGTTCCCACCCTGCTCCGCGAACAAGGCGGCTTCCTCGTCGAGCACCCCGCCACTCACGGAGCTGTCCAGCAGTTCATCCATGGGTTGAACCGTGTTCAGGATACGGTTGCGCACGTCGAGAACATCGAGTTCGGGGGCATAGCCGCGCAACAATCCGACCACTCCTGCCGTCAAGGCCGCCGCGGCAGGGGTTCCGGAGCACGTGAAGTATTCGTCGTCCGGAGCCAAGCACATCAGGTCGCCCCCGGGAGCGAAGAGATCGACGCTGCGGCGACCGCGATTCGAGGTCTCCGCCGGCAGGTCAGAGCTGTCGCTCGCCCCGACGGTCAGGAGGGCGTTGCTCTTGTAAGCGGCGGGGTAACCGTGCAACAGCCAGTGGTCGACATTCCAACCAAGATCTCCGGCCGGAGCCACGATGACGACATTGCGTTCCTCGGCCTTGCGGGTGATGTACTGGAACCACTGCCGCGGCCCCCCGTCCGGGAGGAAGAGCGCATGTAAGTCCAAGCCGAAGTAGATCACCTCGGCACCCATGTTCAACGCGTAATCGAAGGCCCTGAACATGGTCCAGGCGAAAACGAGGAGGTTGCCGTCATTGACCTTGATGGGCAACAGACTGACCTTGCCGCCGGATCCGTAGAGATAGGTCTTGTCCCCGAGTTGGCGCGCTCCCGCGATGAGACCCGCCGCGGCGGTGCCGGCACCGACCTGGTCGGTCACGTCGGCGGTGTTGTGCAGGAAGTCATATCCGTAGACGTCATCGACAAAGCCGTTGCCGTCGTCGTCCTTGCCGTTGCCCGGGACTTCGCCGGCATTGGTATGGATGACTTCAGCCAGGGCCTCGTGATGAATATCCACACCGGTGGAGATAACCGCCACGAGGAGCTTCTCGTCCCCCTGGTAGCGAGGCCTGACCTCACCGAGACCGATGCGCTGTAAACCCCAGTGGGTCAGCACGAAGTCCGCTTCCTCGGCGACAGGGGGTTGCGGTACGACCGGTTCCTCGACCACTGGCGGCTCGACCACGGGTGGTTCAATGACCGGGGGTTGCGGTTCGATCGGCTCCTCGACCGGGGGCTCCTCGACCACAGGCGGTTCGACGACCGGGGGTTGCGGTACGACCGGTTCTTCGATCGGAGGGGGTAATTCCTCGCCTGGATCGACCGGGGGCTGCAAGGGGGTTTCGGGTTCGAGAATGGGATCCAGGCCATCGACCGGCTCTTGGAATTGGGTCTGGGTCTGGTATTGTTGGTTGCTGGTCGGCACGGCTTGGTTGGGGCTGACAAACGCGATGGCCGGGTCATCAGAGAGTTGCTCGACCACCTGGTCGAGATTCTTGCCGTCCGGAACGCGGAAGCACACCACCAGAGGGTCGGGATAACAGCCTTCGACGAAGCTGAGTTCCAGGCCGAGCGCGTGGACCAGATAGGCCTTCAGATCATCCCCAGGAGACGATGCCTCGAAACGCACGAAGACCTCGGCAGGACTCGAAGTCTGCGCACCGCCGAGCATGGAAAAGAGGGCCAAGAAACCGAGCAAGGACCAGCGGAGCATATCCACCCCCAGGAGTTTTTCCAAACGCCCTCCCTTACCAGTTTTCATGCTCTGTGTCAAATATTGGTTCTATTAATTTGTAATAACTATCGATATAAGTACCGTCTTCTGTCTTTCTATTTTTTTGCTCTGCGTCATAACCGTGGGAGGGATCTCGGCAGCCACCGCAGCTCCCAGGGCTGCGATACAAGGGCTGGAGGGTCAACTTTCCCGGTCGGGACCGAGCAGCAGGCGCAGAACCGAGGGCTCGCCCTGGGACGGCCCTTGCTGCGCAACGTCGGTACCTACGGGTTCGAGCAGAAGGTCGAAGTTCTCGATGGTCAACTCCCTTCCCTCCTGCAGAGCGCGCACCGGAGTTGCATCGGTCGCGCCCACGCTGCGCGCGGACTCGAGGATGCGTTCTAAGCCTCGAAGGGTCATCTCGTGCCTGCCGTTCACCCCTGTCACCTCATCTTTCGTACTTTCTTTCAGCAGCCTGGACATCCCGCTCCCATTCCGGGGCTTTTCGACCCCACTCTTGCGGTGAGTTCCAGCAGCTATTCCATAAAAATTACATACTATCAACAGGAAACACTAAAACCTAGACTTGGCACAAGAAATGCTAGTCCTTCAGCCCAGTGAAAAGAAGCCTGAAGTCGATCCCCCCCTCCGACTTCAGGCTTTTTTATTTTCTCTTTTCCAACCGTTCCAATCGCTCACTTGCGTTCGTAGCCGGCCTCGAGCATGGCGGAGGCCAATACTGAGGGGCGCACCGCTGCTTCGAAGGCGGCTTTCGTGGTCTTGCCCTGGAGAGCCACCGTCGGGACACTCAGAGCGTAGAGGATCAATCGATAGCGGTGCAGTCCCGAACCGACCGGAGGTTGCGGACCACCATAGCCGCTCTGACCGAAATCGTTGAGCAATTCTCGCGCTCCAACGGGAAGGCTTGTGCCCGAGCTACCTTCCTCCAGCCCCGCCGAGCCCGGCGGCAGATCGAGCACTGCCCAGTGGATCCACTCCCGCGCGATCGGATGGGTATCATAGAAGATCAGGGCCAACGAGAGGGTTCCCTTCGGGACAGAGGACCACTGCACGACTGGTGAACGATTGCCGCCGCCGGCTTCCGTGCGGACCTGGGCCAACGGAATCACTCCTCCCCTGAAAGCTGGGACGACGAGTTCAATCGTCCCCGGGTCCGAGGAACCCTTCTCCCCACCGCAGGCCGAGTATGGGAGCAGAGCCAAGATCAGTATCACGCCGGGTTTCATGTTCGCCTCTCCTTCAGGTCGACAGGCCTTCCATTTCCAGATGGTAGTACAGGATACTTCTCAGCCTTTCCAGTGCCCCAGAGCATGAAGGAACAGACTCCCCCAAACGAAGCCTCGACCCGAGTTGCTTTTCCGTCCCTTCGTGCTATCGTCCTGCCGCATCGAATTCCCGAGGTGAGCATGATCCCGGTCCTCCCCTCCCTCCTGCGAGCCCTGTTGCGTTCCTTCTTCGAGGTGCTCCAACCGCGCTCCGAGGTGTTCCCCTTCTCTCTCGAGGACGAATTGCTCGTCTCGAGCGAACGGTACCTGGCCAATTTTCCCCGGTTCTTCACCTGGGGACTGACTCTCGCTCTCCTCGGCCTGAATATCGCGACGAGCGCCCTACTGCTCCGGCCGGTGACCTTCCGAGGGCTTCCCCTCTCCGAACGCGAAGCACTCTGCCAACGCTGGTCCGCTTCGCGCTTCATGCCCCTGCGCGAAGTGATGCGCTTACTCAAGATCCTGGCCGTCATGGGTTTCTATGAGCACCCCAGGGTCATGGAAGCCATGGGCTATCGCCCCGACGAGTGGATCGCCGAAGTATCCAGACGTCGGCTCGAAACCTACGGGGAGGAAATCGACAGATGATACACCGCTTCGATGTCGTCGTCGTCGGCTCCGGTGCCGGCGGCGGTGCATGCGCGCATGCCCTGGTCCAGGCGGGTCTGGACGTCTGTCTGCTTGAGGAAGGGCAGCGAGTTCCTCGCCAAGACCAGACCACCAGACCTTCGGAGATGGTGTCCAAGTTGTATCGAGGAGCAGGCGCGACCACTATCCTCGGCCGTCCGAATATCCAGTACGTGGAAGGACGCACGGTCGGCGGCAGCACTCTGATCAACGGCGGCATGTGTTGGCGCACTCCGGAGGGAGTGCTGCAGCGCTGGGTCGAACGGCTCGCCGATCCCAGCCTCGCTCCCGAGGCCATGACCCCCCTCTTCGAAGAGGTCGAACGCGAGAACGGGGTCGCACTCCAAGATCCTGAGAGCCTCGGCCTGGACAACCTGGCCTTTCGCGATGCAGCCCTGGCGCTCGGTTGGAGTCTGCGCGAGAACCGGCGCAACCAACGTCACTGCGCCGGAACCAACCACTGTATCCTCGGCTGCCCGACCGGTGCCAAACAAAGCACCCTGGAGAGTTACATCCCGAGGTTCGAGGCCGCAGGGGGCACCCTCTTGGCCTCGACCCGAGCCCTTTCCCTGCAACGCTTCGGTGGCAAGGTTGGCGGAGTATTCGTCACCGCAGCCGAAGGCGGGCGCCGCTCCCTCATCGAAGCGCGTGCAGTGGTCCTCTGCGCAGGTTCAACCTATACCCCCATGTTGCTCTGGAACTCGGGCCTGCAGAACCCTCACCTCGGCCGCCACCTCCATCTCCATCCGACCCTCAAGACGATAGGACTCTACGACCGCCCCATGGTCATGTGGAAAGGAGTCCATCAGAGTCACCAGGTCACCGAGTTCATCGAGAAGGAAGGTATCCTGTTGGCCTCGGGCAGCGTTCCTCCTTCTATACTCGCCATGGGCGTACCCGGTTTTGGGCGCGAACATGCCGAGTTGATGGCCCAGTACGACAAGATGCTGGTCATCGGCGCCATGGTCGAAGACACCACCACCGGTCGTATACGGCGTCTCTTCGGCCATCCCATCCCCACCTATTTCCTCACCCAACTGGACCTCGTGAGGATCAAACGCGCTCTCGACCTGACCCTTACCATGCATCGCGCGGCGGGAGCGAGAAAAGTCCTCCTGCCCCTGCATCATCTCCCCGTGGTCGACCTCGACGAAGGCCCTTCCCTCCTGGCCGCCCATGAAATAGACCCCTCGGAGATCGAACTGATGACCGTCCACCTGATGGGCACGTGCAGGATGGGGCGGGATCGTCACGAAGGCGTTGTCGATAGTCGGGGCAAGGTCTTCGGCTACGGCAACCTCTTCGTGGCCGATGCCTCGGTCTTCCCCACGCATCTCGGGGTCAACCCGATGGAAACCATCTGGGTTCTCGCGAGGCGCACCGCGAACCGCATCCTCGAGCATCGGGAGGAGATCCTCGGAGTGGGGCGGAGTGTCCCACGGAGAAGTTCGACCAGCGACAAAAAGAAGCATTGACCGAAGAATCTGCTTGCTAACTCACAGGGCCTCGGCTATTGCTAGCCTACGCTTTCGTTGTGGAAAGTATGAGGAATATCTTGCAATTACCTGAAGCAAGGAGAGAGGAGAACCTATGACCACAACGTTATTATTGATCAGCTTCCCCATCATTGGACTGGCCGCCCTGCTCTACGCCTACATCAAGGCGAGTTGGGTTGCCAGGCAAGAGGTCGGCACCGAGAGAATGAAGCAGATCTCGACCTACATCGCCGAAGGCGCCATGGCCTTCCTCGGCCGGGAATATCGCGTCCTGGCCATCTTCGCGGTGATCGTCGCGGTACTCCTGGCTTTCTCGAACATGGGACTAGCGGATTCCAATGCTTTGATCGGGCTTTCCTTCCTCATCGGTGCGGGTTGTAGCGCGCTGGCCGGCTTCTTCGGGATGAAGGTCGCGACCAAGGCCAACGTGCGCACCGCGAATGCCGCCCGTAAGAGCCTCAACGCCGGTCTGACCGTGGCTTTCTCCGGCGGTTCGGTGATGGGGTTGTGCGTGGTCGGACTGGGCATCATCGGCCTCAGCTCTCTGTTCCTCATTTATACCAAGATGTATCCCCAGTCGCTCACCGACATGACCGTGATGAACCTGGTCCTCAACGTGCTCTCGGGCTTCTCCCTCGGCGCATCCTCCATCGCCCTGTTCGCCCGGGTCGGCGGCGGTATCTACACCAAGGCCGCCGATGTCGGCGCGGACCTCGTCGGTAAGGTCGAATCAGGCATTCCCGAGGACCACCCCCTCAACCCGGCGACCATCGCCGACAACGTAGGCGACAATGTCGGGGACGTGGCGGGCATGGGGGCCGACCTGTTCGAATCCTATGTCGGTGCCATCGTCGGTTCGATGGTGCTCGGCACCGTCTGGTTCACCGGTCTCGAGGCCGCTGCCCCGGGAACCGGTTTGAATGCCGTGCTGCTGCCCCTGGTCATCTCCGGCATCGGCATCCTCTGCTCGATCTTCGGAACCTTCTTTGTGCGTACCAAAGAAGGCGGGAACCCTCAGGTCGCGCTGAACACCGGCAGCTTCGTCGCTTCCGGCGTGATGATCGTCGGCACCATCCTAGCAATCCAATACTTCATCCCCAGCAACGTCACGGTCACGGACGTCATCATCAAGCAAACAACAACCTACACCTCGTGGGGAGTGGCGATCTCGGTCATCGTCGGCCTCTTGGCAGGCGTGGCCATCGGTATGGTCACCGAGTACTATACCGCGACCAAAAAGGCGCCGGTCGGAACCATCGTCGAGGCCACCAAGACCGGTCCGGCGACCACGATCATCCAAGGCCTGGCCGTGGGCATGAACTCGACTACCATCCCGGTTATCTTGATCGGCGTGGCAATCATCATCGCCTACTACCTCGGCGGCATTTACGGCGTCGCCCTGAGCGCCGTGGGCATGCTCTCGACCACCGGGATCCAACTCGCGGTCGACGCGTACGGCCCGGTCGCGGACAACGCAGGCGGCATCGCCGAAATGAGTCAACTCGGCAGGGAAGTACGCGCCCGCACCGACAGCCTCGACGCGGTCGGCAACACCACCGCCGCCATCGGCAAGGGCTTTGCCATCGGTTCGGCCGCGCTGACCGCCTTGGCCATGACCAGCGCCTACGCCACTAAGATGCAAGGTCACCTCGAGATTTCCGGCCTCGACCCGCTGACCATGGTCGGTATCCTCCTCGGCTGTATGCTGCCCTTCCGCTTCTCCGCCATGGCCATGGTCGCGGTGGGCAAGGCCGCCTCGGACATGATCGAGGAAGTCCGGCGCCAGTTCCGCGAGATCCCCGAGCTACGTCCGGCCCTGATCGCGGCCCAGAAGGCCGAACACGAAGATCGCGAACCGACCCCCGAAGAACTGAAGATCATCAATGCCGCCAATGGCAAGGCCGAATATGCCAAGTGCGTGGACATCTCCACCGCCGCGGCGCTCAAGAAGATGATCCTACCCGGCATGATCGCGGTCGTCTCTCCGGTCGTCATTGGCATCGCCTCCCCAAACATGCTCGGCGGCTTCCTGATCGGTACCCTGGTGTCCGGCGTGTGCATGGCCATTTTCCAAGCTAATGCCGGCGGCGCCTGGGACAACACCAAGAAGCAAATCAAAGAAGAAGGCCACGCGAAGTGGGGAGACAAATACGACGGTATGCACAAGGCCTCGGTTACCGGCGACACCGTCGGCGATCCCTTCAAAGACACCTCAGGCCCTTCGCTCAACATCCTTATCAAGTTGATCTCCGTCGTCGCGATGATCATCGCCCCCTTGTTGCTCAAGATCCACTTCGGCGGCTGACTTTTCCTTTCCTCCATCTCAAGAATCCGATTCGATTCGCCTCACTCAATTTTCAGGTAACACCTCGTATTCCCGCAATTTTATCTTTAATATCATTATATTAAAGAGGACACCCCAGGAGGCCTCAGCCTCGGTCCAAGAGAAAATCGTTGATTCTTGCCCCACCCTGGACTAAGGGAGTTCCAACGTCACGCTCTACACCCGCAGTGCGCGACCTCAACGCGGAGGACGGAACCCATGACCCTTTTCATCGATGACCGCAGGATCGACTGCGATTTCAAGGAGAAGATCCGCGAGCTCAGCGGCCAGAACGTCGCGCTGTGCATGCAGTGCGGTACCTGCACCGCTTCCTGCCCGATGAGCGCGGACACCGAGGTGGTACCGAGGAAACTCATGCAACTGATCCAACTCGGACTGCGCGAGGAAGTGCTCGAGGCGCCCCTGGCCTGGGTCTGCGCCTCCTGTCACACCTGCATGGCGAGATGCCCCCGCGGCATCGATATCACCCGCGTCATGGAAGCCGTCCGGCAGCTCGGGTTGCGGGAGAACGTCGACCATGTCAACCTTTCCGCCCTGCCCGCGGAGCAACTACGCGACCTGCCGCAGATCGCCTTCGTCAGTTGTTTCCGCAAGCTCACAGCCTGAGGAGGGGAGATGAAGATCGCCTACTATCCCGGTTGCACCCTGAAAACCCGCGCCAAGAACCTCGAGGATGCCGCTCTCGCCGCGCTCCGCGTGCTCGGTATAGCCGCCGTCGAATTACCGCGTTGGAATTGTTGCGGTGCGGTGTACTCCCTCACCGACGATGACCTCATCCACCAGGTCGCTCCGGTGCGCGACCTGATCAGAGTAAAAGAACAGGGTGCTGAGACGGTGATGACCCTGTGTTCCATGTGCTACAACACCCTGGCCCGGGCGAACCGCCTGATGCGCGAAGACGAGGAAAAACGTCATACGCTCAACACGTTCATGGATGAAGAACCCGATTATCACGGCGAGGTCGAGGTACACCACCTGCTCACCCTGCTGCGTGATCGCATCGGTTGGAAAACCCTCGCCGCCAAGGTACGCCGCCCGCTGACAGGCCTCAAGGTCGCCCCCTATTACGGCTGCACCCTGGTGCGTCCGAGACCGGTGTCCATCGATCCCCGTCCGGACCAGCCCACCATTCTCGACGATTTCCTCAGAGCCCTCGGAGCCGAACCGGTCGACTATCCGGCCAGGATCGAGTGTTGCGGAGCCTACAACATCCTCTCGGAACCGGACGCCGCGCATCGCGCCAGCGCCAATGTGCTGGCCTCGGCCGAGCGGCACGGCGCCGAACTGGTGATCACGAGCTGCCCCCTGTGCGAATACAACCTCGGCACCTGCCAGAACCAAGTCCTCCCTCACGGAGAAGGCCTGCGTCCGCTGCCGACCTTGTACTTCAGCCAACTCCTGGCCCTAGCCCTGGGCGTAGGAAACGAAGAACTGGGACTCGAGCTCAGCCCGGCGAGCTCGCTCAAGCTGGTGGCCGAGCGTATCAGTCCCATCCACCAGGCATGACCCATACGGATTGAAGAACCCAACGACGTGAGTAGTAACCACGAAGAGGTGAGCATGAACGAGAGTACCCTGAAGACTCCCATGATCAAGATGATCCCCATCTTCATCATGGGCCAGAAGTACGAAGTGCCGGCCGAGCTGACGATCATGAAGGCCATGGAGTATGCCGGCTACAAATTCATCCGCGGTTGCGGCTGCCGCGGCGGCATTTGCGGAGCCTGCTCAACGGTCTACCGCAAGCCCGGCGACTACAAGATCCACACCGGCTTGGCTTGTCAGACGGTCATCGAACCGGAGATGTACCTGACCCAACTCCCCTTCTACCCGGCGTTGAAGGCGACCTATGACGTCTCCACCATGCAAGGCATCGCCACCGAGATCTTCGAGGCCTATCCCGAGCTGTTCCGCTGCGTGGCGTGCAATGCTTGCACCAAGGTATGTCCCATGGACGTCAAGGTCATGGACTACATCGCCTACCTCAAACGGGGGGATATCGAAGCCGCGGCCAGAGCCTCCTTCGACTGCATTCAGTGCGGCCTCTGCGCCAGCCGTTGCATGGGCGAGTTGCCCCAGTACCATATCGCCCAGATGGCCCGCAGACTCTGGGGCGCAAAACTCACACCGAGGGCTCAGCATCTTGCCGAGATGGTGCTCAAGATCGAGCAAGGGCTTTTCGGAGAGCTGATCGCCAAGCTCGAGACCACGGATACGGCCGAGCTCAAGAAACTCTACAACGCCAGGGAAATGGAACCTGCCATGTCCCGCAACGAGTGGAAACCTTCCAAGGACAACGTCGGGTTGCGCTGAACGCACCAGTTGCACGTAGAACCCGGTCACGAATGAGGAGACCAGACCATGCCGTACCCTCCAGAGCTGAAAGAGCTGATCAAAGTCGTCGAGCAGACCAGATCCGAACGCGTCGGTCGTAAAGAGCACGACATCGAAGTTCCCTTCATGTCGCTCGAGGAACGCGGGCAGATCCTCAAGTATCACCCCGATTACAATGAGGATGGTAAACGTGCCCTGCGGGTCGGCCCGAACAAGGGTTACCGCATCGCCCACGAATTCGCCGACGTCCTCGAAGCCGCCAGCAGGGTCGACCCGGACAAGATCGACCTGACCAAACCGGCCTACGAGACCGACCTACTCGTCATCGGCGCCGGCGGCGCGGGGACATCCGCCGCACTGATCGCCAGCGAGCGCGGGGCCAAGGTCTTGATGACCACCAAGCTGCGCCACGGGGACGCCAACACCATGATGGCCGAGGGCGGCATCCAGGCAGCGACCCAGCACCACAAGGATTCGCCCTATTATCATTACCTCGACGTGATGGGTGGAGGGCACTTCACCAACACGCCGGAACTGGTAGAGACCCTGGTCACCAAGGCCCCTTCGGCGATCAAATGGCTCGAAGAGCTGGGCACCAACTTCTCGAAGGACACCGACGGCACCCTGATGACCATCCACGGCGGCGGTACTTCGCGGAAACGCATGCACTCGGCCGCGGACATCACCGGCGCCGAGATCATGCGCACCCTGCGCGACGAGGCCCGCAACCGCCCAGGTACCATCACGGTCCTCGAGTTCCGCCCCGCGGTCGAGCTGGTCCTCGACGCCGAGGGTCGCTGCGCTGGCGCGGTACTCTATAACCTCGAAACCGAGGAGTACTTCCTGGTCAAGGCCAAGGCGGTGGTTATCGCCACGGGCGGTTCCGGCCGCTTGCACATCCAGAAGTTCATGACCACCAACCATTACGGCGCCACGGCCGACGGCATCGTCATGGCGTACCGGGCCGGGGTCGAAGTCTGTTTCCTCCACACCGTGCAGTACCATCCCACCGGCGTCATCTTCCCGGAGCAGGCCGAGGGGATTCTCATCACCGAAAAATTCCGCGGCGCCGGTGCGCACATCCTCAACGTCAAGGGGGAACAGTTCGTCAACGAGCGCGAACCCCGCGATGTCGAAGCCTCGGCCCTGATCCGCGAGGTCCATCGCGGCCTCGGGGTGCCCACGCCGACCGGCAAGTTCGGCATCTGGCTTGATTCCCCCATGATCGATCAGATGGTCGGGCCGGGTACGGTCGAAAAGGAGTTCCCCGGGAAATTCATCCTTTACAAGCGCTTCGGCATCGATATTTCCAAGGAGCCGATGCTCATCTATCCCACCTTGCACTACCAGAACGGCGGCCTCAAGATCGACAAGACCACGAAGACCTCCCTCCCCGGGCTCTACGTTGCCGGAGAAGCCGCGGGCGGCATCCACGGAGAGAACCGCCTCATGGGCAACTCGCTCCTCGACATCGTGGTCTTCGGGCGCATCGCCGGCGAACATGCCGCAGCCTATGCGAAAGCCCTCGGTGAGACCAAGGCTCCTCTCCAGCTCGATCACGTGCGTCGCTACAATAAAGAGGTCCTCGAGACCAAGGCCGGCGAGGGACGCATTGCTCCTATGCTGTTGCCCGATTACACCCTCGCTCAGGTCAAGGATCGCCAGTTGACCTCGCATTACCACGGCACCCTGCGCTGATTCCTCCCGCCTTCCGCTTTCCGAATACCGATTCGGAATACCGAATTCTGCCGATTGAATTACATTTATTCAAATAGTTATTTCTGGCATCGGTTCTGCTACTACACTGCCCCGTGCGACCCGCGGCAACGTTCGGGTGCACCGTGTATCCCACTGACCAAGGAGGTCGCCATGAAATTCATCTCCCGCATCCTGATGCTCTTCACCCCTGCACAACGTCACTTCGGCCAACATGCCGGTTTGAATGGCCATCTGGTCGATTCCGACTACTTCCCCGGCTCGAAGTAAGACTGTATCCCCAACAAGGAACCCCGGCATGACCATGCGCCTGCTGAACCGCCACTTTCTCGTGCTCTGGCAAGGCCAGCTCGTCAGCGGCCTGGGCAGTCAAGCCTACGCAGTGGCCCTGGCTCTGTGGCTGAAACACGCAACCGGTTCAGCGGCCTTGGTCGGCTCGGTGATGACCCTCACCGCCCTCTCCACCGCTCTAGCGGCACCCTACGGAGGGGCACTCGGAGATCTCCTACCGCGGAAATCCCTGCTCGTCGTCTGTGAACTCCTCGCTGCAGGGTTTTCCGCGGCCACCGCCCTGGTCCTCTTTTCCTGTCCGGACTGTGTGCCGCTCGCCTTGGCGGTCCTGACCTTCGGAGCCATCGGTCTGGCCTTGACGCGGGCTGTTTTCCGCCCCAGTCTGGCAGCCCTGATTCCCGACCTGGTGCCGCGCTCCTCCCTGCCGGCGGCCAATGCTCTGCGCGCCGGGTCCGCCAAGTTGGCCGAGTTCCTCGGTAACTGGCTCGGTGGTTGGTTGTTCCTCGTATGCGGGGCTTCCCTGCTGTTCGTCCTCGATGGCTTGAGTTACCTATGGTCGGCCCTGACCCTTGCTCCGCTCTCCCTCCCGAGACGAGAAAGGTGCCCGCGCAATCGCAGCACCGCCACCTTGGCCATGGAGGGTCTGCGCTTCGTCCTGGCCTCGCCGGGCATGCGCGAGTTCTATATCCTCGCGACCTCGGTCAACCTCTTGGCCGCACCCATCTTCGTCCTCCTGCCCTTCTTCGTCGAAGACACCCTGGCAGGGGACGCAGGTTGGTATGGCCGTATTTCCGCTGCTCTGGCCCTCGGCGCTTTGGGAGGTTTCCTCCTCGCCGGGGTCCTGCGGCTGCGGGGCAAGGCTCTGACCTGGATGCTCGGGAGCTCCGCCCTCTGCATGGGGATCGGCCTGACCGCTCTCGGCCTGGCTAGCACACCCCTCCTGGCCATGCTGTGCATGACCTTCACCGGACTGGGCAACGGGTTCTTCAGCGTCTACATCCAATCCATTCTCCAGGCCAACGTGCCTGCGGAGATGCGGGCACGGACCTTCGGAGTGATGTCGGCCCTCTCGGCGGCCACGACCCCGCTGGGCATGGCCCTCGGCGGAATCCTTGGCGAACACTGGCCGGACCGCCTCGGAGCAGTGTTCATACTCTGCGGTCTGGGCATGACCCTTTGCATCGCCGTCATCTTCCTCCGCAGGCCCTTGCGCAGTTTCTTGGTCCTCTGCCCAGATGTTACTTCAACCCCCATTCCGGGAGGCAATCCTCGATGACCACACCCGAAAGCTTGCTCAATCGCTATACTTCCCCGGTACGTTTGCACCTCGAGACCACGCACCGCTGCAATCTCCGCTGTACCCACTGCTACCGGGCCGCCGACGGGGACTGCGCCGAACACGATCGTGCCACCCTGGTTTCCTTGCTCGAACGAGCGGGGGCCTTGGGCGTCTCGAAGATCACCCTGACCGGCGGTGAGCTCTTCACCCGACCGGACTGGAAGGAGGTGGTCGACCTGGCCTTGAGGGTTTGCCCCAACGTTTCTATCCTCACCAACGGCTACCTGGTCGATGAACCGACCCTCGCCTGGTTAGCACAACGAAAAGTCCTCCACGGCCTGGCCGGCTGGTTTAGACGAGGAGCCGCTCACGGCACGCGCAGCCTGGGACTAGGTTTCAGCATCGACGGGTTGGAAGCCCACAGCGGCATTCGTCGCGATACGAGCGGCAGGCCGACCTCGGCACGGACACTCCTCGAACGCGTACGGCTCGCGCGAGACTATGGCCTCTTCACCACGATCAACACCACGATCAGCAAGGCCGAGGTCGCTGCCGACCTGCCGGCGCTCTACAAGGCGGTCTTGGAAGCTGGAGCTCATCGTTGGCAGGTTGACCTCGCCTTTCCCTCCGGTCGCTACGGCAATGGCAGAGGAACCTTGCCATCTTGGACGAGAGGAGCCTTCGAGGCAATCGCCGCGGTCTTCTACCGCTATCTCGAGGCGTATCCGCAATTACCCGGACTGAAACTCGACCTCGTGCAGTGCTTCCGCAGCGATGCCCTTGTGCTCGGGCTGCCCACCGCAAGCTGGGACGAGCACCCCTGTGCCTACAATTTCGGCGCGTTGGTCGTGGAGGACGGAGACCGGCTGCGCTTCTGTCCCTCGCTGCGCAACACCGACTGGGGAGCCTGGGAGGACCCTGCCTTACCCAAGCAATACCTCACACCAACCCGACAGATACGCGACTTCGCCGCTCTCCGGCTCGCCGACCTGCCCTGTCGGGATTGCCGCTATGGCCGCCTCTTCCACGGCGGTTGCCGGGCCAATGCTCTCGGCTACACCGGCAGGCTCGAGGAGAGAGATCCGGTCTGCTGCGCCTTCTCGCCGTTCCTCGAACAGGTGGTCTTGCCTCGTCTGCCCGCTCCGGTCGCGGCTCTGTACCGGGCAGGAATCGACCATGCGCTGCCCGGACCTTCCGCACGTGAGTCCGCTCCCGTGTTCTCGACACCTGCCGACCCAACGCTGCCATGGAACCTCGAGCAGGGTACGGGCCGTTCTCCAGCCTGGCAACCTGCGCTGACCGGCTTCACCGGCGCCTGAAGCCTCGTGATCCCGAAATGATGCAATTCACCGTAGAGCGTTCCAGCAAACGGCATGGATACAGGGCGAATTTTTCATCATCGGTCATGATGGGAATTTTTGCCGATCGAAAACAGTTCGCAAACCAAGCACTGGAGAAATACCTTGCAATACCCTTCCGCGATGGCTAGGCTATTGCCGTTTCA
>MGSU01000335.1:0-834 GCA_001799195.1 Deltaproteobacteria bacterium RIFOXYA12_FULL_61_11 | reverse complement strand
TTGCGTACTGGTACCGTGCAATGTAGCGGCCGTCGCTTGCGGTTCCCTACACAGCCTCCAGGAGGATGTCCGTGAGCATCGACGACCTTTTCTCGAACCAGCAGGAGATCGTCGATTTCACCTTTGACGAGAACGTCGCTTCGGTGTTCGATGACATGGTCAGGCGCAGCGTGCCCTTCTATAGCGAAGTCCAACGCATGCTCATTGAGCTGACCCTCGACTTCGTCCAAGAAAGCACGAGCATCTTCGATCTGGGGTGTTCCACCGGCACAACCCTCTGTCACTTGGCCTCGGCCCTGCAAGGCCACAATGACCTCACCCTGGTCGGGGTTGATAATTCCGAACCCATGTTGCAACTGGCACGCGAGAAATTTTCCTCCCTTCAAGGACAAGGCCCTGCCCTCGTCCTGAAGCATCTGGACATCGATGAAGGCATGGATTTCCAGAACGCCTCGGTAGTTTTGCTGAACTGGACCTTGCAGTTCATCCGTCCCATGAAACGCGAAGCCCTCCTGCGCGCGATCTTCGAGCAGCTCCGACCGGGAGGCTGTCTGCTGGTCTCGGAAAAGATCCTCCTTCCCGACCAGAAACTCAATCGCCGCTACATCGACTACTATCTCAGACTCAAAAAACGAAATAATTACAATGATCAGGAAATCGCAAAAAAACGAGAGGCCCTGGAGAACGTACTCATCCCCTATCGCAAACAAGAGAACCTCGAACTCCTCCGGCAACTGGGGTTCAAACCGGTCGAAGTCTTCTTCCAGTGGTATAATTTCGCCAGCCTCATCGCGGTAAAACCCTCTCCCCGATGATGCAAACCCTCGGTTCGAG
>MGSU01000334.1:24996-38918 GCA_001799195.1 Deltaproteobacteria bacterium RIFOXYA12_FULL_61_11 | reverse complement strand
CTTGGTGGCCAACCTCGACGAGTTGCCCGACCCCCTCTGGGAACTCTATTTTCAACGCTATCCGGTCCTACGGCGAGCCACGACCAAGGAGTTCTTCATCGGCCGGGGATGTCCCTATGCCTGCACCTTCTGCGTCAACGGGACCCTCCGGCGGCTCTATGGCGGTGGGGCCGTGCGGTTGCGTTCCCCGGCCAGGATCGTGAGCGAGCTCCTCCGCATCAAACAGTCCGCCGGTCTGGCCGCAGTGTATTTCAACGACGATACCTTCACCGCGGATCGCGCCTGGCTGCAGGAATTTCTCGGACGCTACCGTCTTGAGGTTGGCCTGCCCTTCACCTGCGCGGGGCGGGCTTCCCTTTTGACCGGAGAGGTGGTCGAGGCGTTGGCCAGGGCCGGTTGCCGTTGGGTGGAGATGGGAGTCGAATGCGGGGACGAACGTCGCCGACGCGAACTCCTGGGCAAGGACGAGAGCGATGAGGCCCTGGCCGCCGCAGCCCGTAGGATCAAAGCAGCCGGGATGTTCCTCAAAACCTCGAACATGATCGGTCTGCCGGGTGAAACGCCCGCCGATGCCTTGACCACGCTGCGGTTCAACCAGGAACTCGGTGCCGATGCTGCCACCTGTTCCCTGTTCCAGCCTTTTCCCGGACTCCCCCTCACGGAACGGGCGCTCGCCCTCGGTTTGTACGTACCCTCCCCGGAAAGACCCTTTGGAGCCTTCTCCTTCCAAACCTCCTTGCTCGAGCTTCCTGAGGCTCAGAGGTTCCTCAACCTCCGACGCCTCTTCTCGTTCGGTCTGGGGTTCCCAAGGCTGTTGCCCCTGCTCCCTCTGCTGCTGAAGCTCCCCGTCGCGCGCTTCTACGAGGGCGTGGCGATCCTCTTCTTCCTCTGGACGTATCGTCGCTATCACCAGGCGGACCTCGCGCTGGTGCTGGCAAAAGCGTGGCAGGCCAGAGGGTTGCGCTGAGGTCTTGCACCTTCTAGGTGGCGATTGCTTTTTCTGACCCCGAGGTCTATGAGGCGGAGGCAGGGCACCCGAGAATCCAACTATGAGGCGGAGAGACCCATGGAGCTACGATCGAACCCCGACGCCTTCGTCAATCGCTTACTGGGACCGAGCCCGGCTGATCTACCGATCATGCTGGAGACCATCGGCGTCCGCAGTCTCGACGAACTGATCGACCGCACCGTACCGGCCTCGATCCGGCTCGAGAAACCCCTGCGGCTGCCTGCTCCGGCCGGCGAGGCCGAGGCCCTGGAAGAACTCCGCCGCTTGGCGGACCGTAACCGGCGTTGTACCTCGCTCATCGGCATGGGCTATGCCGATTGTGTCGTACCCGCCGTGATCCAACGTAACGTACTCGAGAACCCTTCCTGGTACACGCCCTATACTCCCTATCAAGCGGAGCTCGCCCAGGGACGACTCGAAGCCCTGCTCAATTTCCAGTCCATGGTCGCCGATCTGACCGCGTTACCGGTTGCCAATGCCTCGTTGCTCGACGAGGGCACCGCTGCCGCCGAGGCCATGTGCATGTTGCACCGCTCCCGCCCGAAGGACTGCACCTCGAATGCGTTCTTCGTCGCCGCCGGTTGTTATCCCCAGACCGTCGAGGTGTTGAAGACCAGGGCCGAACCCCTGGGCCTGGAGTTGGTCCTCGAGGAGGAAGGTGGCAGTCTCGAGGGGCGTGCTTGTTACGGGGCGCTGTTCCAGTATCCCGCCCAAGACGGAGGCCTCGGCGATCCCGCCGCCTTCGTGACCAAAGCTCACGGTTGCGGCGCGAGGGTGGCTGTGGCCACCGATCTCCTGGCCCTCGTGCTCCTCGTCCCACCAGGCGAGTTCGGCGCCGATGTGGCCGTCGGTTCCTGTCAACGTTTCGGCTTGCCCCTGGGTTTCGGCGGCCCGCACGCTGCCTTCTTCGCCGCCCGAGAGGAGTACGTGCGTCAGTTCCCGGGGAGGATCATCGGCGTGTCCAAGGATCGCCTCGGCCGCCGCGCGTATCGCATGGCATTACAGACCCGCGAACAGCACATCCGTCGCGAGCGGGCGACCTCCAATATCTGCACTTCGCAAGCGCTCCTGGCCACCATGGCCGGGTTGTTCGCCGTCTACCACGGTCGTGAGGGCTTGCAACACCTCGCCGGAACGGTGCACGGGTTGACCGGGAGGTTGCACTGCGGGCTCGCTTCCCTTGGGGTCGACTGTGCCGGTTCGACCTGGTTCGACACCGTGACCCTGAGGCTGGCTCCCGAAGAGGCGAAGCGCTTGCACAGCCGCTGCGAGGAACGGGGGATCAACCTCCGCCGCTATCACGACGGCAGGGTGGGGGTGGCCTTGAACCAGACCAGCACCGAGGCGATCGTCGACGAGGTGCTGGCCCAGGTCGCCGAGGTCCTCGGACGTCCGGTACCGGTTCTACCTGTAGAGGGGGACCAGGGTATTCCGGAAAACCTGCAGAGGAGCAGCTCCTTCCTCCAGCATGCCGTGTTCCGTCGCTATCGCGGGGAGACCGGCTTCATGCGTTATGTACACGTGCTGGAGAGCCGCGATCTCGGGCTGAACTCGGCCATGATCCCGCTGGGGTCCTGCACCATGAAGCTCAACGCCGCGGCCACCATGCTACCGCTCAGTTGGCCGGAATTGCAGGGCCTTCACCCCTTCGCCCCCGCTGCCCAGACCGAGGGGTTCCGGCGTATCCTCGACGAGCTCTCTACCTGGTTGGCCGAGTTGACCGGGCTGGCGGCGGTATCCTTCCAACCCAATTCCGGGGCCCAGGGCGAATATACCGGGCTCTTGTGCATCCGGGCCTATCACCGGGCCAGGGGAGAGTCCTGTCGCAACGTGATGTTGATACCGACCTCGGCCCACGGCACCAATCCTGCCAGTGCAGTCATGGCTGGCTTCAAGGTGGTGGTGGTCGGGTGCGACGAACGCGGCAACATCGACCTTCGCGACCTCGCGGCCAAGGTCCAGGCCCATGCAGCGGAGCTGGCCGGTATCATGGTCACCTATCCCTCGACCCACGGCGTCTTCGAGGAGGGGGTAACCGAGCTGTGCGCGATGGTGCACGGTCACGGCGGCTTGGTCTACATGGACGGCGCGAACCTGAACGCTCAAGTCGGCTTGACCAGCCCGGGACGGATCGGCGCGGACGTCTGTCACCTCAACCTGCACAAGACCTTTGGCATACCCCACGGCGGCGGAGGTCCGGGCATGGGACCGATCTGTGTCTCGGCCGCGTTGGCCCCGTATCTCCCCAGCCACCCCGTAGTATCCCGGGAAGGGGCGAGCGGCACCGCTGTCAGTTCTGCCCCCTGGGGCAGCGCCTTGATCCTGGTCATTCCCTGGATGTACCTCCGCATGCTCGGCGCCGAAGGCGTGACCGAGGCGACCCGCACCGCCATATTGAACGCCAACTACCTCAAGGCACGGTTGCAGAAACGTTTTCCGGTACTCTATACCGGGAGCAACGGCACGGTGGCCCACGAGATGATCCTCGATCTTCATTGGCTCAAGAAGGCCAATGGGATTGGGGTCGAGGACGTCGCGAAACGATTGATGGACTATGGTTTTCACGCGCCCACGATGAGCTGGCCCGTGGTCGGCACGGTCATGGTCGAACCGACCGAGAGCGAACCGCTCGCTGAACTCGATCGCTTCTGCCAGGCCATGCTCAGCATCGCTGACGAGCTCGCGGACCTCGAGGAGGGACGGGCCGCGGTAGAGGACAATGTGTTGCGCAACGCTCCCCACCCCCTCGTGGAGGTGGTGGCGGAGAGTTGGGAACATCCGTATTCCCGGGAGCGAGCGGTCTTCCCGACGGCGGGATTACGCCGCTATAAAGCCTGGCCGTACGTGGCCCGGGTCGACAACGCCTTCGGCGACCGGCACCTCGTGTGCCGGAGAGAGGAGGGCGACGAGGAGGCTTGAATTATTCGGCCATTTCCTCGAGGAGCGTCTCGTACGCCGTCGCGTCCAGCAGTTCGCCGAGTTCCTCGGGATCGGTGATCTTGACCCTGATCAGCCAAGCCTCTCCGTACGGATCCTCGTTGAGCAGCTCCGGGCTTTCCAGGAGCGCGTCGTTCACGTCGATCACGCTGCAGGATACCGGCGCGTAGAGGTCGGACACGGATTTGACCGATTCGACCACCCCGAAGCTGGTGTCCTTGGCGAACTTGGTACCTTTGCTCGGCAGTTCGACATGGACGATGTCACCGAGGGAATCCTGGGCATACGCGGTGATGCCGACCACCGCGAAGTCACCTTCTTCCCGTAGCCATTCGTGTTCCTTCGTGTACAACAATTCGCCGGGGATTTCGGGGCTCATGGTTTCTTCCTCCTGCGTGTGGGAACGAAAGGTACTTTGACGATCTCGCCGGGATGGCGTTGACCTCTGATGTCCACCTCGATCGGGGCGCCGGGAGCCAGCGTGGGGTCGAGCAGGCCCAGCGCGATGCCGGTGCGGAGGACGGGCGAAATGGTGCCGCTGGTGATCGTCCCGGCCGGCCGGTCCTGCGAGAAGACCGAGAACCCCGGCCGAGGGATGCCCTTGTCGAGCATGCGCAGCCCGGCGATGCGACGTTTCAGTCCTCCGTTGACCTGGGCGAGCATGACCTCACGGCCATTGAAAGCGCCCTTCTGGAACTTGACGACCCAGGCCAAACCGGCCTCGATCGGGGTGGTGTCGTCGCGCAGGTCGTTGCCGAAGAGCATGTACCCCTGCTCGAGGCGCAACGTGTCACGGGCTCCGAGGCCGCACGGTTGCAATCCATACTTCTTCCCGGCTTCGAGCAGCAGGTCCCACAGCGCGGGGCTGCGTTCCGGGTCCACGTACAGCTCGGCTCCTCCGCAACCGGTATATCCGGTCACCGAATACAGCACCGGCAACCCGCGAAGGGTGAGTTGGCGGAAGGTGAAGGGAGGCATCGGTCCGCGTGGGACATCGACGAGCTCGTCGAGCAGGGTTTCTGCCAGAGGCCCCTGGACGGCGAGCTGGTCGAATTCGGCGCTGCGGTCCTCGATCGTGAGGCCGGTCGGAGCGTTACCCGCGAGGAAGTCG
Organism: Deltaproteobacteria bacterium RIFOXYA12_FULL_61_11; assembly: GCA_001799195.1. Taxonomy (GTDB): domain Bacteria; phylum Bdellovibrionota_F; class JAHFAK01; order YA12-FULL-61-11; family YA12-FULL-61-11; genus YA12-FULL-61-11. The sequence continues at coordinate 33,861 of MGSU01000334.1, read as the reverse complement.
AAATCCTTGGCCCTGTTGGCCGCATTCACGCAGAGCATGTACCGTTCGGGAGCGAGGTAATAGACGATGATATCGTCGACCGCGGTGCCATCTTCTCTGCACAACACATTGTAGCGGCATTGACCGTCGCGGAGATCTGCGAGGTCGTTCGGGGTCAGGCATTGGAGGAACGGGAGGGCCTTCGAACCACGGACCTCTATCTCTCCCATGTGGCTGACGTCGAAGAGGCCGATGCGTTCATGGACGGCGAGATGTTCCTCGACCTCGCGCGTGTAACGCAAGGGGAGGCAGGTCCCGTGGAAGTCGACCATCTTGCCGCCCGCGGCGACGTGCCGGTCGTAGAGCGTGGTGCGTCCTGGTTGATTCATCCTAGGTCCTCCGAGTTGGAAGCCTGCCTCCAGGCTTCGTAGGTATTGGAGAGGAGCATGGCCACGGTCATGGGGCCCACCCCACCCGGCACCGGGGTGATGAAGGAACAGCGCGAAAGGGCTTCGTCGAGAACGACGTCCCCACACAAGGTTCCGTTGTCGAGTCGGTTGATGCCCACGTCGATGACCGTCGCACCCGGGCGCAACCAGGCACCGCGCACGAAGTGCGGTTTTCCCAAGCAGGCCACGACCAGGTCCGCTTCCCCGATGATCGCGGGGAGCTCCTCGGTCTTGGAATGGCACAGGGTCACGGTGGCATCGTGATTGGTCAACAGCGCGGCGGTGGGTTTCCCAACCAGCAGGCTGCGTCCGAGCACGCAACAGCGGCGCCCGCGCAACGGAATCTCGTACGCGCGGAGGAGATGCAGGATGCCCAATGGAGTGCAGGGGACGAAACCCTGGCGGTTGGCCAGTAGCCGGGCCTGGTTGAGTGGGTGCAATCCATCCACGTCCTTGCCCGGTGGGAGGTGCAGGAAGGCGTCTTCGGGGCACAGATGACCGGGGAGGGGAAGTTGCAGCAAGATACCGTGAACCTTCGGGTCGGAGCCGGTTTCGTCGAGCAGTGCGTGGAGTTGCTGTTGGGTGGTTTCCTTGGAAAGCCGGTGGGTGCTACTGCGGAAACCCAGAGCGGCGCACGCCCGTTCTTTTGTCCGGACATAGACCGCGGAGGCAGGGTCGTCGCCGATGAGAATCACCGTAAGACAGGGTCGAGCGAGAGGGTCGAGGGCAGAGACCTGAGCGTGGAGGTGATCCCGGACCTCTTGTGCAACCCGTTTACCGTCGATCAGCGTCGCCATGCGCCTCGTTCATTCGCAAGGTTGCGTCGATGGGTCGAGCCTGCGAAGGGGGTCTCGACCCAGTCGGGATGATAGGCGCCGAGTTCGGAGAATGTAAAGGCAAATGAGTTTTTTACCTGGAACTCGAACTTGGTCAGGGGCTTTGCTCGTGGTAGGGTAGGCGATCCTGCATGGACGGCGCTGCCGAAGAGAGCCCATCGAACCTGAGGAGGTCGGAGTATGGAAGAACGTTTCCACGCGATCAGGAGCTCGGGCGACGAGGGCCGCTACCGCAACCGGGACCTCGCACCGACCCCGCTCTCCGAACGCAAGTGGGGAGTCTGGGACATCGCTGCGTTGTGGGTGGGGATGTCCATCTGCATCCCGACCTATATGCTGGCGTCGTCCCTGATCCAGGGCGGGATGAACTGGTGGCAGGCCATTCTCACCATTGCCCTGGGCAACGCCATCGTGCTCGTACCCATGATCCTGATCGCCCACTCCGGTACCAAGTACGGCATCCCCTTCCCGGTCCTCAGCCGGGCTTCGTTCGGCCTCCAGGGCGCGCATATCCCCTCGATCCTCCGAGCCATTGTGGCCTGCGGTTGGTTCGGCATCCAGACCTGGATCGGTGGAGGTGCGATCCACCAACTGCTCTCCGCGGTCTCGCCCTGGTGGGCCGGGCTGCCCTTCGTCGACTTCGGGGTTGTCGGCCGGGAACATGCCGGCGCTTGGCTGGGGTTCCTCTGTTTCTGGGTTATGAATATGGTGGTGGTCTGGCGAGGTATCGATTCGATCCGCTTCCTCGAGAAACTCGGCGCGCCCTTCCTCCTGATCATCGGCCTCGGACTCTTGTACTGGGCCTATCAGAGGGCGGGGGGTTGGGGGCCGATGTTGGCTAAGCCTTCCAGCTTCGAGGACGGTGCCTCCTTCTTCGCCTTCTTCTTCCCGGCCCTGACCGGGATGGTCGGGTACTGGGCGACCTTGGCGTTGAATATCCCTGATTTCACCCGCTATGCCGTGGATCAGCGGGCTCAGGTACTCGGTCAGGCCCTCGGCTTGAACACGACCATGCCGTTATTCGCTTTCATCGGCGTCGCCGTGACCTCGGCCACGGTGGTCATTTTCGGGAAAGAGATTTGGGATCCCGTGGCCCTCCTGGCCCGACTCGAATCCGTACCCGTGGTGGTCGTCGCCATGCTCGCCCTGGTCGTGGCCACCCTGACCACCAACCTGGCCGCCAACGTCGTGGCTCCGGCCAATGCCTTCACCAACCTCGCTCCCCGGAGCATCACCTTCCGCGCCGGGGGGATGGTCACGGGCGTTCTTGGTATTCTCATGATGCCTTGGAAACTCTTGGCCGATCCTACCGGTTACATCTTCACATGGTTGATCGGCTATTCCGCCCTTCTCGGTCCCATCGCCGGCATCATCATTGCCGACTACTACCTGGTGCGGCGGCTTGAACTCGACGTGGAGGGGCTCTATCGCGAGGGGCCGTACACCTATACCCGAGGGTACAACTGGAAGGCAGTCTTCGCCCTCGGGCTCGGTATCCTGCCCAACATCCCGGGGTTCCTCGGGACCGTAGGTTTGCTCGAGGTGGCACCCTGTTGGGCACAACTCTATGCCTATGCCTGGTTCGTAGGGTTTGCCGTAGCCACCGCGGTGTATCTCTGCTTGATGCCGCGTTCCCGGCCGAACGGCCAGAACCCCGTGGTAGGAGTATGGTAGCCGGGGCGGTTAGGCGGCTTGACCCGGGAGCGCGAATGGAGTACACCGCGACCTGTTCAATCACCGCGCGGAAGAAGCATTCTTCACCATGACCATCCTGCCTCACCCCTACCTCCAAGCTCTCCTCGACGGGATCTCCGACCCATTGTTCATCTTGGACGAGCAGGGCAGGATCGTCAGGGTCAACCGCGCTGCAACCTTCCTGCTCGGAGTAGTCGAGGAAGAACTCCACGCCCGTCAGCTCTGCACCTTGTTCCAGGATCTTGACGAAGAAACCGACGAGTGCATGACGTTCAACACCATGCTGCGGAACGGGAAACTGCGCGAATGGGAAGTGCTCCTGCGTTGCCGCGGTGGTGGTCTCCAGGTTGCGCTCACCGCTTCGGCCCTCGGCCCGGGAACGGGAGTAGAAGAATTTTTAGTGGTCGCCCGGGACCTCAGCGCTCATCGGCGCAGCGAACACGAACACAACCGTTTGGCAGCAGCCCTGCGCTCTATCGGAGAGGGGGTGTACCTGATCGATCTCGAGGGCAGGTTGCGGTACGCAAATCCGGCCTTCGAACGGATGCTCGGGTATACCGAAGACGAGCTCCTCGGTCTCGAGATCGTCGAACTCTTCGGCTCGGGGTTGAATCCTTCCCGGTACCGCGAACTCCTGCAGTCGCTCCAGAGCGGCAAAGTCTGGCAGGGCAGGGTTACTCTCCTGAACAAGCGGCGCGAGGAAGTGCCGTGCGATACGACGTTATCCCCGCTCTTGGACAACCAGGGCAACATCATCGACTTCGTCACCGTCTGCCGCGACGTCTCGGAACGCGACCGTTTGGAGGAACAGCTCCGCCAGAGTCAGAAGATGGAGGCGATAGGTCGGCTCGCCGGCGGGATAGCCCATGATTTCAACAATCTCCTCTCGGTCATCAACGGCTATGCCGAACTCTTGAGCGACACCCTCGAGACTGATAGCCAACCTCGGCGCTTCGCGGAGGCCATTGTCCAAGCCGGAGAAAAAGCCGCGGCGATCATCAAACAGCTCCTGGCCTTCGGTCGCAAGCAACTGCTCAAGCCCCTGGTGCTCGATCTGAACAAGGTCGTGGGGGGCATGGAAGAAATGGTCAGCCGCCTGATCGGCGAACAGCTCGAATTCGAAGTCCAACTTGCGCCGCATCCCGTGCTGGTACGCATCGACCCGAGCCAACTCGAACAGGTGGTGCTCAATCTGGCGCTCAACGCGCGCGATGCCATGCCGTCCGGGGGAGTCTTGCGAATCGTCACCGGTCGCAACGATCTGACTCCCGGTCTCGAACGCCGCGGAAGCGAGCGCGCCTGGGCCGTGCTCGAGGTCAGCGACAGCGGCATCGGGATCGACCGCAAGACCCGTGAGCGCATCTTCGATCCCTTCTTCACCACCAAGAAGGATGGCAAAGGCACGGGTATGGGTTTGGCGACGGTCCACGGCATCGTGGAACAGAGCGGCGGGCACATCCGGGTGGAGTCCGAACCCGGGCGAGGCAGCCGCTTCCGTATCTACTTGCCCGAGGTTGAGCCCCAGCCGCTCCAACACTCGCCGGAAGGCTCTCGATCGATCGAACCGAGCAGAGGCAGTGGCAGGGTCGTATTGCTCGTCGAGGACGAGGCCGGGTTGCGCGATTTCCTCGAACGTTTGCTCGAGGAACACGGCTTTTCGGTGCTCGCGGCCGCCAACGGCGAGGAGGCCCTCGGTCTGAGCCGCAACGTTCCCAGGATCGACCTGTTGCTCACCGACGTGGTCATGCCGCGGATGAACGGGGTGCAGTTGGCCACCAATTTGGCGAAAACGTATCCGACCTTGGCGGTGGTCCTGATGTCCGGCTATGCCAAAGATGTGGTCGAGACCGGTGACCTCAGCAAGGGATGGCGGTTCCTCGAAAAACCCTTCCGCGCTGCCCTGCTCCTGGCAACGCTGCGGGAGGTGCTGGGAACGGCCGAGCTTCCGGTTCAGCCCCCTTCGGCCTGATCGTTGCGGCCGCGCTTCGAAGACGCGGTGAAGAGACTCTCCTCACAGGGGAAGCCCTGGGCTTTCGCCTCCTTGAAGAAACTGGGCAGGATGCCGGCAGCGCGGTGTAATCCGATGAGATTGCCCTCACTGTCCGCGCGCAGGATCTCGTAGGTGAAGATATCATGAATGATGTAATCGCCGTCCGGGCCAAGGCCCACGACCTCGGAGAGGTGGGTGATGCGGCGGCTCCCGTCGCGTAGTCGGCTGGTCTGGACGACGATGTCGATGGCCGAGGCGATCTGATTCTTGACCGCAAGGTGCGGCAGCTCGACGTCGGACATCAGCGACAGGGTCTCGAGGCGGCTCATGGCCTGACGCGGGTTGTTGGCGTGCAGGGTGGTCATGGACCCGCTGTGCCCGGTGTTCATGGCTTGGAGCAGGTCGAGGGCCTCGCCGCCGCGCACCTCGCCGATGATGATGCGGTCCGGCCGCATGCGCAGCGACGAACGTAGCAGTTCGCGCATGCTGACCTCGCCCTCGCCCTTCTTGTCCGGGGCACGGGTTTCCATGGGCACGAGGTGAGATTTCTGGAGTTGCAACTCCGAGGCGTCCTCGATGACGATGATGCGCTCGTCGTCCGGGATCAAGGTCGAGAGGATGTTCAGGATCGTGGTCTTGCCCGAGGACGTGCCGCCCGAAACCACGAGGTTCTTCTTGAGCAGGATGCACAGGTTCAAGAACTTGGCACAGTCCACGCTGAGCGACTTGAAGTTGATCAGGTCCTTGATGCCGAGCTTCTCGCGGAAGAACTTGCGGATGGCCACGTAGGCGCCCTTGCGCGCGCAGGGCGGGATGACGATGTGGATACGCGAGCCGTCGGGCAGGCGGGCGTCCAGTGTCGGCCGCTGCTCGTCGACGACCCGACCCACGAACTGGGCGATGTTGCGCACCGCGGCCATGAGCTGCTCGTCGTTCTCGAAGCAGGTCTCGGAGCGGTACAGCTTACCCTTGCGTTCGTAGAAGATCTCCTTGGGCCCGTTGATCATGACCTCGGACACGCCGGGGTCCTCGAGGTAGGAACGGATGGGCTGCAGGAACGCCTTGACGGTGTTGGCCAGGACATTGTCGCTCACGTCGGTACCTCGTTCTCCCACGGGACGGCTACGGTGCTAAACCAGCCGAGGTGGGGAGTCAATCTCGGCGGGAATCTTGTATGGTCCTGCCCGAATTCCCTTTACCTCCTTGTGCATTTTTCGCACTTGTGGCACCCTTCGGCCATGGTCGTTGTCGAAAGCAACTACGGTTCTGCCGGGGATCGCCCGGGACTGCCCACCTCTCTTGGTAGGGCTGCTCTCGCTTTCCTGTTGAGTACGCTTTTTGTTCTGTGGTTCTTCGATCGCACTCTTGAACCCTTGAGCGACGTCGTCCCCGAACCCATGGGGGTCTGGGCTCCACTCACCGTTCCTCCCTCTGCTCGGGTGGCCGAGCCGGAGCGAGTGGAGATATTAGAAGGACGAGAGAGCGTCAGACTGCTCCAGCCCTGGTTGCCCGACGAGGTAGCAACCTCACTGAAACCACCCGCCATTGTCGACGTCGCGTTTGGTGGGAAAACCAGTCCACCGCGTGACCCGCGGCAAGGCCCGAGCCCTACCCGAGGACCTCCGATCCGCTCTGCTTCTTCCCCGAAAAACTGCTAAAGTGGCCGTCGCTCCTGAGGTGAGCGCCGGGAAGATGGAAAGGGTAGTGTAATCAGCCTCGCAGTACCGAGGGTGCTGCCAGGCTTGTCTTTAACGAGGTGGTGGGCATGACTACGAACAAAGAGAACGTGGGAATGAAAGAGGTGAACAGGACTGCTGAGGGAGAGCGGGGGGAGGGGCAACCCACCAAGAAGAATCCGCTTGCTTTCGCCCTCCTGTGGTTCGGAATTCCTCTCCTGATCATTGTTCTGATGGTGATGTACAGTTAATGCAACGAATTCCGATACACACGGTTTCGGATCAGCGAATGGCGACCTCGACCTCTTCGCCATAGACCGCTTCGAGTTCACGGTACATGCGCTTGGTGAAATGCCCTGCGCGGCTGCACATGAGATCCGTTGGATCGATCTGGTAGGTGACCATCTCCTCTACTGTCTTGTCGAAGAACTCGAAATAGCAGTCGGGAAAGCCGAGCAGGTGGCCGAATTCGTGCCGGATGGCCCAACGAGTACCGAATTCGTCGAGGGAATCGTTGGCGTTCATGGTGATAGTGTCACCACCGATCCCGTTGACATGAGGAGCTGCGTTGGCCTCGAAGAGGACCCGAGGCACTCCCGCACCTCGTTTCACGAAGCGCAGGTGGAGTTGCCACTCCTGGTAGCGGAACTCATCCTCGAGGTTGGTCTGGAGGAAATCCCGGACCGGTTGCTGGCGAGGATCGAGGAAGGTGACCTCGGCCTGGTGGTCTACCCGGCTCCAGTCCAGGTTCTCCCTCGGATTCTGGATGTCGAAGTAGGTTCGGTAGACCGCAGCTCCTGCCACGACGAAGCGTTCGTAATAGGCTGGCAGGGCCTCATCGGCCAAGGCGGTCTCGAACAGCCCTTTGCATTGTTCCGCTCTGGTAAAGCCCTCGCCCGCTACCACACTGGCATTGGCGCACAGTTGGAGCAACCAGGTGCGGTATTGCTCCTGGAGCTGCGGCGTGAGACCGGAAAAATCCGCCAGTTCATTCTCGAGGTTCTTCACCCGCTGGAGAAAGTAATACCCTCTGATGTCCATCACGCTTAGGCGGGTGAAATGGTCTCGATGGGGTTCGAACATTTTCCAACGCAGGGTCGTCTGGTATAGCTCATCCAGGGATCGTCCCTGTTCCAGGTACGTCTTTTCCGGGACGATGGGATCTTCGGGCAGTTCACCCTTTCCGAAGAGTACGGTCTTCATATCTTCGGGCATGGTCGAGACAACGCGCTCCAGTTTGGTGCAGATCGAACGGTGGCCGTACCGTTTCGGTTGATCGATCGGGATACCCATTTTTGCTTGGAGTTTGGGGGAAGTGAAGGCGAGTTGTTGCTCGGGGCTTCTTGTCTTGTTGATGGTGTTGAGCCAGAGGAGATTGCGCTCGCCGACCGCGATGATCTGCTCGAGGTCGCACCTCCCTGCGGTTGCTTCGAGGATGCTCCGATGGTTTGAGCTGTTCCCGAACAGCCCGGGAGGACAAGCTCCACCAGTGCAATGTTGAACGAAACCGCCGACTTGTTGCATAGCGTTACGCAGCGTGGCCTGCAGCCGGCCCGAGCGGCCATAGGCCCTGCGAAGTTCGGCCGAGGTCGCCTCCGGATCCAGGTTCTCGAGTTCCCGAGGGAGGGACGATGCTTGGACCGGTTCGTAGGAAACGAAGACCAGGAGCAGGAGGAAGGCCGGCAGCGTGCGTGTGCAGAGGGGCATGGCAACCTCATCGAGACCTGGGATCTCGCATGTGGATGCAAAACCAAAACCATTAGTAACGCTATGATAGTATGTTTTGACTTCTGTTCATTGGGGCCGAGCTGACCCTGCCCAAGGGTATCCTAGTACATTGCCAGACCGGCAATGCCGTGGGGGGCTCCCGCAGGAGCGTAGCGTGTGGAGATAGATAGTACAAGAATCTGGAATTCGGGATGATAGATCGTGAGCAATCCTGACCGGTGTCAATAAAAATATTATAATCAATAGGTAAGAGAACATATTTATCTTCTTGTCATGGTCTGGCGTTTGCAAGACGCCCTGGCTTAACATAGTGTACTAGTTCCCGAGGCAACGGGGGTTCGCCATGCGACCGGTGTGTTTGTGCCTTCTGTGCTTCTTGTTCGGTCTCCACACCGGCTGTACCTGGCCGGCCTTCAGCAATCGGGACTCGGACGAGACCCCTGCCTTCGAGCCAACAGGGGAAGAGCTTGGCGGTCCAGGGACGGTCGAGCAGGTTCCCGTGGGACAGCTTA
>MGSU01000334.1:12020-24973 GCA_001799195.1 Deltaproteobacteria bacterium RIFOXYA12_FULL_61_11 | reverse complement strand
GGCTGGCCCCTCGAGGACAACGATGCCCTGCCACTCGAAGACAACGACTTCTTGCCCATCGATGCCGATGAATTGCTCCCGCTGGTGCTCTCCAAGACTAATCCCTCGGTCACGCACAATCTCGTCCAGGCCTCATGTCGGACCATCACGACCAGCGAGGGTATTCCGGCGGTCCCGAGTGACGGTCCCCTCACGGTGCAAAGAGAGGTCTTGAAGGCTTGCGCCGTGGGATTGCTCGGCAGGAGCGTCGATGGCACCCTTGAACACCGGGTGCGGAGGTCGAGTACGTCCGTGGTCGTGGAGAGTACGGGCCGAGGTCTTGGCGATGACTTCGTCAGCTTGGCCTTGGCCGAAACCCTCACCTTGGAACTAAGTAGCGGTCTTCAGCGACTCCAGGCGCGACGGGCCCTCCTGCATACCGACGGGAATGGAGGCGCGGTCCTCCTGCTCAGCACCTCCAACCAACGCGGCCGTTGGTTCGTACACGAGGGGCAGCGGTATCATCAACTCACCGCTAATGTGGTATTGGCCAAGAAAGCCCTCGCAGGAGCGCTGACCGCAAAGCTTCCGCTCGACCTCTCGACCTTCGAAACCTACCGCGTCAGGTTGCGTGGGTTGCTCTTCTCCGCCGAACCTATGGTCTGCAAGGGTCCGCTCTACGGTACAATCGCGGTCGAGAACGGTTCGGAGCAGCCTATCGATCGGCGCCACCTCGCCGCAAGCTCACCCGAGTGCATGCTCTCTCCCTTGGCCGACCCCGCGTTGGAACGAGCCCTGACCTTGACCGGTCCGGCCCTGCCTAGCAGCGCTCCGGCCGAACCCGAGCAGCCGACCAACCCAACGGTGGAACCGGAGACCCCCGTGGTGGAGCCGGTCACGCCGGATCCGCCTCTGCAGCCACCGGCAGAACCCCGAGTGGTGGAGTTACCCGTCGACCATCCCTGCGATCCTCCCGAGGTGTTCCGTTTTCACCAGTGCCACTACGGAGACCGGCCGGCCTGCCTGCTGAGAGCCGGAGGATGTTGTGAGTATGCCCGCGACAGCGAGGACTGCATGACCTGTTCGCGCGGCATCTGGCTGAAGGAACATCACTGTAATCTCAATGATGTTGCAGCTTGTGAAGTCCGCGGTGGCCTGTGTTGCGACCGGGCCCACGGGACTCTCGAGTGCGCTTCGTGCGCCGAGGTTGTGCGGGTGGCCCTGGCCTTGCGGTGCGGTGGGTGAGCTAGGTACCCGAGTATGCTTCCCGAGTGATGCCGAGCGCCTTGATCCTGTTGTAGAGCGTGACCCTGCCCAGCCCGATCTGTTCGGCGCATTGTTTGACATTGCCGTCGTGGTATCGCAAAGCCTGCACCAGGAACGCCCGTTCGTGGCGGTCGAGATAGTCCTGGATTTTGGGCAGTTCACCGCTGAAAGGCGGCGTGGCAGAGGAGAGCTCGTGGGTCTCGGTGAATGGCTTGGCTACGCGGGAGCGGGTGAGACAGGTCAGGACCTCCTTCTTGCCGACAGTGCCGGAGTGGAAGACCAGGAGACGCATCACCACGTTGCGCAGCTCGCGTATATTGCCAGGCCAGTCATGCGCCAGGAGCGCCTGGTAGGCGCTGCGGTCGAGTTCCAACCGCCGCTTGCCGAGTTGTTGGCTCTCTATGCCGAGGAAGTAGTCCATCAGGAGCGGGAGGTCCTCCTTGCGCTCGCGCAACGGCGGGACGTGGAGATGGACCACGTCGAGGCGATAGTAGAGGTCCTCGCGGAACCGGCCCTGAGCGACCTCTTCGTGCAGGGGTTTGTTCGTGGCCGCGACCAAACGGAAGGAAACCTCCAACTCCCTGGTGGCTCCGACCGGCCGGATCTTGCGCTCCTGCAACACCCGGAGCAGCGCGACTTGGATGCTCGAGGGGAGGTCGCCGATCTCGTCGAGGAAGAGTGTGCCGCCCTGACTCTGTTGGATGACTCCGATCCGACGTTCATGGGCTCCGGTGAAGGCACCCTTCTCGTGCCCGAAGAAAACGCTCTCTGCCAACTCGAGGGGGATAGCACCGCAGTTCTGGACGACCAGGGGACGTTCAGGATGTTCCCCGAGTTCGTGCAAGGTGCGGACGAGGACCTCTTTGCCGACTCCGCTCTCCCCCTCGATAAGCACCGAGACCGGCGTGCGGGCCACGGCTTCCACCTGGTCGTAGAGGTCGGCAAGGGCCTTGGAGGTGCCGATGAGGTACCCCAAGGGCGAGAGAGAGGTCCGTTGCAGGGGCTGACGTTCGAGGATGCGATCGACCAGGGAAAAGGTCACACTGCGAGCCAGTTCTTGCGGGAGGATTGCTCTCCGGCTGACGGTCCCGAGCAGCTTGTCCTGCCCGGGGGGTGGTAGGACGGGCGCGGTGCGGGACAGCAGGGTCCTGAGCAGCTCGAGGTACCGCTCCAGACCTGCCCATTGTTCGGTACTGCCAGGGAGGATGGGGGCCAGCAGGCCGAAGGTTCCTTTCTCGTCGAGCCAGAGGGCGAAACGAGGCCCGCGGTTCGAGACGGGGAGCGGACTGACCGAGAGGCGGGCAAAGGGAATGGAGGTACTCGCCAACACGGTGCCGGATGGGGTTTCGAGCAGCTCCTCCGGAACGAGGTTCTCGCTGAACTCGCGCACGGGAGTACCTTTGCCGTCCAAGGTGAGCAGCTCGTAGCCTCCCTGCTCCAGTTTGAGCACGAGTACCGCGCCGACGAGGTCGTGACGTTGCCCGAGCCAGCGGAGAAGCTCTGAGCCGGACTGCCGGAAGAGTTCGGCAGGGCTGGAGGTTTGGCGCAACAAGCGCTCCAGGTGGGAATACACGTCCTCATGCAGGGGAGAGGTAGGGGCGGTCTGGGAGCAGGAGGAAGAGGCGGGACCGAGTTCGTAGAGCAGATGGTCGAGCTCTTTGATCATGCGCTGGTGTTTGATCCGCAGGGCCAGTTCCAGGGCGCTCTCGAGGTGCTCTCTGGCCTTGGGGTGGTCGCCCTTGGCCAGATGGAGGCGGCCGATCAAGACGTTCGCCAGGATCTGGTTCTCTGCATTGTCCGCCTTCGCATAGGTTTCGGACAGGTCTCCCAGGGTCTGCAGGGCTTTCCCGGTCTGGTCGCCGAGCATCGCGTCGAGGTAGAGCAGGTTCAGTTCGGCTCGTTGCAGCACGGCCGAGTAGTCAATTCTCCGGGCATGTTTTGCGGCCTTGAGGAAGGCCTCTCGAGCCCGGGGGTGATCCTTGCGATCGAGCAGGAGATCTGCCTCGTTGAACACGGCTAGGGTGTAACGCTTGCCGTCGTTGTTGACCAGGGCCTGGCGTGCGGCCTTGCGGTAATGGGCAAGAGCTTGGTCGTGGTCCTGCATGAGATGATGACAGACGCCGATATTGAGCTGCAAGGCGGCCAGACCGGTATCGTCGTTCCCGGCTCGCTTGGCCTCGAGGAGGTCGTGGTACAGACCGAGAGCGCCTCGGTAGTCGCCGAGCTTACTGCGGTTGATGGCCATTTTGGTCAAGGTCGAAGTCAGGACCAGAGGGATTCTCGAGAGGTCGGTATCGGCGACCAGGCGTTCCAATACCTCGTTCGATCGCAGGAACTCGCCGCTCTTGGTCAGGAGGGTGGCTTCGTGTAAGCGGAGATCCGCGTTCAGGAGAGGGGGGAGTGGTGGTTGCTGGGATAGGATGCCTTCCAGTCCGCGCAGACGGAGCAAGGCCCCGCCGATATTGCCAGCGTGAGCCTCGAGCCGGGAGCGATACAGCTCGGCCAGCAGGCGTTGTTGCGGGTGGGTTGTCTGGGGTTCGAGAGCGGCGAGGAGGTGCTCGATGCTTGGGTATTCCCCGAGTTCCCAGTGGCGTTCCAAAACGTGATGGAGGGCCTCGGTATCGCGCAGCAACCGAGCCACGGTAGCTGGGGTCGCTTTCTTGGGAGCAGGCCGATCGGATCTGGGAGGTTCGAGCACGGTAGGTTCTGCAGGATCCTCGCGCACGATGATGTCCGGAGCCAGCCTCCAACCTCTCGAGGTCAGGAACAGGTGCCCTTGCCGAAGCTCTTGCATGAGAAAGCTCTGAAAGTGAGCGTGGTCATGGACCACCTGCTCCCGTAGGCGATGCTGGAGATAGTGAGTCACCGGTGGTTGGAAGAAACGTTCGATCAGGCCGGGAAAGGTTTCGGTGCCCAGCCGCGGCAGGACGACCTCGTAGACCCGGTCCGGCGAAGGGGCGATTGTCGAAGATGCGAGAGGGCCGCCTTGCGTGCAGAGGATCAAGGGTCGGCCTTCGAGAGAAAGAGCATTATTCGGGGCATATAACCCCTTGAAGAGATGTGTTGTACCGGAATGAGGCGCGAGCAGAAAACAATAAGGAGGATGATCCCTCAGCACGCCGTACAGCTCGTCCAGGGGAATGGAAGCAGGTAGCACCACCAGGGGGAGCATGCGACGCAAGACTTGGGCGAGTTGCTGACCTCCGCGGTCAGCGGCGTGTGGGTCGGCGTTGGTGAAATGGAGTTGATACAGGCCTTCCGGGGTTTCGCCGAGTCGGGTGCGCAACCAAGCCAGCGCCGCTTGGAGGGCGGTGTCGACCCAACCTTCGAGCAGGTCGGCGAGCACGAGTGGATCGTTCTCGGCCGTGGGGTGTGGACAGGCGTCTTCGTGTAGGGACAGCTCGACCTCGAGGAGTCGCAGGAGTTCGTCGATGCTGCCGCGATCTTCCGGGGAGTACCCCAGCAGGGCGCCGAGCATCTCCTTGAAGTCGTCGGAGAGGGGCATGTCCGGGTGGATGCGAACGTCGGGACGGCTCTCGTGCAGGTTTCGCCAACCCTGCAGGTCCGTAGCATGGCGGGGATAGCTTCCGCAGAAGACCCGGTACAACAATACCCCGAGACTGTAGAGGTCCGCGCTGCGATCGACCCCGAGTTTGAAGAACAGCTCGGGAGCGGTGTAGTGCAAGGTCCCCTGAAAACAGGTGTCGTAGCCCACTTCGTTGGCAGCTCCGAAATCGATGAGGCGTACACTGTCTCCGACCACGAGGATGTTGCTGCTCTTGATGTCGCGATGGACGAGCCCATGGAAGTGGAGGAATTGGAGAATCTGGCAAAGTTGGCGGAACAGCTCGAGACGTTCCACGAGGCTGCGATCCCCACAGGCCTGGACCAGATCAACGCCGTCGAGGTATTCCATGACGAGGAACGAGCGTTCGAGACCGGGCTCCCAGCCGTGGTCCAACCAGGCCGCGATGCCGGGATGCCGGTAGCGGGCCAGCAGTTCACCTTCCCTGATACCGAGGTCTCCGTGTTCCGGAGCGTAGCGTTTGTAAACCACGAGCCGGCGTTCGTACCGGTCCCAGGCCTTGAAGAGCTCGGCATTGCCGCCGTGCCCGAGGAGCCGGAAATGATCGTAGCGCGGGCTTGTCGGAGGAGGTTGGACGGTCATGGGACGAGGTCTCTCTTGTTCGTGTTCTCGGGTACTGTATAAAAACCTGAACGCAGGCGCAAGTTACAAAAGAGCGGTAGAACGATAGGATGAGGAATATTCCTCCGGCCATCGTTCCGCGGTCTGGATATTCGAAAGGTGGGCAACAGCGAGGAGGCTCAGCGCGAGAAGAGATTGCTCAGGACGAAGAGTACGTTTTCTTTGCGTTCACGGAGGCGTCTGGTGAAATAGGGCAACCAGTGGGTGCCGAAGGGGACGTAGACCCGGAAACGGTACCCCTCGGCGGAGAGCGAGTACCAGGTATCGCGACGCAGGCCGTAGAGCATCTGGAATTCGAAGCTGTCCTTGGCTCGATCGCGCCGCGCTGCGAGTTTCAGGGTTTCGTCGATGAGACGTTGGTCGTGGGTTGCGATGGCCGGGAGCTCGCAGCGTTCGAAGAGCAAGTTCACGCACTCGAGGAAATTGGCCTGGATCTCATACATCTTCTGGAAGGCGAGAGCAGGGGGTTCTTTGTAGGCCCCCTTGCAGAGGCGTACGCGGCCACCTGCGTCGAGGATGCGGCGCAGGTCCTCCTGGGTGCGTTTGAGCATGGCTTGGAGTACGATACCGAGGTTGTCATACTCCCGGCGCAAGGCCAGGAAGACGTCCAGAGTCTTTTGGGTATATGCGGACCCCTCCATGTCGATGCGTACGAACATGTTACCCTTGCTCCGCGCGATGTCCAAGATCGCGGTCAAGTTGTCCCGGCAGAGTTCCTCGGAGCTGTCGAGGCCGAGCATGGTCAACTTGAGGGAGACGTTGGCCTGCAGACCAGCCGAGGCAATGGCCGCGATCAGCGAGCAGTATTCCGCGGCACAGCGTTTGGCATCGTCGGCCGAGGAAACGTTCTCCCCGAGTAGGTCCAGGCTTGCCAACACGCCTCGTTCGTTGAGCGAGGCGACGACCTTCAAGGCCTCCTCGGCAGTTTCTCCGGCGACGAAGCGCCGAGCCATTCTGGTCAACACCTTGTTTGCGCTCACAGGTTGTTTCTCCCTCACGGTGTAGTTCGTGGCGAGGCGAGTGCTACTGCAACCCGGGACGGAGTGCAAGATGATTCGCGCATCTCGACACCAACAGGCTTTTTTGAATGGGGTTTAGGAGGTGCGCAACTTCACTCAGGGAGGTTGCATTCCAGCTTGTGCTCGGTGCAGACCGTACGCACCTGATCGAGGACCTCGGTTCCGGGTAAGGCGAAGACGACCGTAGCGTCGTTGGTCGCCGGTGTCGGATCAGGTTCGGTGAGCCAGGTGAGGAAATCGTTCTCGGGCATACGCCGTAGTAGGGCTAGGAGGTCGTCCGTCCCTACTGCGCGTTGGACGATCAAGCCATCGTTGGCAGTATTTTCCGCAGCGGTAACGACTTCCTCGGCGGTCTTGATGCGGTTGGTGCCGCTGAGGAGCGCGTAGTGCCAAGAGCCGGCCTTGTCCTGCCAGGAGTAGAGTTCGTAGCCCTTGAACGAACGCGGCAAGGTCGGGGTCTCATCTTGACCCGTCGCATCGGAGTTATCCTGGGCTTCGAGACAGCCGGTCGCCAGGATGACCAAGAGGCAGAGCGTAGCTCGCGCGATCATCGGGGCACCTCCCAGAGACATGGGTCACCGTCTACAGATATGAATGTCATCGCGTCCAAGACAGGGTGGAGGGGAAGGTCTGGATCAACCGGCGGGGGTTTCGGTCTTCTCACCGGCCGGTTGTTCGGAGGTCTCGGCAGGTACGGTCTCGGTAGGTACGGTTTCGGCAGGTTGCGCCTGGAAGGCCTGTTCCTTGCTCACCACGTCGGTAGGTTTGTCGGCGACTTCTTCCCGGTGCTTGCGCTGTTTGCGCTCGGTCAGGGGACCGACCAATTCGATGATGCCGAGGGGAGCGGCGTCACCGGCGCGGATGCCGGTCCGCACTATTCTTGTATAACCACCCGGACGGTCCTTGAAACGTACGGCCAAGTCGCTGAAGAGCTTCTTGATCAGATCGCGGTCCTTGATGATGCGATAGACCAAGCGGCGAGCATGCAGGGTGTCCTGCTTTCCGAGGGTGATGAGGCGATCGATCTTGCGGCGCAATTCTTTGGCCTTGGGCACGGTCGTCTCGATCTTCTCGTGGCGCAGCAGAGCCATTGCCATGTTGGAGAACAAGGCTTTGCGGTGGGAGGTGTCCCTGCCGAAGCGTTGGTTAATATTCCTGTGACGCATAACTCACCTCGATGGGTAGAGGGCGGCCGCGGCGCGGTCGCTCACAACAATTCCTCGCTCTCTTCTTCGACTTCCCCCCCTTCGGGAGGGGTCCACTCGGCTTTCATACCCAGGCTGAGACCCATCTCTGCCAGCAATTCTTTGATTTCGTTCAAAGATTTGCGACCGAAGTTTTTGGTCTTGAGCATCTCGGCCTCTGATTTTTGCACGAGTTCGCCAATATAGGTGATATTGGCGTTCTGCAGGCAGTTGGCCGAACGCACCGAGAGTTCGAGTGTATCGACCTTACGGTTGAGAGCATCGTGGACTTCGTCCCGATACACTTCGGGGGTTTCTGCTCTCTCTTCTTCTATCTCGATGGTGTCGTTGAAGTTGATGAAGACCGAGACCTGTTCTTTGAGGATCTTGGCTGCATAGCCAATGGCGTCCTCTGGAGGCAGACTGCCATCGGTGCCAACTTCGATGACGAGCTTATCGTAGTCGGTACGTTGACCGACCCGGACATCGCTCACCGAGAAATTCACCTTGACGATAGGTGAGAAAATGGAGTCGATGGGAATCACCTCGATGCCCATACTCGCATCTTTATTCTGATCCGCCGGAACGTAGCCACGCCCCATCTTGATGTAGAGGGTCATGTCGAGTTTGGCGTCCTCGGTACAGGTACAGATGGGGTGGTTCGGTTCCATGACCTCGAGCGGTACATCGGAGGTGATGTCCGAAGCGGTCGCGATCTTACCGCCTTTAATCCTGAGGTGGGCGACCGCGGATTCCCCTTCGGGGAGTCTGAATTTTACCTCTTTGAGATTGAGGATGATGTCCGAGACGTCTTCGACTACACCCTTGACCGTACCGAATTCATGCAACACGCCGTCGATCTTGACGGCATAGACCGAGGTGCCGTAGAGAGAACCGAGCAGCACCCGCCGCAGGGCATTCCCGAGAGTGATCCCGAAGCCCTTCTCAAGGGGTTTTATCTCGAATTTCCCATAGGTATTCGAATGAGTTGTCCGATCGACCACGATACCCTTCGGTGTGATCAAGTCAGTCCATGTCTTGTGATATGGCTCCACCATCGCCTTGCCCCTTCGATACTCTTTACTTGGAATACAACTCGACGATCGATCGTTCGTTCACCGGCAGGTTGGGGAGTTCATCCCTGTTGGGGTACCCCACCAACCGTCCCTGCATCTTGCTCTTGTCGAGTTCGATCCAGGAGGGTAATCCACGTTTTTCGATGCTGTCGAGCGCGTTCTTGATGACCTCGACCTTCTTGCTCCGTTCCTTGGGTTCGATCATTTCGTTCAAGCGAACCGAATAGGAGGGAATGCTAACGATCCGTCCGTTCACCAGGAAGTGCCGGTGCCTCACCAGATGGCGGGCTTGGGTTCGAGAGGAGGCGAAGCCCATCTTGTAGACGAGGTTGTCCAGCCTGCATTCCAAGAGCTTGATGAGGTTGTCACCAGTGGTGCCCTTTGCCTGTTCGGCATCCCTGACGATGTGCCGGAACTGTTTTTCCAACACGCCGTAGATCCGGCGAGCCTTCTGTTTCTCACGGAGCTGCACGGCATAGTCGGAGAGCTTGCTCCTGCGCTGGCCGTGTTGTCCGGGAGGATAGGCCCGTCGCTCCATTACGCATTTCTCTGAATAGCAACGTTCCCCTTTGAGGAAGAGCTTCACCCTCTCTCGACGGCAGAACCTGCAAACGCCACTGAGATACCTGGCCACAATAGCCTCCTATGATCGGTCAGATGCGCCTCTTCTTCGGCGGGCGGCACCCATTGTGCGGGATCGGGGTCACGTCTTTTATCAAGGTGACCTTGAAACCCGAGGCATGGATCGCGCGGATAGCGGATTCGCGTCCTGCGCCCGGTCCTTTCACGTAGACGGAGATGTTCTTCATCCCGTGATCACGAGCCTTCTTGGCCGCATTCTCGGCGGCAATCTGCGCAGCGTAGTGGGTACTCTTGCGGGAACCCTTGAATCCCGAACTACCAGCGCTCGCCCAGGCAATGCAATTCCCGCTGACATCCGTGATGGTCACGATCGTGTTGTTGAACGTGGCCTGGATGTGAGCGATGCCGCTCTGAACATTCTTCTTCTCTTTCTTCTTCCGCGAGATCTTCTTGGCTGCCTTGGTCATCACAACTCCTGCGTGAACTGCCCGTCAGCCCCGGTCGGATCTGGGGGGCTCGGGTCGCCCAACCTCACTTCGTCTTCTTGCCGATGAGGATCTTCCTTGGTCCTTTCCGCGTCCTGGCATTGGTCTTGGTGCGTTGTCCATGGGCCGGGAGCCCCTTCCTGTGCCGTAAGCCGCGATAGGTTCCAAGATCCATCAACCGCTTGATATTGGTGGTCACCTCCTTGCGAAGGTAGCCTTCCACCTTGTACTTGTCGTCGATGATCCGTCGTAGGATGATGACCTGATCGTCGTTCAGGTCGTCACTCTTGAGGTCGAAATTGATGCTCGCCTCCTCGAGGATCTTTCGCGACGTGGAACGCCCTATGCCGTAGATATACGTCAAGGCGATTTCCATGCGCTTCCTCTTGGGAAGGTCGACACCCGCGATCCTGGCCATATGCCCAAACCTCCTTAACCTTGCGCCTGCTTGTGTTTGACGTTCTCGCAGATGACCATGACGCGTCCCTGCCTACGAATGATCTTGCACTTGTTACAAATCCGTTTCACCGATGCCCTGACTTTCATACCCTACCTCGTTGCCTCACGCTTGACTGAGAACTACCGTCCTGTCCGAGAGGATCACAATGGAATGTTCGAAATGCGCTGAGAGTTTCCGATCGCGGGTCACCGCGGTCCAGCCATCTTCGAGTACATCGACCTCGAAGGTGCCCTCGTTGATCATGGGTTCGATGGCCAGGACCATACCCTCGCGCAATCTCACTCCGCGCCCCGGACGCCCGTAATTGGGTATCTGGGGTTCTTCGTGCATGCGTCGCCCGACTCCATGACCCACAAAGTCGCGGACCACGCTGAAGCCGTTACTCTCCGCATGCCGCTGCACCTCGTGCCCGATATCGGAGAGGTAACCCCCGCTCCGGGCTTTCTCAATGGCAAGTCCGAGGGCTTCTCTCGTTACCTCAATCAGTTTACTGGCGGTTTGGGACACTCTGCCGACGGCAAAGGTCCTGGCGCTGTCGCCGACATAACCGTCACAGGTCAATCCGAAGTCCACGCTGACGATATCGCCTTCGCGCAACTCGCGATCCGAGGGGATACCATGCACGATCTCTTCGTTGACGGAGGTACACAAACAAGCGGGGTAACCCTTGTAACCCTTGAAGGTTGGGGTGACCTTGTGCTGCCGGGCAAACTCTTCGGCCAGACAATCGAGTGCTCGCGTGGTGACCCCGGGCCGGATGTGCTCGGCCAAGCGATCGAGCAGCTCGGCGACCAAACGATTGGCCGTGCGCAACTTCTCGATCTCTTCTGGAGTCTTCAGGTAGATCATGCTCGTCCTAGCCGCTGGTCCAGAGCTTTCTTGATGGCCGCGGTGACGTTCTCAATCGGACCATCCCCGCTGATGTCGACGAGGGTAACCTTCTTGCTTCGATAGAAACCGACGATCTTCTCGTTGGCCTGATTGAAGATCTCGAAACGCTTGCGAATGGTGTCTTCTTTATCGTCGTCCCGCTGGTAGAGCGAGCTTTGGCAGCTATCACAGGTACCCGGCTTTTTCGGTTGTTGATACTTGAGGTGATAGGTTGCAGCACAGGAACTGCAAACCCGGCGCATGGTCAAGCGTTCCAGGAGCAAGCTCTCGGAGACTGCCAGGTTGAGTACTACGTTGATTTGTTTGCCGAGAGTTTCGAGCAGCCCGTCCAAGCTGACCGCCTGCTCGTAGTTGCGGGGATAGCCGTCGAGCAGGAAACCCTTGCCACCTTTCTCGCGCAAGGTTTCTTCGAGCATGCGGTTGATGATCTGATCGGGTATGAGTTTACCCTGTTGCATGATGGTCTTGATCTCCCGGCCGAGGGGGGTGTCGGCCTTGGCCGCGGCTCTGAGGAGATCCCCGGTCGAGATTTGCGGAATTCCATAGGTTTCGGTGATGAACTTGCTCTGCGTTCCTTTTCCGCTCCCCGGAGGGCCGAGGAAGATGAGGTTCAAGGTGGTCATCTCGTTCTCCTACCCTTGATACGTCCACCCCGTGGGCCGAGGAAACCGTCGTAGTGGCGGCTGATGAGGTGGGATTCCATCTGTGCGACGGTGTCGAGAGCGACTCCGACCACGATCAGGAGGCCGGTACCGCCGAAGTAGAATTGCACCCGGAACTGATCCATCAACATGGTCGGCAACAGACACACGATGGAAATGTAAATGGCTCCACCGACCGTGATCCGGGTCAGGACTTTGTCGATGTACTCGGCGGTGCGCTTGCCCGGTCGGATACCCGGGATGTAACCGCCGTACTTCTTCATGTTGTCGGCTACATCGGTGGGGTTGAACTGGACCGCTGTGTAGAAGAAACAGAAGAAGATGATGAAGACGACGTAGAGTAGGTTGTAGACCCAGGTCCCGGGTTGCAGGGACCCCTGGATGCTGTCGATGAAGGGATAGTTCTCCCGCCAAGCGGCTGGGATGAATTGGAAGATCGTGGGAGGGAAGAGCAGGATGGACGAGGCGAAGATCGGCGGGATGACGCCCGCGGTGTTGATCTTCAGAGGCAGATGGGTGCTCTGCCCACCGTACATCTTCCGGCCGACCACCCGTTTTGCGTATTGCACTGGGATGCGACGTTGCCCGCGTTCGAAGAAGATGATCGCGGCTACGACCCCGATCATGAAAACGAGGAGGAAGAGCAACGCGAAGAGCGACAGACTGCCCGATTTCCACGCCTGCATGGTATTAGCAGCGGCAGCGGGGAGACCAGCGACGATACCAGCGAAAATGATCAAGGAGATCCCGTTGCCCAAACCCTTGTCGGTGATCTGTTCACCCAACCACATGATGAAGGCGGTACCCGCAGTCAAGGTGATCACGGTCATGACTTTGAAGGCCAGTCCCGGTTCGTAGACCACCGATACTCCGCCCTGCCGCATGTTTTCGATACCTGCTGCGATGGCGAACCCCTGGATGACCGATAGGAGGATGGTACCGTAACGGGTGTACTGGGTGATCTTCTTGCGTCCGGCATCCCCTTCCTTCGCCAATCGCTCGAGGGTAGGGGATACCACGGTGAGCAATTGGAGGATGATCGAGGCGCTGATGTAGGGCATGATGCCCAGCGCAAAGACCGAGAGGCGCTCGAGAGCACCACCGGTGAACATGTTGAAGAGTCCGAAGAAGGTCCCCGACTG
>MGSU01000334.1:10326-11983 GCA_001799195.1 Deltaproteobacteria bacterium RIFOXYA12_FULL_61_11 | reverse complement strand
CCCGGTGTCGGCACATGCACGCCGATTCGGTACACCGCGAGTAACCCCAGGGTGAACAGAATGCGCCTGCGCAGTTCCGGGATCTTGGTCAGGTGGGCGATTGAGTTCATGGGTCAGAGCACCTCGACCTGGCCGCCGACTTTTTCGATCTTCTCGCGCGCGGTCTTGCTGACCTTGTGCGCTTTGATCACAAGGGCTTGTTCCAATTCCCCGTTCCCGAGGATCTTGATCTGGGCGTCGAGCTTCGAGATCATGCCGTGCTGGTAGAGGAACACCGGATCGATGATGGTCTGAGCGGGAACGTCCTTGAGCCGCTCGAGATTGACGATGTCGAAGATTTTCTTGAAGGGATTGTAGAACCCCCGTTTGGGCAACCGACGCTGCAAGGGCATCTGTCCACCCTCGAACCCGACCCGTACGCCGCCACCGGAGCGGCAATTCTGGCCTTTCGTGCCACGACAACAGGTTTTCCCGTGGCCTGAACCTGGTCCCCTGCCCACGCGCTTACGATTTTTTCTCGAGTGCTCTTCCGGCTTGAGCTCTGAAAGGTTCATCTGCTACTCCATCTCTTGATTGCATGCACCACGAGCACGACGTCGGCTTACCACCCCTGAGGGCTCAGGCTTGTGCATCGTCCAGTTTGCGGACCTCGACCAAGTGGATGACCTTTTGGATCATTCCGCGCACGACCTTGTTGTCGTCATGGATATTGGTGTCCTCGCGCTTGTGGAGGCCGAGCGCCGCGACCGTTCTCCGAATAGGATCGGGACTGCCGATCAGACTCCGCTTCAATCTCACCTCGAGCTTGGACATCTCACTTCTCCTGCTTGACGGTCTTCTGGAGGTGTCGGCGCTTCTCCTGCGACTCGCGCAGTTGCCGCAACCCGTCCATGGTGGCCCTAATGACGTTGTGAGGATTGCTGGTGTTGAGGCATTTCGCCAGGATGTTCTTGATCCCTGCAGCCTCGACCAGGGTACGCACAGCACCGCCGGCGATGACCCCTGTCCCCTTGCGTGCGGGTTTGAGGAGTACCCGTCCGGCTCCAAAATGACCGATGACATCATGCGGGATGGTATCATTGAAGATGGGAACGTCGATCATCGTCGCCTTGGCACGCTCGCCGCCTTTGGCGATTGCCTCGGGAACCTCGTTGGCCTTGCCGTGACCGTAACCGACCCGACCGTTCATGTCGCCGACGACGACGAGGGCGCTGAAGCTGAACCGCCGACCACCCTTGACCACCTTGGCAACGCGGTTGATGGTGACGATCTTTTCCTTGAACTCTTGGTTATCTTGGTCGTTCGAATACATGTGCATCCGCCTGGGTTAGAAGACCAATCCGTGTTCACGGGCGCTGTCGGCAAGCGACTTGATCCGACCGTGGTAGAGATAGCCACTGCGGTCGAAACAGACCGTGGTGACTCCCTTCTCTTTCGCGCGTTTGGCGATTAGTTCACCGACTTTGATCGCAGCAGCCTTGTTGCAGGCTCGTACTCCGTCGTACTCCTTCTCCTTGGTGGAGGCAGAAACGAGGGTCATCCGCTGTTCATCGTCGATGATCTGGGCATAGACGTGTCTGCTGCTCTTGAAAACGCAGAGCCTCGGACGCTCTGGCGTCCCATTGAGCTTACGCCGTATGCCCGTCTTCTTCTTGAG
>MGSU01000334.1:0-10319 GCA_001799195.1 Deltaproteobacteria bacterium RIFOXYA12_FULL_61_11 | reverse complement strand
TCCTTTTTCGAACGTATCATTTCTCGTCCCCTGCAACTAGTGATGCTGGTATCAGGCGCCGGTCTTGCCGGCCTTGCGCAGGATGCGCTCCTCGGCATACTTCACACCCTTGCCCTTGTAGGGCTCCGGTGGACGGTACGCGCGGATCTTGGCCGCGATCTGTCCAAGCACCTCTTTGTCATAACTTTCAAGAATAATGCGAGTATTCTTGTCTTCGACCTTGGCCTTGACCTCTTTGGGTAGGACCAATTCGATGGGTTGGGAGAAGCCGAGGTTGAGGGTCAATTTCGTACCCTGGGCCTCTGCTTTGTACCCGACCCCGGTAATGAGCAGTTCTCGGGTGAAACCATCGGACACGCCTTTGACCATATTGGCGAGCAGTGCTCTGGTCAAACCGTGCATGGACCTACCGCGAATACCCTCGACCTGTCGTTTGACGACCACGGTGGCACCCTCGTGCTCGACCGTGCATTCGGGTACGATGTTCCGCGACAGGGTCCCTTTCGGACCTTCGACGGTCACGGAGTTCCCAACCACGGCGATCTTGACACCCTTTGGGATCTGAATAGGATTCCTACCCACTCTGGACATGGTTCTCTCCCCTGGTTCCTCACCACACCGTCAATAGGAGTTCGCCACCCACATTCTCGGCCATGGCCTGTTTATTGGTCATCAGCCCTTTCGGTGTGGAGAGGATGGCAATCCCGTACCCGTTGCGAACCGTGGGTATATCCTTCGCCGAGATATACACCCGACGACCCGGCTTGCTCTCGCGCTGGATGGTGGAAATCACGTTTTTGTTGTGGCCGTAATACTTGAGTGCAATGTTCAAGTAAGGTTTGCCGTCGACTTCCTCGACCCCATAATCTCGGAGGTAGCCCTCGTCGCGCAGGATGCGGACAATGCTCTCCTTGAGATTAGAGCGCGGGCAATACGTGTTCTGGTGCCGTGCGATGGTCGCGTTCCTGATCCTGGTCAGGAGATCGGCGATAGGATCGGTCATGGACATAGTACGCTCCTCCCCTTACCAGCTTGCCTTGATCACACCCGGAATCTCCCCTTTCAGAGCGAGGCTCCGGAAGCAGATTCTGCACATGTCGAACTTGCGCAGATAGGCACGCGGACGTCCGCACTGCGGGCAACGATTATAGTCCCTCACCGGGAACTTGTTCGGTCTCTTGGCTTTTGCTATCAACGACTTCTTGGCCACGGTATCCTTCTCCTCCTAGGCTCGGGGCCCATGCTGGGCGCTGATCACTTCTTCTTGAACGGCATTCCGAAGGCGAGCAGCATTTCCAGGCACTCCTCGTCTGTTCTTGCCGTGGTCACGAAGCTGATATTCATACCACGGATCTTCTCGACCTTGTCGTAGTCGATCTCGGGGAAGATGATCTGTTCGCGCAGACCCAGGGTGTAGTTCCCCTTCCCATCGAACCCCTTGCGCGGAAGACCCTGGAAATCGCGTACCCGGGGGAGGGAGATGTTGACCAAACGATTGAAGAATTCGTACATGGTGCTGCGGCGCAAGGTTACCATCGCCCCGACGGACATACCCTGACGCAGCTTGAAGGCGGCGATCGACTTGGTAGACTTGGTGATCACTGGCTTCTGACCGGTGATGAGCTTGAGTTCCTCGACCGAGGTATCGAGGACCTTGTTATTGGCGATCGCTTCACCCAGCCCCATGTTGACCACGATTTTGGTCAAGCGGGGGATTTGCATTACGTTCTTGTAGCCGAAGGTCTTGAGCATTTGAGGCATTACCTCCTGCTCGTACTTCGCGCGCATCAAGCACTGCTTAGCCATGTCTACTACTCCTCGGTCCTTACTTCTTGTCGATGATCTCGCCGCTCTTCACGCTCAGACGGACCTTTTTCAAGCCTTTGCCGTCACCCTTGATGAAGGAGTACTTGATCCTGGTCGGTTTGTGGGTCTGTGGGCAGATCACCATCAGGTTGGAGATGTGGATGCTGCCTTCTTTCTCGACGATCCCGCCAAGGCGATTGCGTTGCGAGGGCTTGGTATGGCGCTTCTGCATGTTGACCCTCTCGACGAGGGCGCGTTGCTTCTCGCGCAGGATCTTGAGTACCCGACCGGTCTTGCCCTTCTCCTTGCCGGCGATGACTTTCACCAGGTCGTTCTTCTTGATGGAGAAACTGTTGGTTGCCATATCTACCTCAGAGCACTTCTGGAGCCAGAGAGACGATTTTCATGTACTTCTTCGCGCGCAGCTCCCGGGCTACAGGCCCGAAGATGCGGGTTCCCACCGGTTCGTTGTCATCGCTGATGATGACCGCGGAATTGTCGTCGAAGCGGATATAGGAACCATCGGCCCGCCGGATATTCCGCTTACAGCGGACTATAACCGCTCGTTTTACCTCTCCTTTCTTGACCTTGGAGTGAGGGATGGCCTCCTTCACCGAGACAATGATCACGTCACCGAGGGTCGCGTACTTGCGCCGAGAGCCACCCATGACCCGAATGCAGAAGAGTTTCTTCGCTCCCGAGTTATCGGCCGCCTGTAAGATGGTCTGGGTCTGAATCATGGTGTATCCTCCCTCACAGGGGCAACTCGTTCTTCTTCACGACCTTGGTCACGCGCCAAGTCTTGCACTTGCTCAACGGGCGAGTCTCGATGATCTCGACCACATCGCCGACCTGCACCTGGTTGGCCTCATCATGGGCCATGAAGCTCCGGCTCCGGGTAATGAACTTCCCGTACCGCGCATGTTTGAACTTGCGGCTGATGGTCACCACGCAGGACTTGTCCATCTTGTTGCTGGTGACCGTACCGATCAACGTTTTCTTCTTGCTCACGCTTTCCATCTCACCCTCTCCTCGTCCTCGTGAGGGACGTCCCATAATGCTCTTCAGGCGCGCTTCTCGGCGATGACGGTCTGGATTCTGGCCAGGAGTCGCCGGTCGTGCTTGAGTTGATGGCTCTTATCCAACTGGCCGAGGGAATGTTTCATCCGATTCTGGAAGAACCGTTCGCCGACCTCGCGCTCTTTGAGGAGGAGTTCGGGGATTTCCATCTCACGCAATTGCTTCGATTTCATCGGATGGTGTCCTCCCGCCAGATGGTCTTGGTATGGAGAGCCAGCTTGTGGGAGGCCAAACGCAGGGCCTCCTTGGCCACCTCTGGAGTGATCCCCTCTAATTCATAGAGGATTCGCCCGGGCCGTACCTTGGCTACCCAGTACTCTGGAGCGCCTTTACCCTTGCCCATGCGGGTCTCGGCAGGCTTCTTGGTCATAGGCTTGTCCGGGAAAATGCGGATCCAAACCTTGCCGCCGCGTTTGATGTGGCGGGTCAGCGCGATACGAGCTGCCTCGATCTGCCGGGCGGTAATAAAACCACACTCGAGAGCTTGCAGACCGAAGTCCCCGAAGTTCAGGGTGTTGCCGCGCATGGCTGCCCGCTTCATGCGGCCCTTCTGCACTTTCCTGTGTTTTACTTTATTTGGCTGCAGCATGATCAGACCCCACTCAAGCCGTTCTGTTCTTCTGGGGAGGCAGCACTTCGCCCTTGTAGATCCATACCTTTACTCCGATGACGCCGTAGGTCGTCTTGGCTTCCGCCAAAGCGTAATCGATGTCGGCGCGCAGGGTGTGCAGGGGGATCTTGCCTTCCTTGTAATTCTCACGGCGGGACATTTCAGCCCCACCCAATCGTCCGGCGCAGTTGATCTTGATGCCTTCCGCGCCCATCTTCATGGCCATGGAGACGGCCTTCTTCATCACGCGGCGGAAACTGACCCTCCGCGAGAGTTGCGAGGCAATGTTCTCGGCCACGAGTTGACTGTCGATCTCCGGTTTCCGGATCTCGCGGATATTGATGAAGACCTCTCGATTCAGCTTACGCTGGATTTTGTCCTTGAGGACCTCTATCTCTGCACCGCGTTTACCGATGATCAGCCCCGGCTTCGAGGTGTGCAGGTTGATCTTCAGGTGTTTGAGCGCGGGTCGCTCGATATCCACCTTGGCAATGCCCGCATGTCCGAGCTGTGCCTTGAAGTATCGCCGCAACATCAGGTCCTCGTGGAGCAGGGTGCGATAATCCTTCTCAGCGAACCACTTGGAATCCCAAGTCCGGATGATGCCCAGCCGAAATCCTGTTGGATGAACCTTCTGACCCAAAGCTCTCCTCCACTCACCGAAAAAGGACTACTGTACTCATTTCTCCTCGAGCGACACGAAAATATGACTCGTGCGCTTGTGGATCTTTGTCGCCCTGCCCATGGCGCGGGGCATGAAACGTTTCATCACCGCTCCGCCGTCCACCATCAGGGTTTTCACGTAGACGTTGTCCAAGTCCATTTTACCGTCACGCTCGGCATTGGCCATGGCCGAACGGATGACCTTGCTGAGGAACCGTGCGGCCTTCTTGTTGCTGAAACGGAGCTGGTTCAGGGCTTCATCGAGGTGTTTGCCGCGAACCAGGTCGGCAACCAGCCTGACCTTCTGCGGGGACATCAGCACATGTCGAAGCGTTGCCTTGGCTTCCATGGTCTTCCTCACTTAGCCTTGGTTTTGCGGTCCCCGGAATGACCGTGGAACTGCCTAGTCGGCGAGAATTCACCCAATTTGTGACCGACCAGTTGCTCGGTCACGTATACGGGCACGAACTTCTTGCCGTTGTGCACCGCGAAGGTCAGACCGACCATATCGGGCACTATTGTAGAGCGACGTGACCACGTCTTGATCGGTGTCTTGCTCTTGTTATCATTTGCCACGCCGACCTTCTTCAACAGATGATCGTCGATGAACGGACCTTTCTTTACAGACCTAGCCACGCTGCCACCTCATCTCTTCTTCTTGGACCGTTGGACGATGAACCGGTCCGTCCTGAGATTGGACCTGGTCTTGTACCCCTTGGTCGGTTTGCCCCAGGGAGTGCAGGGATGTCTGCCGCCCGAGGTTTTGCCTTCGCCACCGCCGAGCGGATGGTCGACTGGGTTCATTGCCACTCCGCGGACGCTCGGCCGGATACCCATCCAGCGGCTCCGCCCGGCCTTGCCGATGCTGACGATACCGTGTTCGAGATTGCCAACCTGGCCAAGGGTGGCATAGCACTCTGCGAGTACCAGCCTGACCTCCCCGGAAGGCAACTTGACATGGCAGTATTTTTCTTCCTTGGTCAGGAGTTGGCATTGCGTTCCCGCACCGCGGGCAATCTGGGCTCCCTTGCCTCGCTTGAGTTCGACCGCATGAATGATCGAACCGAGCGGTAAACGCTTGAGCGGCAGGGCATTCCCGATGGCGATGTCGGCATTCTCGCCGGACATGACTTTGTCCCCAACCTTGAGACCTTCGGGAGCGAGAATATAGCGCTTCTCACCGTCGACATAGGTGATGAGCGCGATGTTCGCGCTGCGGTTGGGATCGTACTCAATCGCCGTGACCTTGCCCGGGACGTCGAGCTTGTCGCGCCGGAAATCGATGATCCGATAGAGTCGCTTATGCCCTCCGCCGTGGTGCCGACAGGTGATGCGACCGTTGACGTTCCTGCCGGACTTCTTGCAGAGACCCTCGGTCAGGGCCTTCTCGGGACGCTTCTTGCTCAAACTCCCGAAATCCAACATGGTCTTGAAGCGCTGACCCGGTGAGGTCGGCTTGAACTTCTTCATGACGAGCCCCCGTTCTTATACACCCTCGAGGAAGAAGTTGATGGCGTCTCCTTCCTTCAGGGTGGCGATGACTTTCTTCCAATTCCTGCGCTGTCCGGCAAATCGTCCGATGCGCTTGATTTTGCCACGGAAATTCATCGAATTGATCTTGATGACTTTGACCTTGAAGATCTGTTCGATGGCCTTCTTCACCTCGAGAACGTTCGCGTTCGGATCGACCTCAAAAACGACCTTGTTGTGCAGGTCGGTGAGATCGTGCGACTTCTCGGTGAGGATAGGTCTGACGATTCTGCGGTAGATGTCGCTCTGCATGATCCTACCTCAGCAAAAACGTTCTTCCAACGCTTTGTAGGCGTTGGAAGACATGATGACATGGTCGAACGCGAGGAGGTCGTAGACGTTGAGAGCCCTGCAATCGAGGTAGCGGCTGCGCGGGAGGTTGCGCACCGACAACATCAGGAGGTCATTCGCCTGATCAATGAACAGGGCCTTCTGGACCTTGAAATTCGCGAGGAGTTCGACGACCTTCTTGGTCTTGGGTTCGGTTAAGTTCAGCGAATCGACGACGATGAGCTTTTCTTCCAGAAGCTTCAACGAAAGTGCTGATTGTACAGCCAACCCGCGGACCTTCTTATTGATCTTGAAGTGGTAACTGCGAGGGTGCGGTCCGAAGGTCGTTCCGCCGCCGGGCATGATCGGAGAGCGAGAGGTGCCCCGGCGAGCTTGTCCGGTGCCTTTCTGTCGGTAGGGTTTCTTGCCGCCGCCGCGCACATCGGAGCGTTCTTTCGTGTCGGCCGTGCCCTGGCGGCGATCTGCCAATTTCGCCCGGACTACCTCATGGAAGAGGTGAGTCTTTGGCTCGTCGAGGATGAAACCATCCTTGACCTCGAGTTCACCCATGAGCTGCCCCTGGGCATTGTACATCGGAAGCTTGTCCATACCGATCTCCTTCCTTCTACTGCTCAGCCGGCTCAGAGCTTGATCTCTACATCCACGCCCGCCGAGAGGTCGAGCTTCATCAGGGAGTCCACGGTCTGTTGGTTGGGCTCCTGGATCTCGATGAGACGTTTATGAGTTCGCATTTCGAACTGCTCGCGGGACTTCTTGTCGATGTGCGGCGAGCGCAACACGGTGTACCGATTGATCGAGGTCGGTAAAGGGATTGGTCCGACCACTTTCGCTCCGGTCAGTCTCGCCGTGTCGGTAATCGACTTGGTCGACTGGTCGAGCAGCTTATGGTCGTAAGCCTTGAGCTTGATCCTGATCTTGTCGTTGTTCATGGTACCAGCCTCACCAACGGTAGTGCGCAAAGGCCTTGTTCGCTTCGGCCATTTTGTGCACATCCTCGCGCTTCTTAATCGTCATGCCCTTCTTGTCGTAAGCGTCCAACAACTCACCGGCCAATTTCTCACCGAAATTCTTGCCGGGACGCTTGGAAGCGAAATCGATCAACCAGCGTACCGCCAAGGACTCTCGACGGTTCGCCCGGATCTCGACCGGAACCTGATAGGTGGAACCGCCGACTCTGCGGGACTTGACCTCGATGACCGGTTTGGCATTCTCCATGGCGGTCTTGAAGACCGTCAGGGGGCCTTCGCGACGTTCGTGTTCGGCGATGAAATCAAGGGCGCCGTACATGATGCTCTCGGCGACACTCTTCTTGCCCTGCTTCATCAACCCATTGACGAATTTGGTGACCATCACGTCATGGTACTTGGGATCCGGCAGGATCTTCCGTTTCTGGACTTCCCTTCTTCTCGGCATGGTTCGTTACCCCTTCGCGTAACCAGTCTTACTTGGGCCGCTTGGCGCCGTACTTGGAGCGGCTCTGTCGGCGACCTTCGACCCCGACGGTGTCGAGAACGCCACGGATGATATGATACCGAACACCCGGGAGGTCCTTCACGCGACCGCCACGGATGAGAACCACGGAGTGCTCTTGGAGGTTGTGCCCGACTCCGGGGATGTAACTGGTGACTTCGAAGCCGTTGACCAGTCGAACGCGAGCGACTTTGCGCAAGGCGGAGTTAGGCTTCTTGGGCGTGGTGGTGTAGACCCTGGTGCAGACACCGCGCTTCTGAGGACAAGCACGTAATGCTGGAGCCGAGGTCTTCGCTTTGACCTGCGATCTCCCGTGGCGCACCAGTTGGTTGATGGTCGGCATACCGTTCCTCCTCGCTCGACCGGGTCACCCGGCCTTGCGGCCAGACAATTTTGCTTGTATTATCGACCGGTTGGAAATACTTTCGCATCCGGCTCGCAATACCAGGACGCGGAACCTACCAGAGGAACGGAGTCCTGTCAAGGAAATTCGCCCTCTTGTGGACCGATTAGCGCGATTGTGTGGGTATCGGGCGCGGATCTTGCTAAACTCGCCCGCACCGGTTCGGGGTCCCGCAGGCTGTCATCTCCCCCTGTATTCTCGGACTGCCTTAGCGCAACGAGGTGAGTCTTTGTCGGCTGAGCAAGAGCAAGCGATGGTATTGCTTGAGTTTTGTGAGTTCAATGACCCGCTCGAAGCACACCCGAGCGAGTTGGCGGTAGGTTTTCTGGGACGGCTCGGTGACATATTTGTTGGCCAACATGTCTCCGAGGTCGAAGAGCAGGTCTATGTCTGAAGCCCGAAGATCCGAACCCATGGAGGTGAGCAACGATTCGCACGCGATGGAATCGAGTTTCTTCTCCATATAAGAAGGGTTGAAGTCGAGGAGGGTCAACTCGAACTCTTTCTTGAGCTTGCAGCGTTCGGGTGACGGGAGGGAGGGAAGTACGCGCAGGCCATGCATTGACGACACGTTGTCGAGGTAGATCCTGGCCAAGCGCACCAGTACGGGAAAGCGCTCGTCGGCCTCGTGATTGAGGCGACGGTGCCTCTCCTTGACGATCTGCTTGTTCAGACGTTGTTGTTCGGTATCCTCAGGGTGCTCGTACGCTTGGATTTCAAAGAGATAATTGCTGGCATATCTATCCGCGAGGATGCGCCCCCGATAATAGATGACCGCTATTTTCAAGAACTTACGGTAGACTGGATCGCTCGAGAACGCGATTTCGCCCAAGAGGGAGAAATAGGTCTCTACTTCGTCGTGATGCATGACCTTGAGCGCCTGAAGCATGTCCCGATAGGCCCCGGGTAATCGCTCGTCCATCGGGAAGAGCAGTCGCTCGAGTTTGTCCCGCTTGGTTCGAACCTGGTTCTCGAGATCGGTGATCTGTTTGCGCAAGTTTTTGAGTTCGTTGTCACGAGCACTGGCCGGAGCCCCGCCTGCCGTATTCCCCAGCAGTCCGCTGGTGACGAGGAGCAGGACGAGTACCGGGGGAAGCGCCTTCAAGATGGGACAGTGCCGTCTGATCGAAGCCATGATGCGTCCTTTTCTCCGGCTCTGGACCGGACTGTTTCGCCAGGGTTCTAGGGCAAGCCCTTCCTCAGTCGAGTCGAAACACTGCGTATTCGATCATCCGATCATAGGGGTTGACCGTCCTGATCTGTAGGCGCAAGACGGTGCCCAGGTAATTGAAATCGAAGTTTTTCTCTGCCTCGATCCAGAAAGTCTGCACGAAGTTCGAGGCGGGTACTTGGAGTTGGAGCTGACATTTCTGGCCGAGTACCTTCTTGAGTTCGAGCATGATCTTGTCTTGGAGGGAGACGGTCTTACCCTCGTGCAGTTGCTCACGGACGAGGAACCCATCTTGTCCGAAGAGCAATTCGGGGGTATTCGGTTGGCCGGTGCCGGCAGCAGTGGCCGGGGGGCTCTCAAAGGCTTTGAGCCGGGAGGATAGCTGGTCATGGAGCGTGCGCAGGGTGAAGTACCGCTGCTGCAGCTCGTGCTCCCGGCGAAGGACCTCCTCAACCTCGCTCTCGGTCCGGCGATAGTGAAGGAAACCGAGGCCGATCAAGCTCGCAATGATGGCCACCATGAAGGCATTGAAAAGCCGATATTTCCGTATGGGACCGTAGACTTCGACTCGCATCGCCCCCCTCTGGTACGGTTGGAAGCGAAATCATAGCAATCGCAACGAAGAGGCGCAACCACGTCGACGAGTCGAGTGAGAAGGTGGAGGTGTTCCTCTCTCTCTATATTAATGATAGAGAAGAGAGCGAAACCCGGGTTCAGAACCCGAACAGCCTTTTCCCGAGCATATATCGTCCCCGCTCCTCGAGGGTGTGCCAGCAAGCCTCGAGGGCGAGTCGCGGCCGACCTTCGCGCAGCGCCAGTCCGGTGGCTGTTCTGTTCAGACTGAGCAGCCGGTCTGCCAGTTCCTCATCGGCGTGGGCGAGGTTCCGATATTTCGCCACCACCTGCGCCGAGGCGGAGAAATTCAGAGCGAGGTCGTCGCTCAGCGTCGACTCCCCGTCAGGCCTGCCTCGCTCCACCTCGGCCGGGGGAGTGGCCCACACGAGGTGTCTAGCCGCTAACCTGAGCCAGAGATCGTAGTCATCCACGATGGGCAGACGTGGATCGAACGGCCGAGTGCCGGGCAAGGCAGTTCGCCGGATCACGACCGAGGAGGTAACCAGAGAACAATCGAGCAGGAGATCGCGCAGGGTCAGGAAGCCGGTCCGGCACGAGGAGTCGCGAACTTCCCCCACCAGGGCGACGTCGGGGAGTTCGCTGAGCAGCCGGGCTTGGCCGAGGAGTTTACGAGGGTACCATCGATCGTCGTCGTCGAGGAAGGCGAGCCATGCTCCAGC
>MGSU01000333.1 GCA_001799195.1 Deltaproteobacteria bacterium RIFOXYA12_FULL_61_11 | reverse complement strand
AGAGCATTCTCGAGATAGGTGAAACGCACGTTGGCCAGGATGCCCAGCCGGTCGGAGAGGCGCAGGCGCAGCCAGGTGGCGAGGGTCGGTTGGGGAACTACCACCACGGCCGGCACGAAGGGGTCTCTTCCCGTGCGCCAGGCTGTGGCGAGGTTCTCGGCCAGGGCTACCTCCAGGCGCTCGATGCGGTAATGGTGGATCAGGTACAGGCTCATGTCGGGTCTCGCTCGGGATCCAGGGATCGTAGCCGCGCCGGACCGGAGTGGCAAGAACAACTCGGCAGACTCGTGGTCGAGGGACCGGTCAGAGCAGGATGCCGGCGATGCAGGCCGTGGAGAAGGATGCAAAGGCCCCGGCGATCATCGCCCGCACGCCGAGACCGGCGAGATCCTGCCGGCGTTCGGGAGCCAGACCGCCGATGCCTCCGAGCTGGATCCCAATGGAGCCGACGTTGGCGAAACCGCACAGGGCGTAGGTGGCGATCAGGGCGGTGCGTTCGGTGATAGCCCCCTTGGACAGCAGGGCTTGCAGATCGAGATAGGCGACAAACTCGTTGACCATGACTTTGGTGCCGAGCAAGGAGCCCATTTCAGCGCAGTCCTGCCAGGGTACCCCGAGGACGAAGGCCAAGGGGGAGAAAAGTTTACCGAAGAGGTAGGCCAGGGACAGTTCCTCCAGGCCGAGGGTGGTCCCGAGGCTGCCCAGGAGCTGGTTGACGAGGGTGACGAGGGCTAGGAAGGCGATCAGCATGGCTCCTACGTTCAGGGCCAGGGTCAGGCCTTCCAGCGCTCCCCTGGCCGCGGCGTCGATGATGTTGCGGTCGAGTCCGCCCGCGAGCATGGCTTTGCCGTGATCGACCGGGGCCGTTTCGGGTAGGAGCACCTTCGAGATCACGATGGCTGCTGGGGCGCTCATGATGCTGGCCGCCATCAGGTGGCCGGCGATCTGGGGGATCTCCTGATGAAGGAAGCCGACGTAGGCGGCCATGACCCCGCCGGCCACGGTAGCGAAACCTCCGACCATTACCGTGTGCAGCTCGGAGAGGCTCATCGTGCTGATATAGGGTCTGATGACCAGTGGTGCCTCGGTCTGCCCGACGAAGATGTTAGCGGCACAAGACAGACTCTCGGGGCCGCTGGTGCGCATGGTCCTGGACATGACCCAGGCGATGCCGGACACCACGCGCTGCATCACCCCGAGGTGATAGAGGATGGCCATGAAGGCCGAGAAAAAGATGATCGTCGGCAGCACCGAGAAGGCGAAGAAGCTGCCGGTGCGCACGATCAACCCCGAGGGTCTCTCCGCGGTTGCGCTGTCGCTCACGACCGGGAGGACACTCTCGGTGAGGTTGCCGAAGACGAAGCGCGCGCCCTCTTGAGAGCAGTCGAGGAGCGCCAGGATCAAGTCGTTGAGCGCAGCAAAGGTGAACCTGCCGGCCTCGGTTTTGAGGATGAGCAGGGCGAAGGCGAACTGGAGCCCCAGCCCCCAGAGGATCACCCTAGGACGTACCTTCCGCCGATCCGTGCTGAAGGCCCAGGACAGACCGAGGAGGACCAGAATGCCGACGAAGGACAGAATGCGCTCTTGCACGATCGGGGCTCCGGTCTGGGTGGCGAAGGGTCGCGAGACTGGAAGCTCGGTTCGAAAGGCTCAGTTCGCGGGGGTTTGGGTTTCCTCGGGAAGGGGTCCGAGCAGGACGTCGAGGGACGGCGTGGACCCGTGGATCTTGAGCTGACGCTTGCGTTCGCGGCCCTGAGCCGTGCGCTTGTTGTTCCTGCGGGACATGGTTTTCTTGGTGTTGGATGACATGGTGTTCTCCTCGAACTGCCGCGGCGTTGTCGTCGCGAAGGTTTATCGGCCGCTCCTACCACGAAAGACTACAGATGGCGAGGAAAAAGTAGAGAGCGATGTACCGATGACCTGATTCGCGCCACGATGACACCGGATACCGAGGTAGGGCATCATGAGTACTGGGTTGTTTGAACCCGAGAAACAACCTGAAAGATTAACTGAATCTGTCGTTAAATCAGTAAATTGAAGGACAACGGCAGCCTCGTCGCTGAGGGTGACCCGCGCTGGTACATTCTATGCTAAAACTCGGTTCCAGTAGGTAGTATCAGGCTGTTGAATACTCAACTCATGGAGCCAGGCTTATGAAAAACATGGTCATCTTGGTTCTCGCTGCAGTACTGTGGATCGGTGGTTACGTCGGGACCGCCCAAGCGCAGGAATTCTTTGAGGGTACCTGCGTGTCGTCTCTTCCTTCGATGCAGGCTGTCGGGATCGAGGTGGTCCACGGACCTGTCTTCCCACCCATTTATATGGCCGCTTTTACTATTACAAAACAAGGCATTGTGCCAATGGAATGGATGTTCGCCGGTCAACCGAAGGAACCCGGCGAACTGCTCGCCAAGAAGATCGTGCAGGAAAAAGAGGAGGCCGTGGTTATCGGCAGTCTCAGCTTCAAGATCAAGGGCAAGGAAGAAGCAGCCAAGTTGATCTACAGCCTTGCCCTCACCGATGAGACGGTCATGCAGCAACTGGGTATCGACAGTGCCGCCTTCACCTTGACCTGTACCCAGAACGCGGAGTGAGGACGAGACCGAGCCTTCTTGCTCCCTCTCGATCCTTCGAGCATGGTGGTTTCGGGTGATCGACGACGACGGAACCTCGAGCGGGGATTGGTTCTCTAACCTCGATCGGCGTTTACAGAGCTGCGGCGTACGCCTGGATGCTCTCGGCCACCATGGGTTGCTGAGTAGAAGCGAACCCGGGCGAATCCAAGGACCTTGCCCACCCCCCCGCGTCATCGATATGGTGCTCACGTCTGCTTGCCCCTTGCAATGTCGACATTGCGAAATCTGGAAAGCGGAGGTCATCCACCTCCCCGAAAACCTCGCCTTGGAGGCTGTGGAACAGATCGCGTCCTGGAACCCGGGGATCCATGTCCAACTCACCGGCGGAGAACCTCTTTGCTATCCCCACCTCCCCGCCCTTCTGCAAAAGCTGGCCGAGCGACGCCTCGGGGTCAGTCTTGTCACCAATGGCCTCCTGTTGAATGAGGTCAATCTGCACCTCCTGCAAGGTTTGGAACAACTGAACCTCGTCATTTCCGTCGACGGCATCGGAGCAACCCATGACTACCTCCGAAGACGTGAGGGTTTGTATGCACACCTCATGAGGTGGTTAG
The DNA here is from genome assembly GCA_001799195.1 of Deltaproteobacteria bacterium RIFOXYA12_FULL_61_11. Lineage (GTDB taxonomy): Bacteria > Bdellovibrionota_F > JAHFAK01 > YA12-FULL-61-11 > YA12-FULL-61-11 > YA12-FULL-61-11. Next base: position 21,919 of record MGSU01000333.1, on the reverse strand, counting down.
ATAGGTTGGACCAAGCAACCGTGAGTATGCAGAAAACGGTGATAAGTGTGCTTGCCGTTATCAACGAACACAACCTCGACGAATTACCCGCTCTCGTGAGACTGGTCGACTCCCATCCGGTACTTCGCACCATCAATTTCCAAGCTCTTGCCCAGCCCCCAAGTAAAGAGACCCCTCATGATCCGTTCTGGTATCGCACGCATCCCCTGTGGCCCAAAGACCTGAGAAGACTCGACCGAGCCATCGACACTCTGATAGCCATGAAACAGCAGGGAAGTCGGCTGCACAACACCATCGTCCAGCTTGAGTGTTATAAACTCCATTTCCGAGATCCAAATGTCTTTTCGGCCAATCGGTGCGATATCGGTTCGGTCTCCATGACCATCGACTGCATCGGTCAAGCCTATTCGTGTCTACCGTATGGGGTGTATGGACGAGTGGGGCCGGTTCCTCTCGCAGACTTGTGGAATGGTCCTACTGCCTCGCCGCAGCGCGAGGGCATTCGTTCGTGTACAATGAGTTGTAACAGACTGATCAATTGCAATTTCTTGGACAATGCTCCCTACCTGTTGCGAAAGATCCTCAGGTGGAATGAGGGCTCTGAACCGGAGTTGCAGCAATTCGGTCCCGAGAACCTCCTGCCAACCTCGGATCCCGAGGGAGGGTCTACCCCCGAGATCGTGCGTCGATTGCTCTGGTCCTACTGGGGCTACCGCGATCAGGAACTCAAGCGTCACCTCGCGCGAGAAGTCCGAGGGAGAACTGCTCAAACCCCTGAACTCGCATGGACCGAGGAGGGTGGCGTGATTCTCGATCTAAGGCTCTCCCCGAGCGTCGACCGCGCACGTCTCTGGCTCTTCGATCGACAGGCGCGGTGTATTCTGCACCGCTTCGTCCGGGTGTCTCGTCCCTCGGGGGAGGCCTTCACCACGGGTCGCCTCGAGTTCTCTCCCAGAGGACTGAACTGGGGCCATGGTTCGCCCTTCCAGTTGTACATCGCCTACCATGGTTCTCGAACTGAGTTACCCGTGGCCTGGGGTTCCTCGGTCCTTGTCCCCCTGACCCGGGAGGAGGCCGGCGTTGCTCTCTTGCAGCTTCCCCATAGGGTTACATGGGAGCAGGAACGGCGGCACGTACCTGAACCTGCTTTTTTCGAGCTCTCCCTACAAGATCGTGGGAGATCCACGCCCCAATCGTTCGAGGTCAGTGCCGTGTTCGAAGTACCGTCCCATTACGGGCTGCACTGTGCCTTCAGACTCTTCCGCTGGCTCGATGTGGATGGGGAGTACCCCCTCTGGGGAACGGACACCGGAAGCCTGCACCTCGACCTGGGCGAAGGAGGGCGTTACCGGCTCACTCTCTCTCTCGATTGCGGGAGTCTCTGCCCGGGTACGTATGCTCTGCGGGCGGAATTGGGCAGCGAGCAACAGGTGCGCTCGCCGGAATCTCTTCTCTACCATCGCGAGGTGATCCTGACCGTGAAGGGGCAGGGCGCGCGGTGGCGACTCAGCGGCGAACCCTGGTTTGCCCCCGTACTCAGATGATCTTCAATCCTCCGGGGGGTTGGTTCGAGCGTGCGCCAAGCCTGTTCCCGGGAAGATCGATGATCGATGCGGAAGGGTGGCCTCAGCGTTGCTAGGAGGTTGTCAGGCTAAGCCGGCCCCTAGGCAGTCGGGTTGCGTACTTTCCTCAGCAGGCTGCGGCCGACGATATTGGTGCCCGCGAGGCCCATGTACGCAAAGCGCCGGAAGTCCTCGAAGGTCTCTATAGACCGTACGAGTCTCCCCACCTGGCTGGGACGGAGGAAGAATTCGAACATGGCACGGCGTTGCAGGTCGATCACCCGTTGGCCCGAGAGGTGCGCGGGTTGGTAGCGTGAGCCGCACCCGAGGTTGGCGTAGTTCGAGAGGTCTCCGATAGCGTGCTCCGCTACCTCACCGTAAATATTGGTAAAATCTCGTGAGCCCGGCACGGGTACGAAGATGGAGAAATTGGCCGTATAGAGAGGGAGCCGCTTCGCCAGGGCGATCGTCTTCCGCACGGAGGCCTCGGTCTCTTCCTGGTGCCCCACGATGAAGTAACCCCTGACCTTGATGCCCTTGCTGACCACAAGCTTGATCTTCTCCTCCGCCTGGGCGAGGTCGAGAGGTTTATTGATGGAGGACATGATGCCGGCATCGCCGGTCTCAATCCCGATCGAGAGCAACCAGCATCCCGCTCGGTGCATGAGGGCCAGCAGGTCCGCATGGAGATGGCGTGCGTTCACATTGCCCGACCAGAGAATGTTGAGACGTTTCTTCAAGATGAAGTTACAGATACCCTCAACCCTGTGTCGATCCAGGGCGAAGGTGTTTTCATTGAAGCATATCTCCCGGATTCCGTAGTCCTTGGAGAGCCATTCCATGAGATTGCCAACGTATTCTGCGGATTGGGCGCGCCAGCGCCGCCCTGCCCAGATGCCCGCAGCGGGGCAGAACGAGCAATCGTAAGGGCACCCCCTGCTGGTGACAACGATGGTCATCGGCTTGCGTCGGTAGGTCATTGGTTGGGGCCAGTACTTGCCGAGATTCTTTCCCAGCAGGTGGAAGGCAGGGAACGGCAGGGCATCGAGGTCGTCGATGAAAGGACGTGTGGGATTGGTGACGACCTTGCCTTCGCGTAGGGTCGTCACGTTCGCGAGCTCGTGTACCGAGGAGCCCCGTTCCAGGGCCGAAACCAGTTCCGGGAAAACGAGGTCGGCCTCGCCGGCCACTCCGTAATCCGCAAGTCCTCGTTCCACGAAGGCCGCGGGATAGATCGTCATGTGGGGACCGCCCAGGACCACCGGGAGCTTGGGGTACCTCGAGCGTACTCCTTCCAGGAGCGCGGTGATGTAGGCGTGGTTGATGGTGTAGACGCTGACACCCAAGAGGTCCGGGTGGAGGCGACCAACGAGTTCGAAGGTTTCCGGGAGAGTCTGGGGTTCGACTTCGGTGTCCAAGAGATGCACGATATGTCCATCCCTTTCCAGCAAGGCCGTGAGTTGCATCAGGTTGTACGGTTGGAGTCGAGGACCGACCAGGGAATAATCCCCATATCGGGTGCGCTTGTCGGAATCGGCACCGCTGAGCAACAAGATCTTCATCGGATCTTCCCTTGGTCGCTCCGTTGGATCGCAGAGCACCTGAACTCAAAGGTGAGTATGCTGGAGCTCATACCCAATGAGCTAGGTAAAAGTACAGCGTATTCGGACTCGAATTCCTCCGACCACGAAAACATCACCGCCCCTCAGGATTCTTGCCATCCCCCGAGGCCTTGCCTACAATGCGCCATCCGTATGCCGGGAGAAGCCGCCATGCTCTGTTTCTACAACACCGCTGCTCGCAGGAAAGAACCCTTCGTGCCCTTGAACCCACCGAGGGTCACCCTCTATACCTGTGGTCCCACTGTCTACAACCGGGCTCACCTGGGCAATTTCCGAACCTTCCTGTTCGAGGATGTCCTGCGCCGGTACCTCTGCTACCGGGGGTACGAGGTCACCCACGTCATGAACATTACCGACGTGGACGACAAGACCATCCGCGACTCCAAGAAGGCCGGTTTGGAGCTCGGTGAGTTCACCCGGGGATATACCGAGCTGTTCTTCGAAGACCTTGATTTTTTGGGAATTCGTCGTGCCGACCACTACCCTCTTGCCACCGAGCACATCCCCGAGATGCTCGAGCTGATGGCTAGGCTCGAGCAGGGAGGGCACACCTACGTGGCCGAGGGATCGGTCTATTTCGCCATCGCTACCTTTCCCGAGTACGGCCGGCTCTCCGGCGTCGCTCTCGAGGGTAACCACGCCGGCGCTCGGTACGAAGCCGACGAGTATGAGAAGGACGATGTGCGGGATTTCGTCCTGTGGAAGGCCCGCAAGGAAGATGAACCTTTTTGGGATTCCCCCTATGGTCCCGGCCGTCCGGGTTGGCACCTGGAATGCTCAGCCATGGCCAGGAAATATCTCGGCGACACCATCGACCTGCATTGCGGCGGCATCGACCTGGTCTTCCCCCATCATGAGAACGAGCTTGCCCAGAGCGAGGCGGCCAACGGAAAACCCTTCGTCCGTTGCTGGATGCACGGAGCCTTCCTTAACCTGAAGAAGGAGAAGATGTCCAAGTCCCTCGGCAACATCGTGTCGCTCGCCGAGCTGCGCGAACGAGGGCACAGCGGACAGGTGGTCCGGGCCCTGCTTCTCTCTGCCCATTACCGTTCCACCCTGTACTTCGACCTCGATGAGTTGACCCAGGCCGCTGCCACCGTGGCCCGTATCGAGGAGGCCCTGCGCCGCCTCGAGGACTCTCCTGTCTCCGGGGAGGCTCCGGGAGTGATCTCCGCAGAGGTCGCCTCGGCGCGGGAACGTTTCGTGACCGCCATGGACGATGACCTTAACGTACCCGAGGCTCTGGGCAGCGCCTTCGGTTTCATCCGCACCCTCAACGCGGCCCTACAGTCTTGTCCCCTCTCCTCGGCGGACCGCGAGGCGGCGAAGACCTTGTTCTCCGAGTACGACCAGGTGTTGGGCTTGTTCCACCGCGAGCAGCTCACCCTCGAGGCCGAGGTCGAACACCTGATCGCCGAACGCCTCGAGGCGCGCAAGCAACGCGATTTCAAGCGCGCCGACGCCATCAGGGCCTCGCTCGCTGACCGCGGTATCGAGTTGATCGACACGCCCCAGGGGACTCGCTGGAAGAAGGCCTGAGCGGTGCAGTGTCTGACGCGGTGGGTCGATGTGACACCATCGCTAATATGTATCATCCTGAATATAATTAGAAATTATCTGGTATAGGGCTTGTATCGAACCCTCCCGATCGGGATGCTGGACTACCTGGGAGGCCCTATGCGACACCTCGTGCTCCTCGTTGTTCTCGCGCTCCTCGGCTTTACGGGATCGAGTAGGGCGGAAGAAAGCGAAGTCCCGAAGCAATTGCTGGAGCCGATCCAACTCTCCTACCTCACGCTGGTCGAACAGCTCAAGGGCCTGCGCGAAGCCGAGGGCAATCCCGAACAGGATGCCTTTGCCCGCCGGGTGGTCATGGAATTCCTTGACGAATGGCAAGCCACGGTGGAGCGCCAACTCTCCTTCCTGCTCCTACTCAACCAGGAGATAGGGCTCAAGGAACCGACCAGCGGGAAACCCTTGTTCGAGGTCCAGTACGTAGCCTTCGCCGAGGTGGTCAAGGATCGCATCGCGATGGAACGTTCCTCGATGGTCGACGCGACCTATGAGCGCGCGGTGGTCTTCGCCCGGGACCTCGAGTATATCGACGTCTTCTCGTACTATTTCCTCGTGTTCCCGTCCGAGCAAAGCAAACAACTCTCTTCGCTTGACGAACGCATCGGCCGTATTCCCATCCACATCGAGCAGGCCCTCAAACGGACCGAGTCGACCGTGTCGGCCCGCAAGATGTTCTCGGCGGCCTTCGCCGAGGCCCGCCGCGGCAAGCTCGGCGCGGCGATCAAACAGATCTTCCAATTCCTCGGCATGAAGGCCTACCCGGTCCTGCGGAGGATGTTCCTGCGCAGCGTCATCTTCTCCTGCACCATCCTGGAGCGTTTGGCGGAATTGCCGGGCAAGATCTCCAGCGTGCTGCCCCGGGTGGTTAAGGCCATCAAAGCGGACAAGAAGCTGGCCTTGTTCATGCCCATGTCGGTCGCGGTCTTCTATTCGGGCACCCTCAAGAATGTCGGTGAAGCCCAGAAGACCTTCCTCTATTACCTGCGTCAGGAATAACCCGCGCGACGTCCGGCTCCCCTCTTTTTCTACAAGCACTCACCTTCCCGAATCCCCACGTCAGAGATGCAGGAGCAAGGGCGTGCTGAGCATGCCCAGCAGCAGGGAGGCGGAGAGTAGCCTTGCGGCGAAGTCGGCGTCCAACTCGTGGGCCGAGGCGAAGACCAAGGTATTGAAACCGATAGGTGCGGCGCATCCGGCCAGGATGATGGACCGGGCAACCCCCTCGAGGGCGAAGACTTCTGCGAAGAACAACCCGACCAAGACTCCCATCCCCATGCGGAGGGCGATAGCGGCGAGCAGGGCAGGCTCGGGCCGTGGCAGGCGTTCTATGCTCAGGCCGAGCGAGAGGAGTAGGAGCGGCACGGTCATGGCCCCGAGAGGATGCGCCACGGCATAGAGCGGCGGCGGTAGTTCGAGGGCCAAGACGTTGAGCGAGGCACCGAGGAACAAACCCCACAGCGGAGGGAGAGTCAGCACTTCGAAGAAGATCGCTCTCCGGCCGAGAGGATGCTTGGCCCGCCGCACGGCGAACGAATAGACCACGGTATAGATGATCACGGCATTGCCCAAATCGTAGATGCAGCCGAGGGTCAAACCTTCCGCGCCGTGGACGGCCCCGAGGAAGGGCAGGATGAAGCTGGTGTTGGCGATCATCACTCCTAGAGCAGCGGTAGCGGCGGTCGGAGCGGCCTGGCCGCGATGGAGCAACCATGGCAGGAGCAACCGGCTGCCGAGGAGATACGCAATCCCGGCATTGATCGCGGCGAGCAGCGGGAGCATCGCGAGTTCGGGAGTGAGGTCCAGGGTGGGCAGGGTAGAGAGCAGCAGCGCGGGCAGGGTGACCTTCAGGACCAGCCGGAGCAGCGTTCCTGACGTCTCGGGCCCGAAACCGGCGAAGCGGCGAAGGACCTGCCCGAGCAGGGCGAGGAGGAGAACCGGCAGGAGGTCAACAGAGAGCTGTCCCATGCGTTCAGCGCCGCGGCAAGGCCGTGGGGTCGGCGAGAGCAGGGAGACCGAGGCGACGGAAGTGCTCGATCACCTCCAAGCGGCGTTCTTCGGTGTAGAAGATTTCCTCCAGGACCAGGCCTCTGGCCGGGGCTGTCTTGCCGGCAGCGCAGCGGTCACCGGCGGCCAGGACCTCGGCGAACTGCTCGACCGAGAGAGCCCCAAGCCCGACCTCGACCAGGGTGCCGACCAGACTGCGGACCATTTGTTTGAGGAACGCATCCCCGGCAATGGAGAACCGCACCACCATGGCGTTGATCCCCCAGGGGCCTGCCGGTACGACATCGAAACCGGCAAAGTACATGGTGCGCACGGCGTGCTTGCTGCCGCAGCCTGAGCTGCGGAAGGAAGAGAAGTCGTGTTTCCCGACTAGGAATGCGCAGGCCTGGTTCATTGCTGGGAGGTCGAGCCGGTCGGGATAGAACCAGGAAACCGGGTCGAGCAGCAGGCGCTGGGTTTCGTGAGGGTTGAGCAGGTAATGGTAGAGCTTGCCCAGCGAGGACCAGCGAGCATGGAAGCTCGGATCGACCTCCTCGGCCGAGACGATCCTGAGGTCGTCGGGTAGGAAGTGCTGGAGCCCTCGCACGAAGGCCGCGCAGGGCAGAGCGGAGAAGGTCTTGAAGGAAATGCACTGACCTCGGGCATGAACCCCGGCATCGGTACGGCTACCCCCGTGGATGCGTTGAGGTTGGCCGAGCAGCTCGGACAGGCCCTCCTCGAGGGTCTGTTGGACCGAAGCCGCCGCGGGTTGGCTCTGGAAACCGTGGTACGCTCCGCCGAGGTAGTGGACCACCAACCGGAGAACGCGTTGGTTCATCGGGCCGGTGCGAGCAGCCGTTCGGCGATCTGGACCGCGTTCAAGGCCGCGCCCTTGCGCAGGTTATCGCTCGAGAGGAACAGGTTGAGGCCGTTGTCGATCGAGGGGTCGCGGCGTAGCCTGCCGACGAAGACCTCGTCGCGGGTCGTGGCGGGTAGGGGCATGGGGTAGTCGAGGTCGGCGGGGGCGTCCTGAACTAGTACCCCCGGTTGAGCATCGAGCAGGTCCCGTACTTCCTCCAGGTCATACGGAGAGTCTAATTCGATATTGACCGACTGGGAATGCCCATTGAAGACCGGTACCCGGACTGCGGTGGCCGAAAGCCGCATTTCGGGACTGCGCAGGATCTTGCGGGTTTCGGCGACGATCTTGCGCTCTTCGCCGGTAGCCCCGTCCTCCTCGAAGTCGCCGATCTGGGGGATGAGGTTGAAGGCGATCTGATGGGGGAAGACAGAGCGCTCGATCCTGCCGGTATTGAACATGCCGACCACTTGGGCCGAGAGTTCTTCGGTGGCGCGACGCCCAGCGCCTGAGACGGCTTGGTAGGTCGATAGCACGACCCGGCGCAGACCATACTTTTGGAGCAGCGGTGCCAAGACCAGGGTCAAGGGAGCGGCGACGCAATTGGGATTGGCCACAATGCGCGGCCGGGGTGCCTTATCGAGCAGGTCACCGTTGACCTCGGGGACGACCAAGGGGATGGCCGGATCGGTGCGGAAGGCACTGGTGTTGTCGACGCAGAAGATACCCCGGGAAGCGGCGAGGGGCAGGAAGTCCCGGCTGACCTTGGCCCCGGCGGTGAAGAAACAGAGGTCGAGGTCCTCGAGGCTGCGGGGTTCCAATACGTCGATCGGGATCTGATGCTCACAGAAGCGCAGGCTCTGGCCGAGCGAACGGTCCGAGCCGAGCAGGCGCAAGCTCTCGACCGGGAACTCCCGTTCCTGCAACACGGCCACGATCTCGTGACCGACCAGCCCAGAGGCACCGACGATGGCGAGGCGATACGAAGCGGTCATGGTAGAGGCTCCAGGTGCGGCATTATCGGCGTTGGGTATAGAGAGCGGCACTAGGTTTGTCAATGAACGGGAGATCCTCGTCGACAAGGGCCGAGGCTTCAGGTATGCTCTTCGGCCAGTCCGGCGGTCAACCCTCTCGATGGAAAAGGCATGGACGCACCGATCAACCTGCTCATAGTCGATGACGAGATTCCCGTGGTCAAGGCCCTGGAACGCCAACTTCGCGGAAAATATACTGTGTACAAGGCCTACAGCGCCGAAGAAGGCCTGGAGCTTCTGCAGGCCGAACCCATCCAGGTGGTACTTTCGGACGAACGCATGCCGGGGATGTCGGGAGTCGAATTCCTTGAGCAATGCCAACGTCGACGCCCCGAGGTCCTTCGGGTGATCATCTCCGGTTTCGCCGACACCGCGGTGTTGAAGAAAGCCATCAACCATAGCCACGTCCACGGCTTCGTGAATAAACCGATCAACATCGAGGAGCTGGTCTCCATCATCGACCGCCACCGGGGCGCGCTCGACGCCTTCTGCGGCATCGTCGGACGGAGCAAGAAGATCCACGAGATGATCACCCTGATCCTCAAGGTTGCCAGGACCGACAGCACCATCTTGGTCACGGGCGAGAGCGGTACGGGCAAGGAACTGGTTTCACGGGCTATTCATGCTTGCGGCCGGCGCAAGGATCGCCCCTTCGTCATTGAGAACTGCGCCGCGATCACCCAGAGCATCCTCGAGGCAGAGCTCTTCGGTCACGTCAAGGGTTCCTTCACGGGTGCGACCCTGGACAAACCCGGGCTATTCGAAATCGCCGACAAGGGCATCTTGGTCCTCGATGAGATCGGGGATCTCAACAAGGACATGCAGACCAAGCTGCTCAGGGTTATCGAGGGTGGAACCTTCCGCAAGGTCGGCGGCACCAAGAGCATCAACGTCGATGTCCAGATGATCTTCGCCACAAATCGCAACCTCAAAGCAGAGGTCGAGAAGGGCAATTTCCGCGAAGACCTCTACTATCGGATCAATGTCATCAACATCCACATCGCGCCGCTGCGAGATCGCCTGGTGGACATTCCCCTCCTAGCCAACCACTTCGCCCGCTTCTTCGGTCGGAAACTCGAGAAGGACATCGTGCTCGAACCCGAGGTCATCCAAGCCTTCATGGATTACCACTGGCCGGGTAACGTGCGCGAGTTGGAGCACGAGATAGAACGCGCCGTGGCCATCACCGATACCGACACCATCGGGGCGAGACACCTGACCATCAAGCGCTCTGGCCGCATCGAGCCGACGGTCGTCGAGAGCGAGGGAGACGACCCCTTGCGCGGTGGGGACTTCTACGGTCTGGTCTCCGACTACGAACAACGCCTCATCCGCTTTGCCCTGCAACAGTCCGGCGGCAGCAAACGCAAGGCTGCCACCATCCTCAAGATGACTCGCCAGAGCCTGTGTAACAAAATCAGCAAATACGAGATGGACGGTGGGAACTGGGGGGACTGAAACCTCGTTCTTCTTTGTACCTGGGCTCAAACAACCCTGTGGCCACTTCGCGCTTGCTGCCTGCCAGGGTCCGGAGTAGGGTCGGCAGGATAGGACTTCGGCGATGACGGTGACGGGGTGCAGGTGCTGATCGAAAAAGCCCTCGACAGATTGGACCCCGAGGAAAGGACCGCGCTTGAGCAGCGCCTTGCAGCGGTCGAGGTGCTCGAGAAGGAGCTCGGGGATCGCCGTTATCGGCTCGAGACCCTGATCCGGCACCTCCCGGAACCGGTGGTGTTGACCGATCTCCGCGGTATTATCGTGGCAGCCAACGAGCACGCCTTGTCTTTGCTCGGGAGGACGGTCGCGGAGGCCATCGAACGGGGGGGGGTGGAGTTCTCGGACCTCATTTCGTCCGAGGACCTGTCCTTCGAACGCTCCTTGCCCGAACTGATCCGAACCTCTCGGCACCTCCAGGCAGAGTATACCCTGCGCCGCGGAGACGGTACCTGCTTCACCGCCGAACTCAACCTCGAGAGCGTCAAGGGCCTCGATGATCGGCCCGAGTTCCTGGTCCGGGTACTGCGAGATGTCACCGAGAAGACCTGGGTCCGAGAGAAATTGCACCAACTCGAGACCAGTTACGAGGCCATTGCCCAACTCTCCAACAGCGCCATCCTCCTGGCCGACGAGAGTGGTAGGCTGTTGTCGTGGAACAAGGGTGCGGAGGCCGTATTCCGTTACCTCGCCGAGGAGATCCTCGGGCATCCTATCCAAGAGCTGATCTCTCCTCGCTACTTCGAGGTCCATGCCGAACGCTTCGCGCGCCTCTTCGCGCATGGGAGCACGGTGGAGTCGGAGAAGGACCTGGAGGTCGAAGGTCTGCGCAAGGGAGGGGAAGAGTTCCCGATGGAGTTGTCCATCGTGGCTTGGCGTTCGGGAGACGAACGGTACTTCAGCGCCATTCTGCGCGATATTACCAACTACAAGCAAACCCAGGTCAAGCTCATCGAACTGACCGAACTCCTGACCATGGAGAAGGCTGCGCTCAACGAGAAGAACATTGCCCTCAAAGAGATCCTCGGACAGATCGAACACGATCGGAAAGAATTCACCCTGCAGCTCTCCAGCGCCGTGCGCCGCACCGTGCTGCCGGTCATCGACCGCCTCGAGGTGATTGCTACTTCCATCGAACGCGACTACCTGGCAGTGATCCGGAACAACCTGCTCGAGATCATCGACTTCCCCGAGGATACCCAGACGACCTTGTACGCGGTCCTGGCTCCGCGCGAGATCGAGGTCTGCAATCTCGTGGCCCGCGGCATGAGCAGTAAGGAAATCGCCGCCCTGATGCGGCTCTCCCCGGGGACGGTGAATGTCTATCGCAAACGCATACGCCAGAAGCTCGGATTGACCAGCCAGGGGGAGTCCCTGTCGCGGTACCTCCAGCGCCAGCAGTTACAACGTCGCGGTCAGGAGAAAACCTCGCGGGTCCAAGAAGTCTCCAGAAAATAGGTATTATTTGTACCTATATGATATCTATTCTTTACCCATTTTGTGGGCTTGTCATTGCTGTGGCATTTTTCTACACCGGGCCAACGACATTGGAGGTCATCTGACCCCTATGACGACGAAGGATCCCTGCCGCGAGGCAGGTCCGATACCGTGCTTTCGGCATTCCATCCAACCCTAACGTGAGGAGGACCTAATGCCCACTTTCGTCATTGCTGAAAAGTGTGATGGATGCAAGGCCCAGGACAAGACGGCATGCCAACACGCATGCCCGAACGACTTGATGACCCTTAACCGGGACATCATGAAGGCGTACAACCAGGAACCCGACACCTGTTGGGAGTGCCAGTGCTGCGCCAAGGTATGCCCGCAGAACGCGATCGAGGTCCGCGGCTATTCCGACTTCATGCCCCTAGGCGCGTCGGTCATCCCGTTGCGCGGCTCCGAGGACATCATGTGGACGGTCAAGTTCCGCAACGGGTCGATCAAGCGCTTCAAGTTCCCCATCCGGACTACTCCCGAGGGTAGCGCCAAGCCGCACGGCGATTTCGCGACCGCGACCGCCGACCTCAAGAGCCCGTTGCTGTTCACCGAGCCCGCTTCGCTGGGACTCAAGGAACTGCACAAGCTGTGATCGAACTCGAAGCGTAAGGAGGAACTAATGGATTTCCAGACCATCGAAGTCACTACCGACATCCTCATCCTCGGCGGCGGTATGGCCGCTTGCGGTGCGGCGGTCGAAGCCGCCCACTGGGCAAAGAAGCACAATCTCAAGGTAACCTTGGTCGACAAGGCCTCCATGGACCGCAGCGGTGCCGTGGCCATGGGTCTTTCGGCGATCAACCAGTACGTCGGCCTCAAGGACGGCGAGAACACCCTCAAGGACTACGTCAACTATGTGAAGAACGACCTCATGGGTGTGGCCCGTGACGACCTCGTCGCCAACATCGCCCGCCACGTCGACGGCACCGTCCATCTCTACGAGAAATGGGGCCTGCCGATCTGGAAGGACGAGAAGGGTGCCTATGTCCACGAGGGACGCTGGCAGCTCATGATCAACGGCGAGAGCTACAAGGTGATCGTGGCCGAAGCGGCCAAGAACGCCCTGGCCGAGCTCGGCGCCAACGGGCAGATCTACGAACGCGTCTATATCGTCGAGCCGCTCATGAACGGCGATCGCTGCGTAGGGGCCGTGGGCTTCAGCGTGCGCGAGAACAAGTACTATGTCTTCAAGGCAAAGTCCGTGCTCGCATGCATGGGTGGCGCCGTGCACGTCTTCAAGCCGCGCAGCTCGGGCGAAGGCGCCGGGCGCACTTGGTATCCGCCGTTCAACTCCGGTTCCAGCGCTTATTTCACCCTCAAGGCCGGCGCCGAGATGACCTGCCAAGAGATCCGTTTCATCCCGGTCCGCTTCAAGGACGCCTACGGTCCGGTCGGGGCTTGGTTCCTGCTGTTCAAGTCGATCGCGACCAACGCCAACGACGAGAACTACATGCAGACCCGCGCCTCCGAGCTCGAGAAGTGGGGCCCCTACGGCAAGGTCAAGCCGGTGCCCGCGAACCTGCGCAACTGGCTCATGATGCTCGACGTGTTCGAGGGTAAGCAGCCCATTTACATGCGCACCGAGTTGGCCATCCAGAAGATCGCCGAGACCTACAAGGACGACCAGAAGGCCTTCAAGAAGAAGATGAAGGAACTCGAGAGCGAAGCCTGGGAAGACTTCCTCGACATGACCATCAGCCAGGCCCACATGTGGGCATCGCTCAACGTGCAGCCCGAAGAGAAGAAGTCCGAGATCGCGGCCTGCGAACCGTACTTCATCGGCTCGCACTCCGGTGGTTCAGGTGCGTGGGTCAGCGGACCCGAGGACCTGAACACCCCGTACAAGTGGGGCTACCCGAACATGACCACGGTGAAGGGCTTGTTCGCGGCAGGTGACGCCTCCGGCGCCTCCAGCCACAAGTTCTCCTCCGGCTCCTTCACCGAGGGCCGCATCGCCGCCAAAGCCATGGCCGCCTTCGCTATGGACAACGCGACTCTCATGCAGCCCGAAGCGGATCTCAACGCCCTCAAGACGAAGATCCTGGCTCCGATCAACCGTTTCGAGGAGTTCAAGGGCTACAGCACCGACCCGGACATCAACCCCAACTACATCCGGCCGCGCGGCTATATCGTGCGCCTGCAGAAGTTGATGGACGAGTACGCCGGCGGCGTGGTCTACGGCTTCAAGACCTCCAAGGCCAATCTCGAGCGCGCTCTCGAGCTGCTCGCCCTGCTCAAAGAAGACGCCGAGAAGCTCGCGGCCAAGGACCTGCACGAGCTGATGCGCAGTTGGGAAAATTACCACCGCACTTGGCAGGCCGAGTCCCATGTCCGCACCATCCTCTTCCGCGAAGAGACCAGGTGGCCCGGTTACTACTTCCGCAGCGACTGTCCGAGCATGAAGGACGACTGGAACTGCTTCGCCAACATCACCTACGTTCCCAAGACCGGCGAATGGAAGACCATGAAGAAGGAAATCCACCGCATGGTCTGACATCGCGCACTCTCGACCCCTTGCGAGGAGGAGGACACCCCGCGGTGTCCTCCTCCTCGATCCCATCTCAGAGGTGACCCCATGACCCAGCCGAGCATCGATACCAACTGTCCGCACTGCGGTCAGCCGATGTGTCGCTGGACCTACCCCGACTTGCAGTACGATGAACTCCGCTACGTCTGTTTCAACGACGAGTGCGGGTACTACGTGCGGGGTTGGGCCTTCATCGAAGAACACTACAAGACCAAGGCCTCGTACCGGCACATGCTCGACCCCCAGTCGGGTCAGACCATGCCGCTCAGGGTCAAGACCGCCGTCGATTTCCGGGACGGCATCGAGGGGTGATGGACAACGACGCCAGGACCAACCTCCAACGTCTCAAGGAAACCATCATCAAGGACCACGAACGCCTCGGGCCGGACGACCGGTTGGGTTTCCGTTGCCACAAAGACATTCCCTGCTTCAACCAGTGTTGCAGGGACGTGAATATATTCCTTACTCCCTATGACGTCCTGAGGCTCAAAAATGCCCTCGGGATGCGTTCCGACGATTTCATCGAACGGCACACCATCCTACCCATCGAGAAAGGCCAGAAATACCCGGTGGTGGTGCTGAAAATGGAAGGAGACGCCAAGACCTGCCCCTTTGTCACCGCGCAGGGGTGTGGGGTGTATAAAGATCGGCCTTGGGCTTGCCGCATCTATCCTATCGGCGAAGCTCACCCCAACAATGAGCAAACCGGCCGGTCGTTCTATTTCAAGCTCGAGGAAGGCGATTGCCTCGGACACCGCGATCCCAAGGAACAGACCATCCGGGAGTGGCTGCACGACCAGGAAGTGACGCGCTACGACGATATGGGCGCGCTTTTCAGAGCGGTCATCTTCCATCCCGGTTTCGAGCGGATCAAGGAACTCGAACCTCGCCAGATGCAGCAGTTCTTCCTGGCGACCTACGACCTCGACCGCTTCCGCGAATTCATCTTTGAGAGCAGCTTCCTCCAGCGTTTCGCCCTCGATCCCGCTCAGGTGGAGCAATTGCGGCGTGACGACGAAGCCCTGCTCTCCTTCGGTTCGACCTGGTTACGCCACGCTCTCTGCGGCGAGCCCCTGCTCGAGCCCGATCCGAACTATGTCCCCAAGTCCAGGAAGAAGACAGGGAAGGACGTTCAACCCTAATCGCGAGGAAGAAGAGAGAACCATGGACAAGAAGACCATTCTGGTTGTCGGAGCTGGGATCAGCGGCATCACCACGGCGATCGAGGCGGCGGAAGTCGGCCACGAGGTCGTCTTGGTCGAGCGGTTGCCCTACCTCGGTGGCCGGGTCGCGCAGCTCGGCCGTTACTTCCCCAAGCTCTGTCCCCCCTATTGTGGGCTCGAGATCAATTTCCGGCGCATCAAGAACAATCCGCGGGTCCAGGTCCACACCTCGACCGAGCTCGTCTCCATTCGCGGGGACCGCGGTGCCTACACGGTCGAGTTGTTGCAGAAGCCCCAGTACGTCAACGACCGTTGCACCGCGTGCGGCGCATGCGTGGAGGTCTGTCCGGTCACCCGCGACGACGACTTCAATTACGGTTTGACCACGACCAAGGCGATCTACTTGCCGCATGAGATGGCCTACCCGTATCGTTATGCCATCGATACCTCGGTGTGCATGAAGCTCGAATGCAAGAAGTGCGTCGACGCCTGTGCCTATCGGGCCATCGATTTCTCGCGGCAGGACCAACGCTTCGAGGTGAAGGTACACAGTGTGGTCCTTGCTACCGGCTGGACCCCCTACGACGCGACCAAGATCGAGAACCTGCGGTACGGTTCGTACCGCAACGTCATCACCAACGTGCAGATGGAGCGCCTCTTGGCGGCCAATGGCCCCCACCAGGGTTTGATCCTGCGGCCCTCGGACGCCAAGGCTCCCGAGAGTATCGCGTTCGTGCAGTGTGCTGGGTCCCGGGACGACAATCACCTGCCCTACTGCTCCACGGTCTGCTGTCTGGCTTCGATGAAGCATGCCCTCGAGTATCGCGAACGCAATCCCCAGGGTAAGGCCTTCATCTTCTACATAGATCTCCGGGCCATGGGTCGCAACGAGGACGTCCTCTCGCGGGTCAAGGCCGATGAGAACATCGTACTCATTAAGGGTAAGGTGGCCCGTATCGACGAGGAGCCCTGCGGTTCCCTCGTCGTCGAGGCCGAGGACATCCTCTCCGGGCTCAAGCGCAAGGAGAAGGTCGGCATGGTGGTTCTGGCCACCGGTATGACTCCCAACTTGCCGGCCCTGGACAAGGTGGTGGTCGACGAGTTCGGCTTCTTCAACGCCGAAGCGGTGGAAGAAGGAATCTTTGCCGCAGGTTGTGACAAGGCGCCGTTGGATGTCTCCTCGGCCCTCAAGGACGCGACCGGTATGGCACTCAAGGCGATCCAGGGCTGAAGACGGGAGCCGTGCCTTCGTTCCTGGACAACGAGAACGCTTTGGACATAGGTGGGAACAGTGGACAAGATCGGCGTATATCTGTGTAAGGGTTGTGATCTCTCGGCCTGCCTCGACCTTTCGGCCCTGGCAAAGGTCGCGAGCGGTGAGATGAAGGCGGCGTCGTGCAAGAGTGCCGAGGCGCTGTGCAGCCCCGAGGGGCGGGCTCTGATCGAACAAGACCTCGCAGGTGCGAGCATCGACGGTGTGGTGATCGCGGCCTGTTCACCGCGCGCGAAGCCTGAAGCCTTCGCCTTCGGTGAACATGTCCTAGTCGAGCGGGTCAACCTGCGCGAGCAAGTTGCCTGGTGTTCCAAACCCCAGGACGAAGATACGCAGATGCTGGCCGAAGATTACCTGCGCATGGGCATCGTCAAGGCCCGCAAGAGTTTGATCCCTGTGCCGTACAAGAGCGAGAGTTTCAGCTTTAAACTCATGGTGGTCGGCGGGGGCGTGACCGGGGTGACCGCTGCGCTCGAGGCTTCCCGTGCCGGTTATGAGGTCATTCTGATCGAACAAGAGTCGACGCTCGGCGGTCTGTCGAAGACCCTCTACCGCCAATTGCCGATGGCCACGCCCTTCCGGCAACTCGAGACCCCGGCGGTGGTCGCCTTGATCGAACAACTCGGCCAACGACCGAACGTCGAGGTCTTGTGCAATACCGTCATTACCCAGGTGACCGGTGAGCCGGGTAACTTCGGGGTGACCCTCTCTTCCAACGGCCAGGAGCGCACCCTGACCGTGGGGACCTTTGTCATGGCCACCGGCGCCAAGCCCTATGATGCTGCCAAACTCACCCAATATGGCTATGGTGCTTCCCCGGACGTAATCACCAACCACCAATTCGAACAGATGGCCAAAGAAGGCGCGTTGGTCCGGCCCTCCAACGGCAAACCGATCAACAGTGTGCTGTTCATCCAGTGCGCGGGGTCGCGGGATGCCGAGCACCTACCCTATTGTTCCACCTATTGTTGCGGTACCACGCTCAAGCAAGCCCGGTATGTGCGCGAGTTGCGGCCGGAGGCCAATGCTTTCATCATCTATAAAGACATGCGCACTCCGGGGTTGGCCGAGAGTTTCTACAGAGAAATGCAGGACGATCAACGCCTTTTCTTGACCAAGGGAGAAGTCCAGGCGGTGAGGTCGGAGAACGGCGCGCTCCTGGTCGAGGTCGGCAAGACCCTGCTCAACGACGATCTGGCCATTACCGTGGATCTGGTCGTCTTAGCCGTGGGGTTGGTCCCGAACGGGGCTGATGTGCTCAAGCTCAAGTATCGCCAGGGAGAAGCCCTGCCGACCCTGCGCTATGATTTCCCGGACAGCCACTTCATCTGTTTCCCCTATGAGACCCGACGCACCGGGATCTACGCTGCCGGAGCAATACGCGCCCCCATGACCGTGGCCGCCAGCATCGACGATGCCCGAGGAGCGGCCTTGAAGGCCATCCAGTGTCTCGAGATGACCAGCCGCGGCGAGGCCGTGCATCCACGTTCGGGCGATAAGAGTTATACCGAACTGTACCTCTCCCGCTGTACTTCGTGTAAGCGTTGCACCGAGGAATGTCCTTTCGGCGCGTTCGACGAGGACGAAAAAGGGACCCCGAAGCCCAATCCGGCTCGCTGCCGGCGTTGCGGCATTTGCATGGGTGCCTGTCCCGAGCGGATCATCAGCTTCAAGAACTACAGCATCGATGCCATCGGCTCGATGATCAAAGAGTTGGAAGTGCCGGAGGAGGACGAAGAGAAGCCCAGGATTCTGGTCCTGGCCTGCGAGAACGACGCCTATCCGGCCATCGACATGGCCGGCCAGCACAAGCTTCAGCTCA
Organism: Deltaproteobacteria bacterium RIFOXYA12_FULL_61_11; assembly: GCA_001799195.1. Classification (GTDB taxonomy): domain Bacteria; phylum Bdellovibrionota_F; class JAHFAK01; order YA12-FULL-61-11; family YA12-FULL-61-11; genus YA12-FULL-61-11. Next base: position 3,508 of record MGSU01000333.1, on the reverse strand, counting down.
GCGCCTTCGTCCGCATCATTCCGGTACGTTGCCTGGGGTCGGTCAACACGGTTTGGATCAAGGACGCCCTGTCCAAGGGCTGGGACGGCATCCTCCAGCTCGGGTGCAAGCCCGGCGACGACTACCAGTGCCACTTCATCCGCGGCAGCGAGCTGATGCAGACCCGCGGCGAGAACCTCAAAGAAGTCCTGACCAAGATGTCCCTCGAGAGCGAACGGATCCGCACCGAGTTTGTTGAAGTCAGCGACTGGGAACGTATACCAGCTATCATCAACGAGTTCTCGGAACAGATTGTTGCCATGGGTGCCAATCCATTCAAGGGGATGTGAGGAAAGCTCGATGAGCGCGCATGTGCCCACCTCGGTCGATCCGGTTTTTCTTACAGAACTCCTGAAGGCCGGCGGCGAGAACCTCAAGAAATGCTATCAGTGCGCGACCTGCTCCACGGTCTGCACCCTCACGCCGGACCACCGGCCCTTCCCGCGCAAAGAGATGCTCTGGGCATCCTGGGGCCAGCGCGAACGCCTGCTCGGCGATCCTGACATCTGGTTGTGCCATCAATGCGGGGACTGTTCGGTCTATTGTCCACGGGGGGCAGATCCTGCCGAAACCCTGGCGGCGATACGCGAAGTCAGTATACGGCATTATGCCGTCCCGAGCTTCCTCGGTCGGTTGGTGGCCGAGCCGCGGTTCCTGCCGTTGGCCCTCGCCATCCCGGTGGTCTTCATCCTTGCAGTGCTCGCCCTTGCCGGAACCCTCACCCTGCCGAAGAGCGAGATCGTCCGGTTGGCCGATTTCTTCCCCCACGCTTGGTTGAACGGTTCCTTCAGCCTAGTATTCCTCGCCACCTGCGGCTTCGCTCTGCTCGGTGCTTCGCGTTTCTGGCGCGACCTGCAACGGAACTGGCCGGTTCCGGGCACTCCGCGAGGATTGTTCGAGAGTCTCCTCCCGGTCGTGAACGAGATCATTACGCATGACCGTTTCAGCAAGTGTACCGCCCATGATCACCGTTACCTGGCCCATCTCGGGGTTTTCTGGGGGTTCATCTGTTTGCTCCTGGCCACGGTCGTGGCCATCCTGGTCATTCTCTTGGGCGGCGATTACCCAATGCCGCTCTATCATCCCGGGAAGCTGTTGGGCAATGTGGGCATGGTGCTCTTGCTCTCAGGAGGTTATGTCCTACTGAAAGAGCGTTTGTCCACGGCCGGGAAGACCAGCCGGAGCACTTACCAGGATCTCCTTTTCCTCAGCATCCTCTTGACCGTGACCGTTACCGGCGGGTTGGTCCAGGTAACCCGCATGGCCAACAGCCAGAGTGCCTACTATCTCTATTTCATCCATCTCGTGGCCGTTTTCTACCTGTTGATGTACTTGCCGTACAGCAAGTTCGCCCATGTACTCTACCGCACGCTGGCCCTGTTCCACGCTCGACGTACCGGGAGGCTCTGACGGGACAATGGATCTGATCAGGGTCGAACAGCTTGCCGGCCAGCACTTCCGGGTCACCGTACGCGGGCACGTCTTCGAGACGGATATGTCCCTCGCCGATCACGGGAACGACGCCGCGCCTTCTCCCTCGGAGTTGCTGGTCGGTGCTCTCGGCGCGTGCATGGGCATGCTGGTCAATCGCTATTGCGTCAACCATGAGTACCCGGCGGAAGGCATCGGTCTCGATATGACCTTCCAGCTCGCCGACAAACCGAAACGTATTGCAGCGATCACCGCCGATCTGACGCTACCCGAGGGTTTTCCCGAGGACAGGCGGGAGGCAGTGCAACGCGCGGTGCATTCCTGTGTGGTGCACAATACCTTGGACGTAAAACCGGAGATCGACCTCGACGTCGTGTGAGACGGCGCGAGTCGTATTGAGAGAACAGAGGAAGAGAGGATCCCACAACCTGCCACTAGGAGGAAAACCATGGCGGACATCGAGATCAACGGTCAGGTCTACCAGATCGACGAGGACGGTTTCATGCAGGAACCGGACAAGTGGAACGAGGACGTGGCCAAGGGGTTTGCCAAGCTCGAGGGTATCGAGAGCTTGACCGAGGACCATTGGAAGGTCATCAATTACTTGCGTGATTACTACCTCAAGTTCCAGATCGCCCCCATGATCCGGAAGCTCTGCAAGGAGAGCGGGTTCAAGCTCAAGGAGATCTATGACCTGTTCCCGTCAGGACCCGCCAAGGGTGCCTGCAAGCTCGCCGGTTTGCCCAAACCCACGGGTTGCGTTTGAACCAGAACCACTGACACGTTGCCAGTTGCATGAAGGAGAAAAACATGAAGCACAAGACACCGTTACTCGACGAACTCGAGAAGGGCAAGTACCCGAGTTTCGTCACCGAGATCAAGAAAATGCGCGAGAAGAAGGCCATGGCAGAGGACCTGCTCGGCCAGCTCGAATACTCCTATGAGAAGCGCGTCGGCTTCTGGAAGCACGGCGGCATCGTGGGCGTCATGGGATACGGCGGAGGCGTGATCGGCCGTTACTCGGCCCTACCCGAGAAGTTCTCCGGGGTCAGCCATTTCCATACCGTTCGCGTCAATCAGCCCGCAGGTTGGTTCTACGATACCAAAGCGTTGCGCATAATCTGTGACATTTGGGAAGAACACGGCTCAGGCATCACCAACATGCACGGTTCGACCGGCGACATCGTGCTGCTCGGCACGGTGACCGACCAACTCGAACCCGCATTTGCCAAGCTGACCGCCGCCGGCTTCGATCTGGGCGGATCGGGTTCTGCCCTGCGCACCCCGAGCTGCTGCTGCGGTCCGGCCCGGTGCGAATTCGCCTGTTACGATACCCTGGCGCTGACCTATGACTTGACCCAGACCTTCCAGGACGAGATGCACCGTCCCGCCTTCCCTTACAAGTTCAAGTTCAAGATGGCGGGTTGCGGGAACGACTGCGTAGCGTCGATCGCCCGCGCCGACCTCTCGATCATCGGTACCTGGCGCGATGAGATCAAGATCGACCAGGCCGAGGTCAAAAAGTATGTCGGTGGTGGGCTGGATATCGCGCAGGACGTGATGATGAATTGCCCGACCAAGTGCATCAGTTGGGATGGCAAAACCTTCAGCGTCGATGACGAGAATTGCGTCAAGTGCATGCACTGCATCAACGTCATGCCCAAGGCCCTGCGGCCTGGGGACGATCGCGGCGCCACGCTGCTCCTCGGCTCCAAGGCTCCGATTGTCGAGGGCGCCTTGCTCTCCTCGGTCCTGGTGCCCTTCATAAAGCTCGAACCGCCCTATACGGAATTGAAAGAGCTCATCGAGAACATCTGGGAAATCTGGTCCGAGCACGGCAAGAACCGCGAGCGCGTCGGTGAGTTCATCCAACGCGTTGGTCTCGGCAATTTCCTCGAGGAAATCGGTCTCGAGCCCATCCCGCAGATGGTGAAGCACCCACGCGAGAATCCGTACATCTTCTTCGAGGAGTACGCCACCGAGGACGAAGAAGCCTGAACTATCGGCCGCCGTGAGCGGCCAGCACACTACCGAGGAG
>MGSU01000332.1:38316-39012 GCA_001799195.1 Deltaproteobacteria bacterium RIFOXYA12_FULL_61_11 | reverse complement strand
AATTCGGAGAGTACATTTCACCCCTCTGACCCTTGCGACACAAGGAGGCCGTGTAACTCTATGAATCCTTAAAGAATCACGAATGCGAAACCAGGTTCCTATTTCTTGAAATATTTCCGTAATGTGCTCCCACATATGTACAGTATTGTAACAATGACTAGAAGCAAATAGGCAATAGCAGTGAGCACGCCATACACACCATCGATACCCCCAGATAATTGTTTATTATAGATGAATCCATGAGTTAGGTATTCATAGAAAATATGCGTAATAACTATCATGAAGATCAGTAGAAATAGTAAAATCAGGTATATAGGCTTCATTGCCCTATATCCTCACTATAAAACCGCCGCCTGAGTCGGACCTGCTTTCCCCACGCCATCATCCCGACTACCTTCGCCATGCCGGCAAAGATACCATCGGGTCGGTTCAGCAGCAAGAGAAGGAAGCCAACAGAAAGGAAACCCTGTATCTGAAAGAAAGCACACCAAGGCATTCCTCGTGCGTCGCAGAAAAACCGGCCTTTTTCTGGGCTCTCGATACTGTTCCCGTGACAGGTACGCATAGACATTCGGGCAAGGCGAGGCTTCCTCTCGTTTGCGCGCCGGGAGGCCTGGGGTGCCCGCATGGGAGGGTGCGGTACAAGACGTGTTGAACCCAGGACCCTCGACAACGGCTTGGCCAGCGGTGGCGAGC
>MGSU01000332.1:10430-38259 GCA_001799195.1 Deltaproteobacteria bacterium RIFOXYA12_FULL_61_11 | reverse complement strand
GCCTCCTTTCTTGTCGTCCAACAAGAAAGGAGGTCGGCCGACGGGATCGACCATCCCGCCAGCAATGTCCCGCCGGTCGAAAAAAGTCCTTCCTCGGTCTACCTCAGGCATGGCCCTGCGTTTGACCCATGCTGCCCCACAGCCCCGCACGGGTATTCCTCACAACCCACTTGCTTCCCTGCGCCAACCTGGGAAACTACGAAGGACACCTCTCCGGGAGTTCGAGGATGACAAGTACGGCTCAGCCCACGCGCGGAGTGCTGCGCGTTCTCTTTAGCACGCGCATGCTCATCTGCATTTTCAACGGGTTCACCGCGGGGATGCCGTTGTACTTCCTCTATCATTTGCTCCCGGCATGGCTGCGTTCCGAGGGGGTGGACCTCAAGACCATCGGTCTCTTCGCCCTGGTCGGTATCCCTTACACCTGGAAGTTCCTGTGGTCCCCGGCCCTCGACCGCTACACCCTCCCGTTCCTGGGGCGGCGGCGCGGTTGGATGCTCCTCGCTCAGGTGGCCCTCCTCGTCTCCATGGGTTCTCTGGGAGTATTCGATCCGCGCGAGAACATCTGGTTGATTTCTTACCTTGCTCTGGCCATTGCGTTCTTCTCGGCCACGCAAGACATCGTCCTGGATGCCTACCGCAGAGAGCTCTTGCCCGATGAGGAACTCGGCTTGGGCAATTCGATGTACGTCAATGGATACCGCACCGCTGTCTTCGTGCCCGGAGGACTGGGCCTGATCTTGGCCGATCACATCACCTGGCCCATGGTCCACCTGACCATCGCGTGCTTCATGGTCGTGGGTATCGTCAAGACGTTGCTCGTGCCGGAACTGCCGCGGCCGCAAGGGTCGCCGCGTTCGCTGTACGAGGCGGTCGTCCGCCCCTTCAAGGATTTCTTCGGTCGAGAGGGAGGGGTGAAACAGGGCCTCCTGATCCTCTCCTTCCTGCTGCTCTACAAGCTCGGCGATAATATGGCCACGGCCCTGTCCACGCCCTTCTACCTCGATCTCGGGTTTTCCAAGACGATCATCGGGTCCATGGTCAAGCTGATCAACTTCTGGGCCATGATGCTCGGCTCGTTCTTCGGCGGGGTGCTTATCTTCAAGATCGGGATCAACCGTTCGTTGTGGCTCTTTGGCGTGGTCCAGCTCGTCTCCATCCTGGGGTTCGCCGTGCTCTCCGAGGTTGGCGACCACATCCCGACCCTGGCCGTCGTGCTCGCGTTCGAGTACCTCGGGGTCGGTCTGGGCGCGGCTTCCCTGGTCGCGTTCATGTCGAGAGCCACCAGCAAGAGCTTTTCGGCCACCCAGTTCGCCCTCTTCTCCAGCATCATTGCATTACCTCGCACCTTTGCCAACGCCCTGACCGGGTTCCTCATCGAGGGAGTCGGACCCGACGACGGCCTCTATTACCGGCTGTTGGGAGAGTGGACTGGCCTGGGGTACACCAATTTTTTCCTGGTCTGTACCGCCTGCGCCGTGCCGGGCATGGTGCTCTTGTACTGGGTTGCGCCGTGGAAGGACCGGGCCTCGAGCCCTCGCTGAGGGAGGCTTGACCTGACCCGCGCTTCAGACGTATTCGGGCGCGGTTTCGAGGTCGAGCTTCTGTTGCTCGTAGTAGTTCTTGAAGGTCTCCATGAGGGTCTGTTCGAGCTTCTCGACCTGCAGGGGGAGGGACAGGACTGCATCGAAGCGTTCGAGTTGCAGGTGCTCGTTGCCCAGGGTGTCGTCCTCGAGGGCGAGCGCGGGTAGGGTGAGCCTGGGCAGCACCTCTTGCAGCACGTCGAGGTGGTCGAAGTCGAGGCGGCGTACGTCGAGGAAGAGGAAGTCGAAGCTGTTGATGTGGTCGACCTCCTCGGGACCGGGGTAGCGGCCCACGATCATCTCGAGGAAGAAATAGTACTTGATCTTCTTGAAACATTCCTCGAGCCGCGAACCGAGTTCGGGGTCCTCGGTGTAGCAGACCAACTTGAGCTTGGTGCGGGTGACGAGCTGCCAATTGTGACACAGGCTCTGTCGGAGGAGGCGTTCGACCAGCTTGAGTATGTCCCCGACCGGGGTGTCCCAGCGCACCGCGACCTGGATCCCGCGCAGCGCCGGATCGTAGATCGGTCGGCCGGTTTCGCGCTGGAGCAGGAGGATGAGGAGCTCTTGGCGGTATTTCCGTACCTGGGTGATGAAGTCGGCCAAACCTCCCCTGATGAGGGATTCGTCGATGATCATCAAGGTGAAGGCAGCCCCGAGCAATCTCGAGAGCAGCTCTTTGAAGGCGCCGACCTCATCGACCTGGTAGCCGTCCCTGGTTAGTCCGGCAAGAATGCCCTGACCTACCAGCGGAGGGAAACCACACAGGACCTTGAAGCCCCTCCTCGCGAGGATTTCGTTGACCTTGAGCTGCCGCTCGAGGTTGACCATGAGGTGTTGGACTTTGCTCTCGGTGACGACACAACCTCCGTACTCGAACTCGAAACCGAGAGGATCTGCCGCCGCTTGTCCGCCGATCTCGCGGGACCAGACCACCTCGATATGGATCTTCTTGAGCCCCGAGTTCTTCATCCGGAAATTGAGCAAACAGACATCGTGGGTGTGGATCTTCTTGCGCGCGCGGAAGCGCACTCCCTCTTTCGAGATGTCCAAGATCTTTATCTGGAAGCGTTTATTGTCCTTCAGGGTCGCGGTCTCGCGCAGCAACAACCCGTTCCCGGCAAGTTCGACCCGGAAGCGCGGACTGCGGCGTTTGTCCCTGAAGTCAGCCTCTGGGTCTTCTTCGGGAGCAGCCTGCACGGCAGTGATTTTGACAAGATAATCGCGCAGGGTGAGCTTCTCTTGGGGCGTGAGTTGAGCCACTGCCTTGAGACAACGCTTCAGTCGCTCGGACATCCCTCTCCTCGGTGCGCCCCAATCCCTTGTCGCGAATCGCACTGACGCACAATCGTAAGGGAAAAGTCCAGGAAAGGCAACGCTTGTCAACTGGCGAACGTATAGAGAACCTCGACGGCCAGGGTACGCACGGAGAGATCCTGGCCGACTACGCAGAGAGCCAGGAGCAGCTCTTCTCGGGCCTCGAAGAGGATATATCCGCCTGGGCCCGCTGCCGCGGGCAAGATGGTCAAGGCACCGTCAAAACCGATTTCGACATTGAGGAAGAGGTTGAGGCTCTGGAGCAGGGCTTCCCGGGGGACGGCCTTGCCGCGGAAGAGTCCCCGCAGGAGAGTCTGGGGATCCGGGCCGTCGGGATAGAGGGGGAGGGACGGGAGGAGCAGGTCATGCCTCCGGACGTTGTCCTCGGCGATGATTGCCAGCGGTTTGCCGCGGTTGGAATAGAGGACATCGCCGACGGTCGGCCGGAGAGAACGGAGCTCGTGCAGGGTCCACCCTCGATCGAAGTATTCCCTCACGTCATGCTTGACGACCATCACGAGATGGACGACGGCCCCTCCTTCCCGATCGCGGAGGAGCAGTGTTTTTCCGCGTTGCAGGGGCACCAACGCAACCTTGCCCGCGGTGAGGGTGAAGGAACCCTGACGGCCCACGGGCTTACTTGAGCTTGCTCTCGACCCGCTTGACCATGGCCCGCAGCTTGGAAAAATCGGTATTATAGGCCGGGACGAAGTAGTCCATGCGGAACAGTTGGTCGATCAGGTTCCGGTTCTCGGGCATGTTGATGTACGACAGCAGCGCGGCCACGACCTTCATGGTTTCACGGGGGTATTTCTTGAAGAAGTCGCTGGTGACGCAGAAGATCTCATTGGGCACGGCTTCGGTGAAGAGGAGGGGTTCGACCTGGGATTGCTGCTCGGGGGCGAGGAAGAGGTTCCAGGAGCCCTCGGCGACCTTGAGCTTGGCCCATGTCGCCACGGCATCGACCTTCTCCTCGAGCAGGAGATGCAGAGATTCCTTGTGCTGGCCGGAATACTGGATGGATTTGAAGAATTTTTCCGGCACGATGCCTTTCCCCAGGAGCGCGGCATAGGGCAGCAGGTATCCCGAGGTACTCTGCCGGTCGCCGAAGGACAGAGTCTTGCCCTTGAGGTCTTCGAGGGTGCGAAAGCCCCTGCCTTTTTTTACCACGATAGCCGCGCGGTACATCTCCTCGCCGTCGAAGATGGTTTTCAACAGCACGGTGAGTTGCACCTTGTCGGCTGCGAGGATGTAGGAGAAGCCGGACAGGAAGGCGAAATCGACCTGTCCCTTCGTCATGCCTTCGCCGACGCTGGCATAATTTTCCGGAATAATTGCCTTGATGTTGAGGTGGGTGATTTTTTTCAGTTCTTCGATAAAGAGTTCCTTGAGAGGGTCTTGTTCCCCACTCATCTGGGGGTGAAAGGCTATCCTGATCAGAGGGTCGCGTTGGACGGTTGACCAGGCGCGATCGTCGAACCCGGAAGAAATCGTTGCCGCGAGGACTCCAAGCAACCCCAGGACCAGCTTCATCGTTCCCTCCCCGTATGTATGGCGTTGAGAACGATAGGGGCAGGGTCGGGAAAAGGCAATGGAAAAGAACGAGGGCGAGGGACAATAAGGAGGTACAACCGTTCTTACGGATCCACGCCGTAGGCCCGGCGCAAGGCGAGCTCGACCTTGTGGATGAAACCCAATACCAAGCGCAGTTCGTTCCGTGGCAGGGAGGACCTTTGCAGTACGTGGGCCAGAAAGTTGCGGTAGCTCTCCTCTCCATAACGAACGAACAATCCCAATCTTCCAGCGATGGCGGCAAGGCTCTCTTCGAGTTCGATGATCTCCCTTCGCTCCACCGGAGTGTCCTTTCGCCCGGCTTCATGCACCGGTTGGTTCCCGTGGACAGCTTCGAACAGGGCCGCGGTGACGATGGCCACGGCATGGGAGAGATTGAGAGAGGCGTGGGGTTCCTGAGCGGGAATAGTCACATAGCGTTCGCAATACCGCAATTCCGGATTGGACAGGCCGTTCCGTTCGTTACCGAAGAGCAACCCAACCTTGGTCCCTTCGGCATAGTCGAGCAATTCGGCGCTGAACTCGGACGGTGTCCGGTAGGTCCCGAAGAGTCGCCGATTGCTCCTCCGGGTCGAGCCTGCTACCACGTGCAGGTCGGACACGGCCTCGGCGACCGTGGAGAACCATTCCGATTGGTCGAGGATCTCATCGGCCATCACTCCCATTTTATAGGCATTCTCGTCGAGCGGTACGGTATCCACGAGTCGCAAGCGAGAGAGACCGAAGTTGCGCATGGCGCGAGCCGTGGAACCGATGTTGTGGCTGTTGCGGGTGCGCACCAAGACAATGAAAACGTTTGTCAGGTCCATGCCGTCGTTCTAGTATGCCTACAACGTGTCGATGGGGCGGCTTCCCGTGCAACGTTCACCGCTGTTCCCCGTGTTCGCAGCCCTGATCCTCTTCGGGTGCGACCCTCCCGCGGAGGTGAAACCCTCCCCGGCGGAAACGCTCGATCCCGATGTCGCGGCTTGTCCCGATAATGCCCGGGCCTTTCTCGCCACCAATCCCTCTTCCGAGGAGGTCATCGAGTTCAGCAAGGCCATTGTACCGATCTTTCGTTCGATGCTGGCCCCCAAAAAACCAGCGTGTATCGTCTGCCATCTGCCGAATTCTCCCATCGAGACCGGGGGACTGGTACTCGGCGGCACGGGGGTCGAGGCTCTGAGAGTGTGTCGGGAATTGACCGAAGAGCGGGCGTCCGACCCGATCGTAGACCCTTCGGCCGATGCATCCTCTGCCGGACGTATCGATTGCGGTGAACCCGAGCGCAGTCTGATCGTCTTGGAACCCTCGCTCGGGTATCAGGCGTCCGGTCGACCCCATCCGGTGAATGCCAAGGTTTTCCACGGTCCTACCGATCACGCTGCCCAGCGCATCATCCGCTGGATCGAGCAGGGAGCTTTCTGCAACTGAAGCTTCACAGGCTCGAGGCCGCGAGCTTTCCCGGAGGATAGTCGGAAGCCTGCGGATCGAGATCGCGGTGTACCAGATAATTGCCCTGCAGGACGTTGGAGATGGTGCCGACCTTGGTCTGGGCCTGTTTGATGTCGTAGGTTGCGGTGCCGACCGCTTCGTCGGCGCTCTTGATGGTACCGTTGACATAGATGTCGAGGGTCATGTCCGCGGTCAGGAGGTCGGGGAATTTGCTTTGCGGAAAGGTGAACCCCTTGACCGTATAAGTGATCTTGTCCCCTTTATAGCTCACGTTGCTGAGCGGCTTCACGATCCATTGGCTGCCGCTGTAGTTCCAGTAGAGCTCACCGCTGAGCCCGGTGTTGTCATGGAGTACATGGGCGGTGAGATAGAGGTTCTGTACCCTTTGGTTCTCGGGAATACCAGCGATGGCGAAATCGATGGTGGCCTCGATGAGGTAGTAGCCGGTCAGATTGTATTTCTGGGTGTTGGCACCGTTATTGTCTCCTTCGTCAACAGGATCGGCGGCCGTACAACCGGAGACACCGCCCAAGACCATGACCACGAACAACGCGATTGCGGCACGCATGGATTGTATCCTCGTCAGGAACCTGTCCCTAGCTCTACCACCTTCGCGGTCAGAGAATCAAGGATCCCGATGCTGTCTGCGCCGGGAGGAATACTCCTAGGGGCGAGGTCTCCCGGTGTGTGGGGTAGCGGCGGTGGAGCACAGACCCTGGATGGCAGGATGCAGGTCGGGGTCCTCGAGTCCGAGACAGCGCAGCGCCGTCGCCGGGAAGAGGGTCATCGAGAAACGCGGCAACACCCGTCCTGCCTCGATGCCGGGACCAACGGCAAAGAACAGGGCCTCTTCGTGGTGATGGAACATGTCCAGTCCACCGTGGTCGCTGATCACGAAGAGCGTATCCTCCGGGCCGAGCAAGGGGAGCAGGGAAGCGACCATGTATCCGTAGTACTGATAGAAGAAATCGAGCACTCCATCGTAGGGGGTGCCCCGGGTTTCGGGATGCCAGGCGAGGTGATCGATGAACTTGTGCATCAGGAAATCCATCTCCGGGAAGCGCACCATCAGGAAGTCAGGTCCTCCCTGGGTCAGCGTCCTGAGGAGGTTGAGGTATTTCTCGTTGGTGGCCAGGAAGGTCTCCAGGAGCAGTTCATCGACCGCGCGTTCCCGATCGTCCCCGGAGCGGGCGCCGACGATGAAGCGCATGAACGCGGCTCGTTCCGAGGGTTCGTCCGGTGGGGGGAGGGTCAAAACCGGTCTTTCCTTGCCGGCATCCTCGGTCGCATGCAACCCGAGGTCGGAGTAGATGTAATTGAGATAGCTGCGTTCGTGGCGGCCGAGCCGTTGCCAGATCGTCTCCACCTTCTCTCCGAGCAGGTAATCGACCGCTCGTTCGCTGACGCCGGCGAGAAGGGAGGACAGGGCAACCAACCCCTTGAGCTGGATCACGGTATCCCGGACCATGGAGCCGAGCGAAGAGCCCTGTCGCCAGCCGAGTTCGGTGAGGACCTTGGTGGCTTGGGCGGTGGGCAGTACCGGGGTGACCATGGTTCCGTGCGTGCCCGCCTCGATCAACCGCGCATACGGCCGACCAGCACCGGCCTGGATCAGGGGCATCAAGATCCACCAACTCCCGCAGTCGAGCCAGACCACCACGACCCGTTTTCGTTGTGGGGTTTCCTTCTTTGCACCGAGCAAGCCACTGACCGGGGTATCCAAGGATACCTCGGGCCAGGTCGGGATCTCGCCCCCGGCGCGGCGAGCGAGATTCTCGACCGATCGTTTGAAATCGGCCTCGGCCAAGTTCCGGCGCGGCCAGCGGAACGAAGGGTCGGCGACATCAAGGAACACTTTTGGATGTTCGGCTGACAGACCTTCGGGGGAGAGCCGGACTCCGGCGCGCGTCCCACCATCCTGAGTTCCGACGAGCATGGTCAGCCCGAAGGGGGAGCCGGTGAGGACGCGAAGGGTCGTGGTAAAGGTGCAACGGTCGAGGCGTTCGAGAGGAAGCGGCTGATACGCAGTGACTTCCTCGTGTCGGCCCTCGCGATCGAGGGATGCGCGGAGTAGAAGGGCATCGCTGGTGCAGTCCCGGACCTCTATAGGAAGGTCGAGTTGGCGTTCTGAGGCTCCTTGACCCTCGATGCGCAAGAGACTCTTCTGCTGAGCCTCGGCATCCATCCCGAGCAGCCGCGCATACGTAGTCAAGGCTTCGCGTCCGGTCGCTTTGTCCCCTTCGGCGTAAGCGATCCTGGCTCTATACATGTGGAGCAGGGCATCGTTGGAATAAGCCCGCAAGGCTTCCACTATCAGGGGTTTCGCCTGGAGCAGGTGGTCACCGGCGACAAGGTGCAAGGCGAGGAGGCGCACCACCTCCGGGGGCCGTTCCTTCCTTGCCGCGAGAGAGGTTTCCAGCACGGCGATAGCCTGCTCGAGGCGAAGTTGCCGGGCCAGAGCGATGCTTCGCACCAGGAGTACCTTCTCGGCCAGAGCCGGATCGAGGTCGGCCCTGGCACTGATCGCAGCAAGGCGTTGTTCCGCCTTGTCAAAACGGCGGCATTCGATTTCCAGGCGAGCGTGGTGCAGGGCCAGCCGGGGGGATGGGGCAGCCGGTTCGTGCGCTTCCAGCATGCGCAGTCCGTCGAGGCATCGCTTCCGTTGCAGGTAAGCCCGAGCCAGCGTGGTCAAGGCCAATTCGTAGGTCTGCCCTTGGAGCTTGGCCTTGTTCCGGGTGAAGAGCTGTTCTGCCCGATCGTGCCGACCACTGCGCACCAGGGCCTCGAGGACCACGCGGAGGGTTTCGGCCTCACCGGCTTGTTGTTCATCCAACTTGCTGTAATATTGAACGACGTCGGTTGACCTCCCCGCGAGGATCAGGGCCTCGAAGAAGGTATTCCGCAAGCGGGCATAGCCGAGCACGACGTCCAATTCGCGTTCGTACGCTTTGAGTTCTGCAGTTGTGTCTTTGGCGAGAGCGAGCAGGACTGCTAGGCGGACGGTGGGGATGGCTGCCGCGGTGATGCCCACCCCTACAACTGCCGCTGCAATCAAAGCCGCAAACCGTATGTTCTTCCTTCCCAGCTTCATCTCTGCGGCTCCACCTCTCGGGCCACGCAGTGGAGCAGCATCCCACCTTCACGCTGGGAAAGACTCAGCACGACCAGTTCATAGGGGAACGGCTGAGTTCGGCCTACGCCTGCCCCAGTCATTGCTCGGAGCATTTCGTTGCTGCGATCGATCGCACTGCCGTTGAAGGTCGCCTCGATGCTCGGAGTCGAAGGAAGGTGGCTACCCTTATCCAAGACGAATTCGAGATTCAGCTTATGCAATCGTCTGCAGAGCGGCAGATCGTAGCCGAGCGCCGTAAACCCCTTCTCGACCATCCAGCAGGGGCTGGCATGCGGGAACAGAGGTAGTTCCACACTGCGTATGGCTCCGGCTGAGCCGGGGTCCTCCCTAAACTCGACCTTCCAGAGTTCGGCCAAACTCCGTTCGACTAGGCGCAGGGCACCTCTGGCGAGAGCCTCACTTCGCACCTTGGCGATGAGGAAGCCCGAGGGGTGGGCAAGGCCGCGCTCCTCGCTCTCGACCAAACCGAATATATAGGTAGGACCGAGCACCTGGGCCAAGGCGGCGCGAGGGTCGAGGTTGAAGTATTCGGCCAAACCTCGACCTCCGGCCTCTTTCTGCTGCATGGAGGCAAGAGCTGAGGCATCGAGTCCGAAGGCGATTTCGAGGGCAAGGGGCAGGGGTGGGGTGAGCTCCGGCCTCGGGTAGAGCGGAGCGAGAGGGGCTCCGTTCCAGGGAAGTAGCAGCTCGGCGGTCAGTTCTCTGCTTTGATAGGTCCAGGCACCGGGTAAGAGTCTCCAGTCGGTGGTTTCGTCTCCCCGATGCAGCAAAGCCAGTCTGGGCCAACGGTTCGCAGGACCGAGCGTCTTGAGCAAGGTGACAAGTTCGTCGGACGAGATCGCACTATCCTCAGGTACAAGCAGGTGCCAGGCCGAGACAAGCACCTCGCGATAACCGTCAGGGGTTTTCGAGGGGGCGACCTCGAGGATGGCAGTACCTCTCAACGCGCCGTTCTTCCATTCGAGCAAGACCCCGATCATGGGGACGGAGGAGGGCAAGACTAATTGCTTCAATAGCTTATCATGCAGGAAGACCGCATCCTCAGCCGGTCCGCGTAAGGGTAGGGTGTTGGAAAGGTGCTCGAAGAGGGGTACAGCGTCGCGAGGGAGAGCGAAGAAACCATAGGTCTTAGCCTGGAGGGTGTGAGGTACGATCAGGCTGGAGAAGACGGCGAGAATCGCAGCGATGCGAAGCAGGGGACGAGCTAACGTGGTGAGTACCTCAGTACCGGCGCAGCAGACGTTCGTATGCCGCGAGGATGAGTTCCTGCTCGGCGCTGGTGAAGTCTCCGAGCATGGCCTTGAAGGATTGCGCTTTGATCGTACCTGTACCCGGGGTAGCAGGGACGTCCTCGAAGGCTTGAGCCACGGCGGCGTCGAGTTCGTGATTGCGGGAAGCCTTGGCTGCGGCCACGGCGCGTTGTTCGTTGACGATTCCGCTGCTCTTGACCACCCGCTTGAGATAGTCTTTTTTATCCACGGTCTTCATCAGGATATCGCGGATCTCGGCCGGGGTGAGAGCGGGGTTCTCGGCCACCACCATGGAAGCCACGCGAGCGACGTTGGGAGAGGCCATAGAGGTCCCGGACATCGGTAAGTAACGGTTGTCTGGTACGCTGCTCTCGACTGCGACGCCTTCGGCAGCCAGATCGACGTTTTCGACACCGTAGTTTGAGAACGAGGCAAGAGCGCCTTTGCTGTCGACCGCTGCGACCGTAATAGTGTTCTCGCGGCGCACGTTGGCAGGCAGGAAGATGGTCTTGTCATTGTCTTTGCCGTCGTTGCCTGCGGCGATGACGAAGAGGGTGTCCTTGACCTGGTCGGGCATAGCCGCATACACATCGTGAATCTTCTGCATGTAGTAGCGTCCGATCTCGGCCGCGGCATCGGCCGGGAGCTTCGGATAGCGAGCAGTCAAGGCCTGGGCGATCAACGCTTCACTGCTGCCCCAACTCGCGTTGGCCACGCGGATCCGCTGGGTCTTGAGGAAGCGCACTAGGTCGGCGAAGAAGGCCTCTTCCTCTTTTGCCATTTCAGCGAGGAATTTTTCCAACTCTTCCTTGGTGGGCATGTACAGCTTCGGCGCTTCTTTCTTGCCGTCACCGAAGCCCATTTTCACACCCAGGATCTCGACCGAGGGGTTCTTCTGGGTGATGATGCCGGCAACGTGGGTGCCGTGCATGATGGTACCGATGTTGTTGAGATCGCTATAGATGAAGGCGAGTAGAGCTACCATCTTGGCTTTTTCGAGGGCGCTGAGTTTCTCACCCTTCTCGACCCTCGCCAGGAGGCGCATCACGGTCACCGCTGCATCATACTTCTTCTTGCGCGAGGAAATGTCTTTGGGGTCGAAGACCTGATTGTCGTTCTTAGCAAGGTTCCAACCGGATACGTCATCGACATAACCGTTCGTGTCGTCATCTTTTTTATCAATAGTTTCGTTGGGGTTGAAAAACTGGACCGGTTTGAGCAGTTCGTGTCCGAAATCGACGCCCGAATCGATGACTGCAACCGTTACCTTGGACCCGTCCTCTTGGGCGAGACCCAAACCGCTGCACAGTGTCAATGCAATAAGGATAAAACCCTTCATTCCCCCTCCTTCACGGTTGGTAGTAGCACCGATGATCCCTGCTATCATGGATGAAGCACCGTGTCAAGAAAAGATCGAATGGTACCCCCCTCGAAGAGCGGGTAGGGATAATAAAAACGCAAATTACCTTGATGATAATGCAATGATATTTCAATGATATTCGTGGGGTCGGAGGGAGGGAGATGGTAACGAATAGAATAAATTGAATGAATACAATATCCAATATCAATTGACAAATTTCTGGAATTGCAGAATCGCAAGAATAAAAGCAGGACCACAATGAACTCAGCCGGAAAAGAAGGTCCAATGATCGCCCTGCCATACAAATTTGAAGATCGTTCAATTCAGCACAGGCCAGTCAGTGTTTGGGCGTTGGAGGGTGTTCAGACCGTTCAGACTGAAGACGCAGATATCCTAGCCGGTCAGTCCGTACAAGAGTGAGGTTCATGCAAGGGATCAGCGTTGTTCGCCGGTCCCCGCGTTCCAGGGTGGAGGGAAGTCTCGCCGACCGGCACGGCGCGCTCGACGCTCTTCTATGCTCTGCCTCAGGTGGCTTTCGTGTTCTTGTACCCACGCCTGATCACCCAAGAAGTGACCCGGCCCCGAGAGAGCCTCGAACTGCAGTCGCTTTTCCTCGATGTTCTCCACAACCCCCTCGACCTGTTCGGAATACACCGCGCGTCGGTCTTCGGGGCCTTCTCCTAGCGCGGTATAGCAGGGACTCTCGTCGACGAGCGGATCGGTCCTCCCCTCGGCGTAGTAGTGGTATGACGAGAACTCCCATCGGGAAGGATGCAGGCGTAGCACGGTTCGGGTCGGGTTCGTGTCCCCATAGATCAACGTGGTGAGTTCCTGTCGCTCGTCTTGGATCAGCTTGGTCTTCGGCCTGTCTTCGATCAGGCATCCGCTCCGTCCAACCTTGTGGTTGTACTGGAGCACGAAAGTGCTATGCACGTACTGGAGAAATCGACTGAATTCGACCGCTTTCTCCATGAATACCGTGAGATGGACGTGGTTATCCAGAATGCAATAGGCATGTATCCGCACACCGTAGCGACGTTTGTGTCGGAGCAAGAGTTGACAATAGAGCTGCTTGGCCCAGCGAGGACCCAAGAGAAAGCGCTGTTCCAGGCACCGCCACGTCACGTGTACTGTTGCCCCATCGTGGATGATGTCGAAGCGGGGAGTTCTCATGGCCCTGATACCATTGAAAGAACTGTGCCGAATGGTAACTATGCTTGATTATTGGCCTTCAACGAGGGTCTTGTTGCGAAGTGACCGATTTTCGGTCACTGAAAATCGGTCACTCTCCGAAAATCGAACCTCTGACCCCGGGGGGTTCTGACCCCGGGGGGTTCCGGAGGGGTGGCACATGGGGGGGCCAACCGCTTGGCTTGATGATATCCAGCTTTGATAATTCAGTGTTGCCACCTCTGTTGGGGTTTGCTAGGTTGCCGATGCATTGTCGGTACCCGGTCGCAAGTCCTAACGGACCGGATATTTCTCGAGGCTGACTAGGCTACGCACGAGGCCGTGATGATCAACAATTGGCTCCCGGCACTAATCCTATCCCTCATCGTATGTCTAGTTGTTCAGGAAGCTGAGGCCTCCCTCATCTCCGAATTCGCAGCTATCGACACCCCTCTCGACAATGGCACCGGGGTAACCTTGAATTGGCGTTGGGGTGGCCTTCCCTCCGAAGGGATGCGGCTCAGAATAGAACGCTCCACCATTTCCAACCCTGGTCAATTCGACCTTGTTGAACAGCCCTCTCCGAGCAGTCAAACCCTTTATGATCAGGGGTTGGCAGCCGACCAAGAATACCTCTACCGCTTTACCTTGACCGATGATGACCATATCGTAGAAGTTGGTGTATCATCTCCTGTAACACCTCGTTTTGATATCGATTTAGCCAACTTAGAAGTCACTGACGCATTGGACGCTTCGGGTGATAGCATCGCCCTCAACTGGCAGTGGCGCCAGCGCAAGGATCTCGGGTTTCACTTGCTCCTCCTGATCGAGCGCAAAGAGAGCGAAGCCGAAGACTTCTTCGAGGTTGCCAAGATCGATCCTGCAATTGGTTCCTTTCTCGATAATGGGCTGATTGAAGGCAGCAACTACCACTATCGCCTCACGATTCTTCGAGCTGAGGGCTTTGAACCGGGCTCGGCTCGCTGGCTCTCCTCGGCCGTGACCGTCCGGCGCAATTTTGTCTTCGAAACTTTGCAGGTCAACGATATCCGTAATGATCAGGGGGATGGTTTAGAACTCCGCTGGCGCTTCCGCCAACTCGACAGTCTGACCTCGCCGCTCTTGCATATCGAGCGTGTTGCATCAGATGGGTCCCTCTCCAAGGTCGCCGAGGTGGCCCCAGCGGATGAACGTTTCACTGAGACCGGACTGACCGAGAACCAACCCTACTGCTATCGCCTTACTCTTTTCGAAGCTGGCAAACCGGTCGCGATGCTGACCTCGGCCGAAGCCGTCCCGGTCTATACGGTATTCAACCCTGATCGCTTCAATGCATTGTTTCTTTTTGTCCTTTTCTGCAGTATCGTCCTCTGGTTGATCAACACTTCCAGACGTGGCAAAGACCTGTTCATCCGACGTATCGCAGGACTGAACGCAATCGAGGACGCCATAGGGCGTGCTACAGAGATGGGCCGCAAGATCCTCTACATCCCAGGGATCATGAGCATGGACGAAGTCCAAACCATCGCTTCACTGTCCATCCTGGGTTATGTCGCTCGTTATGCCGCCGACTATGACACCCTCTTCGAGGTCCCGAATAAAGATCCCATCACTTTTGCCGCGGCTCGTGAAACCGTGCGCGAGGCGTTCCTCACGGCCGGAAAATCCGATAAATACCGTGAGGACATGGTTACCTACATTACCTACGACCAATTCGCTTACACCGCCTCAGTCTGCGGTAAGATGGTCCGCGAAAGACCGGCGGCTAATTTCCTCATCGGCTCCTTCTATGCCGAATCCCTGCTCCTTGCCGAAACCGGGCAACTCACCGGTGCAATCCAGATCGCGGGCACGGCCGAGGTCCATCAATTGCCTTTCTTTGTCTGCGCTTGCGACTACACCCTGATCGGTGAAGAACTCTACGCGGCCAGTGCGTACATCTCCAAGGACCCCTTGATGGTCGGTTCGATAAAAGGGCAGGATTGGGTCAAGGCGATCCTCATTGGCGTGCTGCTCCTCGGAGTGATTCTTGAAACCGCGGGCGTCCACTGGTTGACCGCGTTCCTGCAGGCAAAATGAGAACCGTCCGGAGGGCGCGATGAATAAATACAAGTTTCCCCTCGTCCTGTGCTTCTTCTTCGGCACCATCCCCATCGTCGCCCATTTCGTCAACGTGGAATGGGTCACAGCGCCGAGCAAAGCTCTCAATGACACCTGGATGCCAATCATCTACGTTTTTGCCATCCTTCTCGGCATCGTCAATGTGGTTCAGAACTCGTGGACCAAGATCAAGCGGCGCGAACAGGGGTGGTTCTATGCAGTGGTCCTCCTGGCCGGCTTGTTCTCGATGGGCTTCTTCGGTTTTACTGGAGCTATCTGGGATACCTTCGGAGGGACCAATTTACGACCCGACGGCTCGGCCACTCCCTTCCACTGGATGGCAACACACATGTTCATCCCCTTGCAATCCACCATGTTCGCCCTGCTCTCCTTCTACGTCGCCTCTGCAGCCTACCGCGCCTTCCGCGCCCGCAACCTCTCGGCTACGCTGCTGCTCATCGCCGGAGTCTTCGTCATGCTGGGCAGGGTACCCTTCGGGGACATGATCTTCTCTTGGCTTCCCGGAGCGGAAAATACCTTCTCCGGCATCACCGAGTGGTTGATGGACTGTCCCAATGCCGCGGCGCAACGGGCTATCATGATCGGTGCGGCTCTCGGCGCGGCCTCGATGGCTTTGAAAGTATTGCTTGGGATCGAGCGGTCGTATATGGGCAAGGAACAGGAGGACTGAGCCATGAAAGCCCTGCTCGATCGGCTCGAGGACCTCGACCGCCGGTGGATCTATCTGATAGTCGGTGTGGGCGCCCTGCTTCCGCTGATCTATCCGTTGAACCTGCCCGTCACGATCACCCCTCCGGTCCGCAACATCTATGACTATATCGAAAAACTCGGTCCCGAAGATGCCGTCATCGTCTCCTTCGACTATGGCCCCTCGACCGGTCCCGAGAACGACCCCATGGCCGAAGCGGTGATGCGGCACATCCTGGCTCGCGGGATCAAGCTGGTGGTCATTGCTCTTTACCCCTTGGGCGGCGTGACCATGTCCCAACTCAGTTTGGACAGGGTTGCCAAAGAGTTCCCCGAACTCACCTATGGAAAAGACTACGTCAACCTCGGTTATAAATCGGGTGGTATCGCAGTGCTCAAAGCCATGGGTCAGGACCTGCATACCATCTTCCCTATGGACCTCGCCAAACGACCCATTGCAGACCTACCAATGATGCAAAAAATAAAGAGTTACAAAGATTTGAAACTTGCTGTTTCTATCGCGACCGGCATCATCGGCGAGTGGTGGGCCAACTTGGTCAATGCTCAGTACGGCCTACCCGTCGCCGTGGGTTGCACCGCGGTCTCTGCGCCCAAGTACTATGCCTACCTCCGTTCAGGAAACATGCTCGGCCTGATGGGCGGTCTCAAAGCCGCCTCCGAATATGAGAAACTCGTCATGGACGGCTACCCCGCACTCCGCCGCATCTACGAGCGACTCAACGGCCCGGGCGCGGGTGGTGGTTACACCGCGATTAAAGGTATGGACGTACAGTCCGTGGTGCATCTGATCATCATCGCATTCATCGTGCTCGGCAACCTGGCCTACTTCAGATCCAGGAAGCGTCCGCATCATTCGGAGGAGTGAGTCATGGATGATCTCGTCGGCGTGTGGGTCGCAGCACTGCTGACCCTGGGATTATTCAGCTTCCTCTACAAGGACAATCCCTACTTCCGCTTTACCGAAGCACTCTTCGCCGGCATTTCGCTGGGCTACTACATCGGTAATGAGTTGGGCAATACGTTGCGTCCCAATCTCCTCGAACCATTGCGGCAGGACTTCAGTGGGAACCTCCACTTGCTCATCCCCACGGCGATGGGGATATTACTCTATGCCCGTTATAAAAAATCCTTGGCTTGGTTGGGCAAATACTCGCTGGCCGCCTATGTCGGCTACTACGCGGGCTACAACATGATCCTCAAACTCCATGGCGAAGTCCTACCCCAAATCCAATCGACGATCCTGCCCTTGAACCAATTCTCGGCCAAATTCTTCCACACCGACCTTATTATTCTGATCGGGGTCCTCGCCGTATTAGTCTACTTTTTCTTCTCCAAAGAGGTAAAAGAAGGTGAACTCTCCTCGCAGGTGTTCGCAAAGGTCTCAGTGTTGGGTACCTGGTTCCTGATGGTTTCCTTCGGCGCTGCCTTTGGTTACACGGTCATGGCACGTATTTCCCTACTCATCGGACGTTTCAATTTCTTGCTCAACGACTGGATCTTGGGCACCTTTGCACGGTTCTGAGAGCAATGCCCCTCCTCGCGATCTTCCTAGGACTATTCGCGCTCTCCGGGAGTCCTGTACCCCTGAGCCTCGAGAGTCCTCCCTCCGAGACGACTCCACCAAAGCTGGTCAACGCGCTCGTGGCCAAGGTCGGCGACGAATATGTGACCGTGTTCGATGTCCACCTGGACGCTCTCCTCGAGCGTTTGAGGATTTCTCCAGCCCCCTTCGAGCTCGACGAGGTACGCACGCTCTCCGAGCAACAATTCCAAACGGTGTTGTCCAATCTGGTAGTCGAACGCCTGGTTCTGGCCGACGTACAGATCCTACAACTGGTCTCTGAGGAAGCAATCAACCACAAGCATGGTGCATCTCTTGCAACCTTCGAACGCGAGCGCCTCACCCTCGCGCACGTACAGCCTCTTCTCACCGCCCTCGGTCTGACCCCCTCCGAGCTGCTCGCACGCTTACGCGCCAAACTGATGGTACAAGAATACCTCGACCTCACCCTAGGACCCGAGTTAACCTCCAGAGAAGCAGAGCTGCGTCATCACTACCAAAAAAACCGCGGCATGTATGGAAATCGGAGTTTCGAGGAAGTACGTCCCTCTGTGCAGGCCGCTCTCGTGGCCGAAAAGCGCAAAACGAGATTGCAGACGTGGTTGGCTCGCTTGCGCGAACGCACCCCGGTAACTTTACTGTCACTCGATGTCCACCTCTCTACGAAACCTTAACTCTGCTGACCTGGATCAGGTCTGCCGGATAGAGGCTTCGGCAACCTCCACCCCGTGGAGTCGCGAGAGTTTCGAGGACGAATTGACCCAAACCGAAGCCTTCTGCAAAGGCCTGTTTGATGAAAGCGGAAGATTACTGGGCTTCTATTTCGCCCGCTTCCTCTACGACGAACTCCACCTGCTCGATATTGCAGTGGCGGTGCAGGACCTCCGAAAGGGTTTTGGCAGCACCATGCTGCTCGACCTCCTCGAGGTTGCAAAAACCCGGAAGGCAATTTCCCTGATCCTCGAGGTCCGGGCCTCGAACCGTCCTGCACAAGCCTTGTACACGAAATACGGTTTCCGTTCCGTACAACGGCGCCGCAGCTACTACCCCGACGGCGAGGATGCCATCGTAATGCTCCGTTTCCTGGCCATGGATTTAGTGGAGACGACTTTCAGTTAACCCGGTTAGGGACCGTACCTTCGCGATACCAGGTCAGGATGATGCGCAGGGCCTCCTCGGCCACTGCATTCTGAGCCTGTTCGGTGGAAGCACCAATGTGGTGGGTTACATAAATACCACGACAATTCGCGAGCGGCGAGGTAACTGCACCATTCTTCTGCTCCGGCTCGCCTTTAAATACATCCACGGCTGCCCGCAAACCCTTCTTCTCGACCGCGGCGAGCAGGGCTGCTTCATCGACCACATCATGTCTAGAGGTGTTGATGAAGAGCATCCCCGGCTTCATCCGATCGAACATGGCGGTGTTGAACAACCCCTTGGTCGTGGGTCCTGCAGGGAGGTGCACGGTGAGTGCGTCGGCGGCCACAACCACGGCCTCGACGCTTTTCAGCATTTCGACCCCCGGTTCGTTGACGGTCACAACGTCATAGGCACAGACCTTCATTCCAAAGGCCCTAGCCCTACGTGCAACTTCTTTGCCGATGTTCCCCATCCCAAGGATGCCGAGCGTCTTACCATACAGTCCCTCGGCTTTGGAATACTCTGCTTTGTTCCAGGTACCACTGCGGAAATCTGAAACATTGTCAGGGATACGGCGGTCGAGGGTAAGGAGTAACCCCATGGCCAACTCGGCCACTGCCACTGCGTTCTTACCCGGGCAATTGGACACTGCAACCCTGTGGGCCGTTGCAGCGTCAACCGCTATGGTGTTGTAGCCAGAACCTGCCCGGACGATTAGGGCCAATTTCGAGGCGGCCTCTATGGCGGCTGCGCTAACCTTGGTCGAACGGACCACGAGAACCTCTATGCCATCTACAGCAGTTGGGAGCTCGGCCTCGCCGAGTTTCGGTTGGAAAGAAACTTCCAATCCGGCTTCGCGCAAACGGCCCAGGAACCACTCAGGGACCTTGTCGGCAATGAGAACTTTCCTGCTCATGGGACCCCCTTTGTTGTGCATACGTCCTCGGGCCACTCAGCAGCCCTACTCGTTCTCTCATACCTGTGGGTAACCGAAAGGTCAATGTCCCTTCGCCTCAACGAACTGGTTATTTTACTATTATTACAATATGATAACCGTTTTGTTGCACGCGAAGCCCTTGAGCACTGCTCGTACTTAAGGTTTGAAATCGGCGGAGGTTCAGACCTCGTCGACTTCTTCGGGTAGGGGATGTTCACCGGGATCGGGGGGAGTCGGCAAATAGCCACCCAATTCTTCGTCGGGCACAGGAATCACACTTGGCAGGGGTTCTTCTTCATACGGCTGACCGTCCCGGGTGAAAACCGTGTCGTCGACGACCTTGATGCCGAGGTTGCGGTAATGTGCGACCCCGGTACCGGCAGGAATTAACCGGCCCATGATCACGTTCTCCTTCAACCCGGCGAGGTGATCGGTCTTTCCGGAAATGGCCGCTTCGGTGAAGACCTTGGTCGTTTCCTGGAAGGAGGCGGCCGAGAGGAAGCTCTCGGTGGACAGAGAAGCCTTGGTGATACCGAGCAGCATGGGCTCGGCGATGGCCGGACGCGATCCCGCGGCCATGATCTTCTCGTTCTCGGCGTCGAAAACCTGCTTCTCGGATTGCTCACCGACCAGGAAGGTGGTGTCGCCCGGGTCCATGATACGGACCTTGCGCATCATTTGGCGCACAATGGTCTCGATGTGCTTGTCGTGAATCTTGACGCCTTGAAGGCGATACACTTCTTGGACCTCGTTGACCAGGTACTTGGCCAACTCTTTGAGACCGAGGACGCGCAGGATGTCGTGCGGATTAGCCGCGCCGTCCATCAAGGGTTCTCCCGCACGCACGCGATCGCCCTCGTGCACGGCGATGTGCTTACCCTTAGGAATGAGGTATTCCTTGGGTTCGCCGATCTGGTCCTCTGGCGTGATGACGACCTTGCGCTTACCCTTGGTTTCCCTGCCGAAGGAGACGATACCGTCGATCTCGGTGATCACCGCGATCTCTTTGGGCTTACGGGCTTCGAACAACTCGGCGACCCGAGGCAAACCACCGGTGATGTCTTTGGTCTTGGCCGACTCGCGGGGCATCTTGGCAATGACGTCACCGGGACCCACTTCCTGCAGGTCTTTGACGTCGATGAGGGCCCCGACCGGGAGCTGGTACTTGACCGGGGTTTTCGTCCCCGGTTTGCAGAGCAGCTTGCCTTTTTCGTCCTGGAGAGAGATCGAGGGTCGGATGTCCTTGTTCTTGGGTTCGATGACCACCATGGTCGAAATACCGGTGGTCTCGTCGATCATCATCTTGACCGTCTCGGGGTCGAGGATGTCATTGAATTTTACCCGCCCGCCTACTTCTGTCAGGATCGGCGTCGTGAACGGATCCCATTCGGCCAGGACCTGTTTCTTGCCCACGACATCGCCTTCCTTGACCCGAAGCTTGGCGCCGTAGATGACCGAGTACCGTTCCTTGTCGCGATCGTGGTCGTCCGCCAGGATGATTTCACCGTTGCGGTTCATTACCACCAGTTCGCCGTTCTTATTGGTGATGGTCTTCATGCGCGAGAACTTGATCGTACCACCAATACGAGCTTCGAGGGTGCGCTGCTCCGCGGTCTTGGTTGCCGTACCGCCGACGTGGAAGGTACGCATGGTCAACTGGGTGCCCGGCTCGCCGATGGATTGCGCGGCGATGACGCCGATAGTCTCACCGATGTTGACCATACTGCCCCGAGCAAGGTCGCGGCCATAACACAGGGCACAGATACCCTTGCGCGCATTACAGGTAAGCACCGAACGGATCTTCACTTGATCGATGCCGGATTCGACGATGCGCTCGATCTCGGGCTCGTTGATCTCTTCGTTGGCCCGGACGATCACCTCGGAGGTGACGCTGTCGATGATGTCTTCGGCAGCGACCCTCCCGAGGATGCGGTCAGCCAGAGGTTCAATGACCTCGCCGCTCTCGATGAGCGCACTGACGGTGATGCCGTCGAGCGTGCCGCAATCGATCTCCGCGACCACCGCGTCCTGGGCCACGTCGACCAACCGGCGGGTCAGGTAACCGGAATTGGCGGTCTTGAGCGCGGTATC
Organism: Deltaproteobacteria bacterium RIFOXYA12_FULL_61_11; assembly: GCA_001799195.1. GTDB lineage: Bacteria > Bdellovibrionota_F > JAHFAK01 > YA12-FULL-61-11 > YA12-FULL-61-11 > YA12-FULL-61-11. Next base: position 16,882 of record MGSU01000332.1, on the reverse strand, counting down.
GGCCAGACCCTTGCGCGCGCCGTGGGTAGAAATGAAGTACTGCAACACGGTCAAGCCTTCGCGGAAATTGGCCGTGATCGGGTTCTCGATGATCTCACCCGAAGGTTTTGCCATCAGACCGCGCATGCCGGCAAGCTGTCGTATCTGCTGAGCACTACCTCTAGCCCCGCTATCGGACATCATGTACAGGGGGTTGAAGCTCGGAGACTTCACCTGACTGCCGTCTTTCAGGGTCACATTGTCGTACGCTATCTGCTCCATCATGGCTTTGGCCAGTTCGTCAGAGGTGCGCGACCACTTGTCGACGACGTTGTTGTACCGCTCGCTGTCAGTGAGCACACCGTCTCGATAGGAGGATTCGAACTTGCGCACTTCTTGGAGGGCTGCCTCGAGGAGTTCTTGTTTGTTCGAGGGTACGCGCATGTCGTGGATGCCGATGGAGATACCGGCCTTGGTGGCATACTCGTAACCCATGGTGCGCAGGCTGTCGGCCAGGAGGACCGTGGCTTTTGCGCCGCAGAAACGGTAGCTGTAATTGATCAGATCACCCAGATTCTTCTTCTTTTGCACCTGGTTGATCATCTCGAAGGGGATTCCCTCGGGGATGATCTCCCAGAACAGGATGCGCCCGGTGGTCGTCTCGACCATGGTACGCTCCATACGCACGAAAATACGAGCATGGAGGTCGATGGCGGACTGGTCGTAGGCGACGCGCACCTCGGAGGGAGAGGAGAAGCGCATGCCCTCGCCACGAGCACCGATGCGGTCTCTGGTCAGGTAGTAGATACCGAGGACGATGTCCTGGGTCGGAACGATAATGGGTTGGCCATTAGCCGGGCTGAGAATGTTGTTGGTCGAGAGCATGATCACCCGAGCCTCGACCTGGGCTTCGATCGAGAGGGGTACGTGCACTGCCATTTGGTCGCCGTCGAAGTCCGCATTGAAAGCCACACAGACCAGCGGGTGGAGCCGAATAGCCTTCCCCTCGACCAGGACCGGTTCGAAGGCCTGGATGCCGAGACGGTGCAAGGTCGGAGCACGGTTGAGCAGTACCGGGTGTTCCTTGATGACCTCTTCGAGGATGTCCCACACCTCGGGACGCTCTTTCTCGACCATCTTCTTGGCGCTCTTGAGCGTGGTGACATAACCGCGCTCTTCGAGTTTGTTGTAGATGAAAGGTTTGAACAACTCGAGGGCCATGATCTTGGGCAACCCGCACTGGTGCAAGCGGAGGTCAGGACCGACCACGATGACCGAGCGGCCGGAATAGTCAACGCGCTTGCCGAGGAGGTTCTGGCGAAAACGCCCCTGCTTGCCCTTGATCATGTCCGAGAGGGACTTGAGCGGACGCTTATTGGCGCCGGTGATAGTCTTGCCGCGGCGACCATTGTCGAACAGGGCGTCGACAGCCTCCTGTAACATCCTTTTCTCGTTACGGATGATGATCTCGGGTGCATTGAGTTCTTTGAGTCTCTTCAGCCGATTGTTGCGGTTAATCACCCGGCGGTAGAGGTCGTTGAGGTCCGAGGTCGCAAAACGTCCACCGTCGAGGGGAACCAGCGGGCGGAGATCCGGCGGGATCACCGGAATCACGTCCAGGATCATCCACTCGGGCCGATTGCCCGAACCGCGGAACGATTCCATGACCTTGAGCCGTTTGGCTATCTTCTTGCGTTTCGCCTCGGACGTGGTCTCGGCGAGTTGGGCTCGGAGCGACACGGCCTGTTCCTCGACATCGATCTTCTGGAGCAGTTCTTTGATCGCCTCTGCTCCCATACCGGCGGTGAAGCCGGCTCCGAATTCCTCGAGCGCCTCGTTATATTTCTGCTCGCTCAGCAGTTGGCCCTCTTCGAGAGGTGTGTCGCCGGGATCGGTGACCACATAACTCTCACAGTAAAGGACCTTTTCCAGATCCTTGAGGCTCATGTCGAGCATGTTACCCAATCTGCTCGGCAGACTCTTGAGGAACCAAATGTGCGCCACGGGAGTGGCCAAGTTGATGTGGCCCATGCGCTCACGGCGAACCTTGGACTGGATGACCTCAACGCCGCACTTCTCGCACACGATGCCGCGATGCTTCATGCGCTTGTACTTGCCGCAGTTGCAGGCATAGTCCTCGACCGGGCCGAAGATCTTCGCGCAGAACAGACCGTCGCGTTCCGGTTTGAAGGTGCGGTAGTTGATCGTCTCGGGCTTCTTGACCTCGCCGTGGGACCACTCGCGGATCTTCTCCGGGGAGGCCAGACCGACGCGGATGGCATCGAAGCTGTGCGGTGACTTGACCTTATCGAACAGGCTGAACAGATCGGTAACCACTGTCTCCTCCTGATCCCGCCGGGAATTAGTGACTGGGGTTGGTCTCGATCAGATCCACGTCGAGGGCGAGGCTCTTGAGTTCCTTGACCAAGACGTTGAAAGATTCCGGCAGACCGATGGTGGTATTTGTCTCTCCCTTGACGATAGTCTCGTACATCTTGGTCCTACCATAGATGTCATCGGACTTGACCGTCAGGAACTCCTGCAGGGTGTAAGCCGCGCCATAGGCCTCGAGGGCCCACACTTCCATTTCGCCGAGACGCTGACCGCCAAATTGGGCCTTACCACCGAGCGGTTGCTGGGTGACCAGCGAATAGGGTCCGATGGAACGAGCATGGATCTTGTCGTCCACCAGGTGATGCAACTTGAGCATATAGATGATCCCGACCGTGACCGGGAAATGGAACAGCTCCCCGGTCCGACCGTCGCGCAGCCTGGTTTGGCCGCTGTCCGGCAATCCGCTGGTCTTGAGCAGATCGAAAATCTGCTCTTCCTTGGCACCGTCAAAGACCGGCGTGGCCATGTGGACGCCTCCGGCGGCGAGCTTACGGCACAACGCGCGCACGGTCTCGTCATCGGCGGCCTTGATTTCCTTGAGCAGCTTGGCATCTCCCTCGTAGACCTTCAACAAGAACTTCTTCAACTTGTCCGGCGAATAGTTCTCGTCGATGAAACGCTGGATCTGCTGGCCGAGCCCATACGCCGCCCAACCGAGATGGGTTTCGAGGATCTGACCGACGTTCATTCGGGAGGGTACACCGAGGGGGTTGAGGACGAGATCCAGGGGAGTGCCATCTTCCATGAAGGGCAAGCTCTCCTCGGGCAGGATCATCGACACGACTCCCTTGTTGCCGTGCCGACCGGCCATTTTATCTCCGACCTGCAACTTGCGTTTGGTCGCGACGTAGACCTTGACCATCTTGATGACCCCTGGCGGCAACTCGTCGCCGCGCTGCAAGCGGTCGATCTTCTCGTTAAAGTCGGTGCGTACCCCATTAACGCTCTCGTTCATGCGGATCAGGATGCGATTGATCTTCTCCTCGATGTCGACTCCGTCCTCGAGGGTGATCTGATAGAAGCGGGAGGGAGAGATGCGTTGAAGGGTCTTGGCGTCGAGCTTGACTCCGGCCTCGAGCAGAACCTCCCCGGTATCTTCGTCGATGATCCGCGAGGCCGTGGTCTGACCGACCAGCAAACCGCGAATGCGGTCATACGCCCCTTCCTTGATGATGCGGATCTCGTCCTCCATATCGTTCATGTACTTTTGGATCTCTAGCTCCTCGATCTCTCGGGTGCGGGCATCCTTCTCCACTCCTTCCCGCGAGTAGATCACGGTATCGATGATCGTGCCCGCCACACCCGGAGGAACCCGGAGCGAGGTGTCGCGGACATCGCCCGCCTTCTCGCCGAAGATGGCCCGGAGCAATTTTTCCTCGGGTGAGAGCTGGGTCTCGCCCTTGGGAGTGATCTTGCACACCAGGATGTCCCCGGGTTTGACCTCGGCGCCGATCCGAACAATACCGGTTTCATCGACATCGCGCATGGCCTCGTCGCCGACATTGGGGATGTCGCGGGTGATTTCCTCCTTGCCGAGCTTGGTGTCGCGGGCCAGACACTCGAATTCCTCGATGTGGATCGAGGTGAAAATGTCGCGCTTGGTGATGCGCTCGCTCATGAGAATGGAATCTTCGAAATTGTACCCGCCCCAGGGCATGAAGGCGACCAGGACGTTGCGGCCGAGGGCCAACTCCCCGGTATCGGTGCCGGGACCATCGGCGATGATATCCCCCTTCTTGACCGCGTCGCCTTTCTTCACGATGGGCTTCTGGTTGATGCAGGTATTCTGATTTGAACGTTTGTATTTCAATAGATTATAAATATGTACCCCAGGCCCTTCATTCTCGGAACTGGTCGCGCGGATGACGATGCGCGTGGCATCGACGGATTCCACCACTCCGTCTTCGGTAGCCACAACGGTCACGCCGCTATCTTGGACGACCTTGCGCTCGACCCCGGTGCCGACCAGCGGGGCGCTGGTCGAGAGCAGGGGTACGGCCTGACGTTGCATGTTCGACCCCATCAGGGCCCTGTTGGCATCGTCGTTCTCGAGGAAGGGGATGAGCGAAGCCGCAATACTGACGAGTTGGTTGGGAGAGACGTCCATCAGACTGATCTCGTCCGGCCGGGGCATGATGAAGTCGCCCCTACGGCGAGCGGAGATGTATTCATCGACGAACTTGCCGTCTTTGTCCACCTCGGCATTAGCCTGGGCGATGATGTGTTTTTCCTCGTCGAGGGCGGTGTAGAACTTGACCTCGTCGGTGAGTCGTCCGTTCTCGACAGTCCGGTAGGGGGTCTCGATGAAACCGTAGTCATTGACCCTGGCATAGCTCGAGAGCGAGGCGATGAGGCCGATGTTCGGACCTTCAGGGGTTTCGATAGGGCACACTCGGCCGTAATGGGTGGAATGCACATCGCGGACTTCGAAACCCGCTCGTTCGCGGGTCATACCACCGGGACCGAGGGCGCTCAGTCGGCGCTTGTGGGTGATCTCGGAGAGCGGATTTGTCTGGTCCATGAACTGGGAGAGTTGGCTGCTGCCAAAGAACTCCTTGACCACTGCCTGCACCGGCTTGGCATTGACCAACTCGTGGGGCATCAGGGTATCGACCTCCTGGAGGGTCATCCGCTCCTTGATCGCCCGTTCCATCCTCACCAGACCGATGCGATAGTGGTTCTCCACCAACTCGCCGACCGAACGCACGCGGCGGTTGCCGAGGTGGTCGATATCGTCGATGTCGTGCTTGCCGTCCTTGAGCTCTAGCAAGTACTTGAGCACGGCAAGGATGTCGTCCTTGCGCAGGATCTGCAACTCCAGAGGGACATCCTCGAAGCCGAACTTGTGGTTGAGCTTGAGACGGCCGACCTTCGAGAGGTCATAGCGCTCGGGGTTGAAACACAGGTTTTCGAGATAATGCCTGGCCATATCCATGGTCGGGGGCTCGCCCGGTCGCATCCGCTTGTAGATGTCCATCACCGCTTCTGCCGTGGTGGAAACCTTGTCGATGAGCAAGGTGTCCCGGAAGGACGAGCTGATGTTGTAATTGTCGATGTAGAAAACGTCGAACTCGCGGATCCCCCGTTGCCTGAGTTCTTCGATCTTGGCCTCGGTGAGTTCCTCGTTGCACTGGACCACGACCTCGCCCGTGCTCTCGTCGACCACATCGTAGGCGACGACTTGACCGATCACGGTTTCAGGCAGCACCGGGATGTACTCGAGGCCAGCTTCCAGGAGCCGGGGGATCGAGGTCTTGCGGGTGAACTTCTTTCCCTTCTTGAAGAGGACCTTGCCGCTGGCCTGATCGACGATATCGATCTGATTGGTCTGACCTTCGAGCAAGTCCGGGACAATGCTCTTACGCAGGGTACCGTCATCCTCGAGGACGACGTGCTCCGAGAGATAGAAGAAGTTGAGCAACTCTTCCTCGGAATAACCGAGCGCCTTGAGAAAAATGGTTGCAGGGAACTTGCGCCGGCGATCGATGCGGACATGGACGATGTCTTTGTGGTCGAACTCGAAATCGATCCACGAACCGCGATACGGAATAATCCTGGCGTTGTAGAGTTGCTTGCCACTGCTGTGCGACTTGCCCTTGTCGTGATCGAAGAAGACGCCCGGGGAGCGGTGCAGTTGGCTGACGACGACTCGTTCGGTACCGTTGACGATGAAGGTCCCGGTCTCGGTCATGATCGGGATCTCACCGAAGTAGATCTCCTGTTCCTTGACGTCGCGGATGCTCTGCGCTCCGGTGTCTTCGTTGATATCCCAGACCACCAACCGGATGACGACCTTCAGCGGAGCAGCGAACGTCATGCCGCGCTTGAGGGATTCCGCCACATCGTACTTGGGTTTGTCCAAACTGTACGATACGAACTCCAGGGAGGAGGTCTTGTTGAAGTCCCGGATCGGGAAAACGCTATGGAAGACGCGCTGCAACCCGATGTTCTCGCGCTCTTCCGGGCGCTTGTCGAGTTGCAGGAAATCGGCATAGCTCTTCTTCTGGATCTCGATCAGGTTGGGCGTCTCCATGATCGGCTTGATACGGCCGAAATTCTTACGAATCCTGCTATTGTTC
>MGSU01000332.1:0-10422 GCA_001799195.1 Deltaproteobacteria bacterium RIFOXYA12_FULL_61_11 | reverse complement strand
CACCATGGGTGGACCCCACTTGAGTAGTGACCTGAGAATCCCTGCCGGACAGCAGCGGGTAACCCCGGCCCCCAGCAGACGCGCTCGAACTGAGTGGACCCGACGGCGGGACCGACGGACCTGTACCAGGAAGCACGACGGGCCGCGAGGGGCAAGTAAATACTCGCTCCCCCGCAGCCCGAGCAGCCGCGCTCGGCCCGAATACCACCGGGCGCAGTCGCACGCTCAGAGATTCCTTTGCCATTCCCAGCAAATACGATCCTCTGCGCGGCCTGGAACGTCGCCGGCGATCGGTGCCTGTCTCTTCCTTCCCTTGGAGGGCGGTGAGACGTAACACCATCGCGTCGTCGCTCACTTGATCTCGACTTTTGCGCCGACTTCCTCGACCTCTTTCTTAATTTTCTCGGCCTCTTCCTTGGAGATGCCTTCTTTGATCGGCTTCGGGGCAGTATCAACCAAGTCTTTGGCTTCCTTCAGACCGAGCCCGGTCAAGGCGCGTACGACCTTGATGACCTGGATCTTCTGGGCTCCCACCTCGGTCAGATTGACCGTGAACTCGGTCTGCTCCTCGACCTCGGGAGCGGCGTCTGCCGCGGCAGCCCCCATCATGGGCATCGCCATCATCGGTGCGGCAGCGCTCACGCCGAACCTAGTTTCCAAGGCTTTGACCAACTCGGAGAGCTCGAGCACGGTCATGTTCTCGATGAACTGAATGAGATCTGCCTGCGTCATCTTCTCGGCCATTTGTGTCCTCCTAACCATCTACCATGCCAGCGACCAGTGGATCAAAATGCCAGCAGCCCCTGGATTTGGGTTCGCCCTAACCTTGTCAGCGGCCTTTTACTCGGCCGTTCCGCCCTTTTTCTTCTCGATCGCTCCAAGTACCTGCACGAAGGAACGTATCGTACCGGCCAACACATTCACCAGTCCGCCGATCGGCGCATTCAGGGTGCCGAGGACGCGGGCCAACATCACCTCACGTGGAGGCATCGTCGCCAAGACCTTGAGTTGGTCGGGATCGAGCAAGCGCCCCTCGACACACCCAACCTTGATGGCGAACTTGTCTTCTTTCTTGGCGTAGTCGTTAATGAACTTCGCCAACTGGACTGGATCGCCCAGGGTGTAGACCATGGCAATGGGACCCACGAATTTGTCCTTGAGGACTTCGCTCTTGGTACCCATGCAGGCTTGCCGGGCAAGGGTGTTCTTCACCACCTTGTACCCGATCTTTTCTTTGCGCAGATCTGCGCGCAATTTCGTTACTTTCAGGACGTTGAGGCCTCTGAAATCGGCCAGCACCGAGCCCTTCATCTCGGTAAATAACTTACCGAAACTCTCGATGGTTTCCTGCTTCTCTGCCTTGTTCATCGTTCATCCTCTCTACAATCCCCAGACCTCGGTGCCGGGAGTCTGAAGTCACTTCATGTAGTTCTTGATATCGAGAGGGTCGAGCTTGATGCCGGGCCCCATGGTGCAACTCACCGTGAGCGCCTTGATATAGGTACCTTTGGCGCTCGCAGGCTTGAGTTTATTGAGGCGTTCGATCAGGGCCAAGAGATTGACCTGAAGCTTCTCGGCGCCGAAGGATGCCCGCCCGATGGGGGCATGGATGATCCCGGTCTTCTCGACTCTGAACTCGATCTTACCGGCCTTGATCTCGCGCACTGCCGTGCCCACATCCGGGGTGACCGTCCCGACCTTGGGGTTGGGCATGAGTCCGCGGGTGCCGAGGATGCGGCCGATCTTACCGACGAATTTCATCATATCAGGGGTGGCTACGGCAGCGTCGAACTCGAGCCAACCGTCCTTGATCTTGTCGATCAACTCGTCGTTGCCGACGTAATCTGCGCCTGCCTCCTGGGCTTCTCGCTCTTTATCGCCACGCGCGAAGACAAGGACTCTCACCTGCTTGCCGGTGCCGTGGGGCAGGGCGACAGAGCCACGGACCATCTGGTCCGCATGTTTGGGGTTGACCCCGAGATTGACCGCTACGTCGATGGTTTCATCGAACTTTGCGGTCGCCGTGGTGACCAGTGTGGTCATGCCATCGGCCACGGGATACCGCCGTTGCCGATCGATCTTCTCGATTGCCTGGTTGTACTTCTTGCCGTGAATTGCCATGCTCTGTTCCTCAGACGATTTCGATTCCCATACTGCGCGCTGTTCCCTCAACGGTTCTGACCGCTGCTTCGAGCGAGGCCGCGGTGAGGTCGGGCAACTTGGTCTGCGCGATCTCGCGAACCTGTTGTTTTGTGACCTTGCCCACCTTGGTCTTGTTCGGTATCGCTGATCCCTTCTCCAGCTTGGCCGCTTTGATCAGGAGAATGGAGGCCGGAGGCGTTTTCGTAATGAAGGAGAAGGAACGGTCGGCATAGATACTGATCACCACGGGGATGATCATACCCATTTGCGATTGGGTCTTGGAGTTGAAGTCCTTGCAGAAGGCCATGATGTTGACCCCATGCTGGCCCAAAGCGGGACCGACCGGCGGCGAGGGGTTAGCCTGACCTGCGGGAATCTGTAGTTTGACCTGTGCGACAATTTTCTTGGCCATGACGACTCCTAGCTCTTCTCAACCTGTACGAACTCGAGTTCGACAGGAGTGGAACGTCCGAAAATGCTGACGAGAACACGAACCTTGCCCTTCTCGGGGCGTACCTCGTCGACTACCCCATTGAAGTTCGAGAAAGGCCCTTCGATGACGCGGACCGATTCTCCCTTTTCGAAAGACACCTTGGGCTTGGGCTTGAACTTCCCTTCGGTGATCTGGGTGGTGATCCGTTGGACCTCTTCTTCCGGTACGGTACTCGGCATGGTCTTCTGTCCGCCGACGAAACCCGAGATCTTGGGGGTGCTGTGCACCAAGTGCCAGCTATCGTCATTAAGGATCATCTTGACCAGGATGTAGCCCGGGAAGAATTTACGGGTAGAGGTCTTCTTCTTGCCCTTGATAGTCTCTACCACGTTCTCGGTCGGGATCAAGACTTCCCCGAAGAAACGTTCCATCTTCGAGGTCTTGACCCGCTCCTCGAGCGAGGCCTTGGCGCGGTATTCACACCCGGACTGGGTGTGGACCACATACCATTGCATCTCGTTCTTCTGCTCGGACACGAAAGCCTCCCCGCTCACAGGACCAACTGCAGCAGTTTGGACCAGATGAAGTCCCACAACCCGAGGTACAGCCCGAAGAAGACGACCACGACCAGGACGACCACGGTCGAACCAGAGGTCTCTTTTCGGTTCGGCCAGGCGACCCGCTTCAGTTCCATGATCGTTTCAGAGCTGAACTTGTCCATAGCGGTGCGGCGCATTGCCACGTACAAGCCGACCCCGACCAGCGCCACGGCGACGAGATACGTCACCGGAACCTTCCCGAATATCATGTACACACTGAGCTTGCCCGTCTTCAAAATCGCGAACAGGAGTTTGTGCGTGACGAAGACGGCTATCGCTGCGAGCAACCCATAGCTCAGGTAGACCCACCGGCGATCTTCTGTCGTACCAGTCAACATCGTCGTCCTCGGTTTCTCTAGCGAAACAGGCCAGGAGGGATTCGAACCCCCAACACTCGGATTTGGAATCCGACGCTCTACCGTTGGAGCTACTGGCCTTCGCTCTTCCCTTTACTTCGATTCCTTGTGCGGGGTGTGCCGCCGGCAGTGCCGACAGTACTTCTTCAGGTTCAGCTTCTCGCCGCCTTTCTTGTTCTTCTTGAACGAGTAATTGCGGTTCTTGCATTCCCCACACGTCATTTGCACGATGACCTTCATGGCTTCGTCTCAGCGCTCGGGTTTACTCAATGATCGACACGACCACACCTGAACCTACGGTACGTCCACCTTCACGGATGGCGAAGCGCAAGCCCTCATCCATGGCGATGGGGTTGATCAGGGTGACTTCCATCTCGATATGGTCGCCGGGCATGACCATCTCGACGTCCTTGGGCAATTGCACCGAACCGGTCACGTCGGTGGTGCGGAAGTAGAACTGCGGGCGGTAACCGTTCAGGAACGGGGTATGGCGACCGCCCTCATCCTTCTTCAAGACGTACACCTGGGCCTTGAAATGGGTATGCGGGGTGATCGACTTCGGCGCAGCAAGTACCTGCCCGCGCTCGATCTCATCCCTCTTCACACCGCGGAGCAGGCAACCGACGTTGTCCCCGGCTACGCCCTCGTCCATCAGCTTGCGGAACATCTCGACACCGGTGACCACGGTCTTGCTGGTCGCGCGAATACCCACGATCTCGACTTCGTCGCCGACCCTGACCTTCCCGCGCTCGATACGTCCGGTCGCCACGGTGCCGCGTCCGGAAATACTGAAGACGTCTTCGACCGCCAACAAGAAGGGCCTGTCGATCTCACGGGTGGGGATGGGTACGTACTCGTCGAGCGCCTTCAGCAGTGCGACGATCGACTTGTCGGCGATCTCGCTCTTCTCGCCTTGGAGGGCCTTGAAGGCCGCACCGCGGATGACGGGAAGATCGTTGCCGGGGAAGTTGTACTCGGACAACAGTTCGCGGACTTCCATTTCGACCAACTCGAGCAACTCCGGATCGTCGACGATATCGACTTTGTTCAAGTACACGACGATCGTGGGGACGCCTACCTGGCGGGCCAGCAGGATGTGCTCACGGGTTTGAGGCATGGGACCATCCGCGGCGCTGACGACGAGGACTGCACCGTCCATCTGGGCCGCACCGGTGATCATATTCTTGACGTAGTCTGCGTGCCCCGGGCAGTCGACATGGGCGTAATGGCGGTTTGCTGTCGAATACTCGACGTGCGAGGTCGCGATGGTCAGGATCTTCGTCGCATCACGACGGCCCTGGGATTCCGAGGCCTTGGCGACTTGGTCGTAACTTACGAAGGAGGCCAGACCGAGGTCGGCGCACACCTTGGTGATCGCTGCGGTCAAGGTGGTCTTACCGTGGTCTACATGGCCGATAGTACCAACGTTGACATGGGGTTTCTTCCGTTCGAACTTCTGCTTCGCCATTCTCGTCCTCCAACATTGAAAAAGGCTCTGCCCCACTCAGGGGAACCGGATGAAGCCCACGACCGGATTTGAACCGGTGACCTCTTCCTTACCAAGGAAGTGCTACTACCTACTGAGCTACGTGGGCGGCTCCGCCATGCCTACGCATGGTCCGAAGCGGGAAACGGGGTTCGAACCCGCGACCCTCAGCTTGGAAGGCTGATGCTCTAGCCAACTGAGCTACTCCCGCTTCTAAGTCACCAACTATGGAGAGGGAAGGATTCGAACCTTCGTAGGCGTACACCAACGGGTTTACAGCCCGTCCCCTTTGGCCGCTCGGGAACCTCTCCGTATTCTCTCTCCTTCCCTACCTTCGAGAGCTGGCGAAGGGACTTGAACCCGCAACCTGCTGATTACAAATCAGCTGCTCTACCGATTGAGCTACGCCAGCGCTCCGTAGACACAATGCACCTAGCAGTGTGCGCACGGAAACAGGTGTGTGTGACTATACAATTCTCGTGCCCATGTCAAGGGAAAAAGGAAATTTCTCCAAAGACTGCTTCCCTTGGGATCGAGCGCCAGTCGGTACCGAGTATTGAACTCGCTAACTGATCCTCTCTGCATCAAGCCTTTCTCCCCGCGAGTTGGAAAGCGACTACGGCAAAGGCGACCGCCAGATTGAGGGATTCTGCCCCGGGGGCGAGCGGCACTCCGACCAACTCGTCACAACGCTTCCTCACCACCTCGCGCAAACCGCTCCGTTCCCCGCCTACGACCAGGGCACTCGGCCTCTCATCGGGTACGACGCCCCGGAAGTCCCGGCCGGTCATGTGCAACCCATAGAGCCAGGTCCCGGTCCCGGCCAACCGATCGAGGGCATCAACACAGTTTCCCGTCCTCACCACGCGCACATGAGCGGCCATGCCTGCCGAGGTCCTCAACACGGTTTCCGTCACCCCGCACGAGCGGTCCTTGGGCAGGACCACGGCACCGTAGCCCGCACCAACGGCGGTACGTAACAGGGCACCAAGATTGCGGGGGTCCTCGACTCCATCGGCGACCACTACTCGGAAGAGCTGCCCGTCGGTAAGCTCGGCCAGGATCTCTTCGTAGGGTGTATAAAGGAAGGGCGTCATGCGCGCTACCACCCCACGGTGTTGGGAATGCCCCGCCAACCGATCGAGAGTCTCGCGGGGTACCAACCGGATCTTTCCTCCCTCGGCTCGTAGCCGTTCCTCGAGGGCCGGTTGCTCGGCCAAGAAGCGCGAGCCTCGCTGGACGTACAAGGTATCGATATGGCGAGTGCCGGCAACTGCCGCCTCGAGAACAGCGTTCCGTCCGGAGACTAGGCCTTCTTCTTCAGTTCTCGCCTGTTCCTGGAGAGTATCGTTCCGAGCCGGTCGAGGTCGTCGATCCGTCGGGCGGGTGGAACTGGGTTGGGTCATGGGCAACTTCCTTCCTCGGGTTGGACGGACCGCTCATTCGTACTCGGCGACGAAGGGCTCGTGGCGGATATGACGGGCAATGGCCGTACGCATCCGTTCGGCCTCTTCCTTCTCTTCGTAACGTCCGATACGGACCCGGAAATACGTTTTGCCTTCGTGCTGGTACTGGGTCCAGTAGGCCTCGTACCCGACTTTGGCCATCTCCTGGATCAGCTTCTCCGCCTGCCGCTCCTGGTCGACCGAGGCGATCTGGATGGTGTAGCTGGGTACTCCTCCTCTGTTCGGGGAGGTTTCCTGGCCACGGGAGGTTCGGGGCGATAGGGGGGTGGCGGCCTTCGTATCCGAAGATACTGAGATGGCTTCCTTGTGAGGAGAACCCGCCTGGGGAGGATTTTCGGGTTCCTTCAGAAGCTCGGCAGGATGAACGGGTTCGGTTGTTACCTCTTCGACCTCGAGGGCCGGGGTAACTGGCGCAAGCGAAGGGCTCGTGGGGGGCGCTGCCACAGCCACCGAAACGTCCGTGACGCTATGAGGAACCAAGGGTTCTTCGAGTTCCAACACCACGTCGTGATACCGATATACCGTCGAACCGTGCCGAGGAGGTCCTGAGAGGAGTTCGAGCCTGGCCACCTCGATCCCCACGTGTTTGCCCAGGAGGAAGGCCACGACCAACAACAAGGAGGTCAGGGCGAGGGAACATCCGGCCAGGGCATAGAGCTGCCGCCGCGGGAGGATCACGAAGTCCCGAACGGAAGCGCCTGGAGAGGTTTCCGGCACGGGTTCTAGCAACTGTCCCTGGTCGGTCATTTCCGGGTGATATATACTCATTCCGTCCCAGGTTCTAGCGAGGTCGTCCTGTCTTGTCCACTAGAAACACCCCACAGGAGTATGCCTTCAGTAAAGTTCAGTTTTGGGTGAATTGCACATGTGTGATCACTCCATCGCCGGGGTGGCACCGACGGGGGTCCCCCGCCACGCGCAAGGATGAGCATGGTGGGGGTGAGAGGTGACAGGACCCCTCGTACCACCCAAAACTGAAATCCTCCCTTTACTGAAGGGCTACCCCCAGAAGGAAACCAGGAGTTGCTGGGAGTGCGGTGGCCCCTGTACTCTCGAGACCACCTGTTCCCGAGGACCTCGCGACTTCTGCTCCGCTGCCTGTGCCGAGGCCTACACGCGACGACTCGCGCCCGGCTCGACCACCGGTACAGCCCGAATATCGCGGTGGGTTCCACGACTCCTGCTCCTCGGTCTGCTCGGCCTCCACTCCTCCACTCCTCCGGACCTTGCCAAGCCGCCCTCTATCCTTTATATCCCCGGCTCTCCGATCGACCCAACGGCGCTCATCGCCGAACGTCGGCAAGAGACCATGTCCATGCTGGTGACCCTGAGAGAACTCGGTGCGGAGCATCCCTATATCCTTTATACTGGGGCCTTGCTCCTGAACCAGGAAGGCCGAGCCCGGGAAGCCCTACACCTGCTCCACACGGCGCTCCAGGAAAATCCTCGGCTGACCGATGCGCTCAACCTGCTGGCCGAGATCTACCTGCAGCACGGCGAAGCCTTGCTCGCCGTCGCGGCACTGCGCGAGAGTTTGCTCCTCTACCCCGGGCAACTCACCGCGGGCCTGCACTTGTACGAAGTCTTGCGCGAGCTCGGTTTATCGGAAGAGGCCGGCCGAATACGCACCGAACTCCGCACTCGTTGGCCGGACGAAGTACCCGCCGAGGGAGACGAGCGCCCCCTGGACAGCCTGTTGCCCGATCTTGCCGGCCTAGCTGCCGAGTATCGCCGCCGCGCCGAGGAACTGCGGACGCTCGTGTCGTATCGCGAAGCCCCCCGTCCCGGCACCGGAGGTTCGGTCTTCGCCTTCATCAAGAGCGCGGGCCGCCTCCTGGAAACCGAACCCTGCTTCGCAGACCTGCATGCCGAACTGGCCCACCACCTCCACGACCAGGGCCGCTTGGATGAAGCCCTGCGTCACCTCCTCCTGGCCCACCACCTCGGTGACCGCAGCGGCGAAACCGCCTTTAATCTCTGTGTCGGCTTCTTCGAGAAACATCATCTACGCTTGGCCGGGGTCTTCCTGGCCTTGGCCCGTGAACGCGCCTACGCGATACCGGAAGCCTTCGCGACTCGTTATCGAGAGAGGGTCGAGCAAGCCCTGACGGGCAAACCTTGACTTTTTCCACCGCCGGCCCCATACCTCGACACCGGCGTCGGCCGCCTCGTCGCCGTGGTTCGAGCGCGCGGAAGGAGGAGCAGTGGACAGCAAGAACTTCGCTATCATCGGAGTGGGTGGTTTCGTGGCCCCCCGCCACCTGCGAGCCATCAAGGAGACGGGTCATCGAACCATCGCGGCCCTGGACCCCAATGATTCCGTAGGACTGCTCGACCAGTTCTCGCACGAAATAAGCTTTTTCAAAGAATTCGAACGTTTCGATCGTCACTGTGAAAAGTTGCGCCGACGGTCCGAGGCCGAGGCGGTACACTATGTCAGCATCTGCTCGCCAAACTTCCTGCACGATGCTCACGTGCGTTTCGCCCTGCGCCTCGGCGCCGACGCCATCTGCGAGAAACCGTTGGTGCTCAATCCCTGGAACCTCGAGGCCCTGCAACAACTCGAACAGGAGACGGGGAGAAAGGTCAATACCATCCTCCAACTCCGCCTGCATCCCGCCCTCATCGCCCTGCGCGAACGTTTGCTGGCAGCCCCTCGGGGGGAGAAGCACCAGGTGCAACTGACCTACATCACCTCCCGTGGACTGTGGTACCTCTATAGCTGGAAGGGCGACATCGAGCGCTCCGGTGGTTTGGCCACCAACATCGGCATCCACTTCTTCGACCTCTTGCAATGGCTCTTCGGCGCGGTCGAGTTCCAAGAAGTCCATCTCTCCGATGCCCGGACCTGTGCCGGATACCTCGAACACGAACGGGCCAAGGTGCGCTGGATGCTCTCGATCGACCGCAATCGTCTCCCCGAGGCAGTCCGCGCCGAAGGGAAACCGACCTTCCGCTCCATTTCCATCGACGGAGAGGAGGTCGAGTTCAGCGAAGGCTTCACCGATCTGCACACTGCCAGCTACCGTGAGATCCTCAACGGTCGCGGTTTCGGCCTCGACGACGCACGGACCTCCATCAAGCTCGCCCACTCCATTCGCAATAGTGCACCCACCGGAGGCGGCGAGAACTCTCACTCATTCTTGCGCGGCGAGCGCTGAACCGCGAGGTGCCTATGTCCAACGTCTTCGTCCACCCTTCCAGCTTCGTGGATCAACCCTCTTCCCTCGGCGAGGGCACCAAGATCTGGCACTTCTGCCACATCATGGCCGGTGCCACCTTAGGTCGGCGCTGTAACCTCGGTCAGAACGTCTTCATCGCCGCCGACGTGGTGCTCGGCGACAACGTCAAGATCCAGAACAACGTCTCGGTCTACACCGGCACCGTGATCGAGGACGATGTTTTTCTGGGTCCCTCGTGCGTGTTGACCAACGTGACCAATCCGCGTTCCCAGGTCCTCCGGCACAGTCTGTACGAACGGACCTTGATCCGCCGCGGCGCCAGTATCGGAGCCAACGCCACCGTGGTCTGCGGGGTGACTATCGGCCGGTACGCCTTCATCGCAGCCGGAGCGGTGGTGACCAAGGACGTGCCCGACTATGCCCTGATCGTCGGTGTCCCCGGACGGCCACGAGGCTACATGAGCCGCCACGGTCTCCCCTTGCCGGCACCCGATGCCGCGGGATTGATGGTATGCCCAGAGAGTGGCCTACGGTATCACCTCGAGGACGGAGCGGTTCGCTGTCTCGACCTCCCCGAGGATGAGCCCCTACCGACCGAGCTCGCCGCCGGCACCCAGGACTATCGTT
The DNA here is from genome assembly GCA_001799195.1 of Deltaproteobacteria bacterium RIFOXYA12_FULL_61_11. Classification (GTDB taxonomy): domain Bacteria; phylum Bdellovibrionota_F; class JAHFAK01; order YA12-FULL-61-11; family YA12-FULL-61-11; genus YA12-FULL-61-11. The sequence goes on along the minus strand of MGSU01000332.1, from coordinate 131 downwards.
CCTTCCAGCGGGCCTGAGCCATTTCCCTCCTCCCAACCCCACGAGGACGATCATGCAATTCATTGACCTCAAAACCCAATACGAACGCATCAAACCCGAAGTGTTGCGTCGCCTCGAGACCGTGCTCGACC